>DASPKU010000007.1 GCA_035627955.1 Phycisphaerales bacterium
CACCTACCCGCTCCCCGAAGCCCAGCTCGACCGCTTCATCTTCAAGATCGTCGTCGGCTACTCACAGCTCGATGACCTCATGACCATCCTCGACCGCACCACCGCCACCCAGCAGCCCGAGAGCAGCAAGATCCTCGACGGCCCCACCATCCTCGCCATGCAGCAGCTGGCCCGCGGCGTCATCGTCGCCCCGCACGTCAAGGAGTACGTCGCCCGCCTCGTCCTCGCCACGCACCCCATGGGCGTGATGGCCGCGGGCGGCGCGAGCGGCCCCACCAACAAGTACGTCCGCTGCGGCGCCAGCCCCCGCGCCGCCCAGGCCCTGATGCTCGGCGGCAAGGTCCGGGCCCTGGTCGAAGGCCGCTACCACGTCAGCTTCGCCGACATCCGCAGCGTGGCCGCCATGGCCCTCCGCCACCGCCTGATCCTCAACTTCGAAGCCGAAGCCGACCGCGTCGACCCCGACGCCCTGGTGAAGCAGATCGTCGACATGACCCCCACCGAGCCCGTGAAGGCGGGTGTGTAAGGCAAGGCACCACCGCGGAGTTTGCGGAGTAGGCGGAGTCGCGCGGAGTTTGAATCAGGATGAAGCAGAACGAGCACAGGCCCGGACCGCGCGATGTTCCCGAAGAGTGGAATCGGGTGACCGACCAGATCCTCGCGGCCGCGTTCAAAGTGCATTCCGTCCTCGGACCCGGGTTACTCGAGCGATTGTACGAGGAGGCCCTCGCCTACGAACTCACGAAGCGAGGAATCCCGTTCGAGCGGCAGAAGCGTCTCCGCGTCCGGTACGAGGAGATCGAGATCGGTGATCAGGTTGTTGACCTCCTTGTCGGCGGGCTCGTCATCGTTGAGCTCAAGTCAACGGAGAAAGTCAGCGACGGCCATATCGGCGTGATGATGAGCTACATGCGCTCGACAGGGATGCCCCTGGGCCTGCTGATCAACTTCAATACCCCGAGCCTCAAGTCCGGCATCTACCGCCGCGTCCTCACATCCAGGACCCCACTCCCCCGCTCATTCCTCTCAGAAGAAACTCCGCGCAACTCCGCTCACTCCGCAAACTCCGCGGTAGCGCCTTTCTCCGAGCCACACGAGTGCTGAAGACACAAGCCCCATCCCGCCCCAAAGGCATCGAGGACCTCCTCTCGAACGAGCTCATCGCCAAGCTCGAGAACCTCGACCTCTCCTCCAAGCGCGTCTTCTTCGGCAAGCTCAAGGGCGAGCGCCGCTCCAAGAAACGCGGCCAGTCCGTCGAGTTCGCCGACCACCGCCAGTATGTCTCCGGCGACGACATCCGCCACATCGACTGGAACATCTACGCCCGCCTCGACCACCTCTTCTTGAAACTCTTCCTCGAAGAAGAAGACCTCTCCCTCTCCGTCGTCATCGACGCCTCCGCCTCTTCCGACTGCGGCGAGCCCAGCAAGTTCCTTTTCATGCAGAAGGCCGCCATGGCCATGGGCTACGTCGGCCTCGTCAACCTCAACCGCGTCTCCTGCACCGCCATGGGCGCCGCCGAGGGCTCCGTCGCCGGCGCGCTCCGCGACCTCCGCGGCCGCCGCCGCACCCACGACCTCGCCCGCTTCCTCTGCACCCTCGAGCCCGCCGGCAGCTTCTCCTTTAAGGAAGCTTGCGAACGCATCGCCCTCACCCGCCGCGGCAAGGGCGTCATGCTCGTCTTCTCCGACTTCTTCTTCAAAGAGGGCTACGAGGACGGCCTCCGCCGCCTGGTCGGCCACGGCTACGACGTCTTCTGCATCCAGGTGCTTTCACCGCAGGAGCTCGAGCCGCCCGTCACCGGCGACCTCCGCCTCAAGGACGTCGAAGACGCCGATCTCGCTGAGGTCACGATCTCCGCCCCGCTGATGAAGCGCTACAAGGCCAACCTCGCCGCCTACTGCCAGGAGATCAACGCTTTCTGCCTGCGGCGTGACATGCAGATGCTCACCGTCCGCAGCGACACGCCCATCGATGTGCTGATCCTGGACTACCTGCGCAAGAGGGGGGTGGTGAAGTGATAGTGGCAAAGTGGCACAGTGGCGAAGTGGCAAAGTGGACCAGGAGTGATCGCTTGCGCACTTTGCCACTCTGCCACTTTGCCACTCTGCCACTTCCTAAGGAGGTCGCGCCATGACCTGGCTCACCCCCACCTACGCCATCATCGCCGCGAGCATCGCCGTGCCGACGCTCGTGATCCTCTACTTCCTCAAACTCCGCCGGCGCGACCTCGAGGTCTCCACCACCCTCCTCTGGAAGAAGTCCATCCAGGACCTCCAGGCCAACGCCCCTTTCCAAAAGCTCCGCAAGAACCTCCTGCTCTTCCTCCAGCTGCTCGCCCTCGCCGGCATCATCGGCGCCCTCGGCCAGCTCACGATGAAGGGCCAGAACGTCATCGGCAACAAGCACGTCATCCTCATCGACCGCTCCGGCTCCATGGCCGCGCTCGACGAGGACGACAACGGCAACCCGGTCTCCCGCCTCGACGCCGCCAAGAAGCAGGCCATCGCCCTGGTCGAATCCCTCGGCGAGGGCAACATGTTCAACCGCAGCACCGCCGACGAGGCCATGGTGATCTCGTTCGCCGGCGGCGGCGACGTCCGCCAACAGTTCACCAACGACAAGGCCGCGCTCAAGACCGCTATTGAGTCCATCACCATCTCAGAGGGCCCCACCTCGCTCGAAGAAGCCATGCGCCTCGCCATGGCCCACAAGCCCAAGCGCGTGGTCGAGGGCAACGCCGTCGAGGGCCTCACCGTCGGCGCCCCCGTCACCATGCACCTCTACACCGACGGCAAGCTCCCCGACGCCGACAAGGCCCGCCCCGACCCCGACGACACCGTGATGTACCACCACGTCGGGCGCGAGAACGCCACCAACCTCGGCATCACCGGCCTCCGCTCCGAGCGCAACTACGACGACCCCGCGAAGCTCTCCATCTTCGTCGCCGTGCAGAACGCCGATAGGCAGGACCGCGTGGTCGACATCGAGATGCTCATCGACGGCACCGTCGCGGGCATCCGCTCCACAACCATCCCCGGCGCGAGCAGCACCGAGCTCTCCGCCAGCGCCGCCGCCCAGGCCGAGGCCCGCGAGCGCGAAGCCGCGGCCGCCGCCGGCGCACCCGCCGCCACGCCCAGGCCCGACGACGAGAAGAAGGAAGCACCCGCTGCCAAGATCACCCCCGGCGTCGGCGGCGTGGTCTTCCAGCTCGAACGCGGCGGCGGCGCCCTCGTCCAGGTCCGCCTCCGCTCCTCCGGCACCGGCGAGCCCCTCGAGGGCGACGTCCTCTCCACCGACGACCGCGCCTGGCTCGTCGTGCCCCCCGCCAAGAAGATGGCCGTCGCCATCGTCGGCCGCACCGACCTCTTTATCACCTCCGCGCTCGGCGGCCTGCCCCTCTCCCGCCTCGACCAGAAGACCCCCGCCGAGTTCGAAGAGCTCGTCCGCCAGAACCGCGTCGGCGAGTACGACGTCATCATCCTCAACGGCTGGGTGCCAACGACAGAGGTGGCATCAAACGTGCCACCAGCGTCGCCGCCAACAGGAACCACCCCAACACCAGCCACCGCCGACGCGGCGAAGCTGGTGCCCCCCGGACCGCGGCTGACAACAGCCCTCCCCCCCGGCCGCTATCTCATGCTCGGCGTCGTCCCCCCCGGCCTCGGGATCACCGACAAAGGCCCCGGCCCCGCCGCGGCCGTCATCGACTGGAACCGCGACCACCCCGCCCTCCGCGTCGCCAACATCTCCTCCGTCAACATCGCCGCCTCGCGCCAGATCGAGGTCAGCCGCGAGCTCGGCGCCGAGTCCCTTGCCACCGCCGACAACGGCCCCATGATCGTCGAGGTCACCACCAACGATCTCCGCTCCATCGTCGTCCCCTTCGACCCCGCCGAGAGCGACTGGCCCTTCAAGCCCAGCTTCGTCCTCTTCCTCGCCTCCACCATCAACTATCTGGGCGAGGACGTCTTCAACACCGCCGGCCGCATGCTCCTCCCGGGACGCGAGCTCTCCGACCGCCTCCCCGTCGGCGCCAGGAACATCACCGTGAAACCGCCGGGCGACGACGCCCAACCACTCACCGCGGCCAGCGACGGCCGCATCGTCTTCGGCCCCATCGAAAAGACGGGCGTCTACGACGTCACCTGGGAAGGCCCCGCCGGCCCTACCGACCTCGAGGACGGCTCGGGCCGCGTGCTCCGCAGCTACGTGTGCAACATGCTCGACCCCAACGAGTCCGACCTCGCCGCCGCGAAGACCATCATGCTCGCCAACGACGAGGTCAAGCAGGAAACCAAGCGCTCCGCCGAGGCCGACAAGCGCCTCTGGCCCTGGTTCCTCCTTGCCGCCCTGGGCGTCGTCATGTTCGAGTGGTTCATCTACAACCGCAAGGTGTACCTGTGACGAGTCCGAGCATCGACACGCATACGAGACCGGAGCGCAAGCTCCGGACGAGTTCCCAGATCCTTTCACCCTCAGCAACAGCGAGGGCCCCGCACATCGCCGTGCGCCACCGATTCGCCGCGCTGCTCTTCACGCTCCTCTTCTCCCTCCTCTTCACCTCCTCCACCCTCGCCCAAGACAAACCCAAGCGTCGCAAACCCCCACCCGTCGAGATCGTCAACGTCGACCTCGGCTGGGGCTCCGGCATGCTCTCCGGCGAACGCTGGCAGCCCGCCACCGTCTGGGTCACCAGCCAGGACAAGCCCTTCTCCGGCATCCTCACCCTCACCTGCCAGCAGGACGGCACGCAGAACGCCGTGATGTACGTGGGCCCTGTCGCAACAACGCCCGGCCAGATCACGCCCGTCGAGGTCATCTTCAGCCCCGCGTTCAACGCCAGGGAGCTGGTCTTCACCCTCGCGGGCCCCGGCTATAGCACCAAGCTCCGATACGCCCGCCAGCCGCAGGGCGACGACCTCCAGATGCCCCGGATCGGCCTCGCGCGCGCCGGCCACGCCGTGCTCGTCGGCGAGACCTCCGCCAAGAAGGCCCTCGAGATCAAGCAGATCAACGTCAACCAGGGCACCTCCGCGTACAACTTCGGCAACCCGCCCAACGCCAACGTCGACCCCGACCAGATCTGGGACAACATGTTCCCGGCCAACATCCAGCCCGGCCGCCTGCCGATGAGCTGGACCGCGTACGAGTCCGCCGACATGCTGGTGTGCGCCGCGGAGGACCTCGCCCGCGTCGACCCGCGCATCAAAACTGCCATCAGCACCTGGGTGCAGGCCGGCGGCCGCCTCATCATCCGCGCCGACCAGATCGGCCCCGCCTGGCCCGACTTTCTCTCCGATCTCCCCGCCCCCATCAGCGGCACCGAGCAGCAGGTCTTCACCCTCGGCTCCGACATCAAAGACCTGATGCCCGGCATCGCCGCGACCACCCACCAGGCCCGCGCCCTCAACCTCACGCCTGAGGGCCAGCGCCTGGGCTGGAAGACCCTCTACCCCGCGCACCGCCCCAGTGATGACACCCCCGCCGGCTTCCTCGTCGCCCACGGCCCTGCCGGCCTGGGCATGGTCACCGTCATCGGCTTCGAGCCCCGCAACGCCGCGGCCCTCATGAACGACGAGGCCGTCAAGAAGGTCTGGCGTGCGATCATGACGCCCACCCTCACCCCACGCGCCAAGCTCGGGGGCCACCAGCAGCAGTACTACTGGGGCGGCTGGGGCGAGCTCAACGAGTCTGAGACCGCCGGCGCCATCAACAGTTCCCTCGACACCATCGCCACCATCCCGCCCATCGGCACCGGCGTCTTCTGGGCCATCTGCACCTGCATGGTCGGCCTCGCCCTGCTCGTCGGCCCCATCGACGCCAAGGTCCTCAAGTGGCGCAAGCAGTCGCGCTACTCCTGGTTCACCGCCCTCATGTGGATCTGCCTCGCCGGCACCGCGGCCGTGCTCGTTCCGCGGGTCATGCGCTCCGGCGAGTCGATCGCCTCCCGCCTCACCTTCGCCGACACCATCTGCTCCGCCGAGGGCCAGCCCCTCAGGTCCGCGCACCTGGGCCTCACCGGCATCTTCGCCGGCAAACCCATCACCGTCGCCCTTGAGGGCGGCCGCCACGCGGCCTGGGCACGCGGCGTCTCCGCCAACTCCAACGCCTTCAACTCCGACACTTCCCTCATCTCCCTCCCCGACCTCCACCTCCCCATCCTCAGTGACGACAGCGGCGCCGCACTCCGCACCGCCTGGCCCGAGACCGTCGACGTCCCCCAGTGGAGCTTCCGCACCGTCTCCGACCTCGCGCCCCTCGCCGAGTGCACATCAAAGGACATCGGCGCGAAGGTCAAGGACGCCGGCGGCTACTACGAGGTCACGCTCACCAACCTCCCCGAGGGCGCCGTCGTCCGCGAGGCCTTCCTCGGCATCGGCGACCAGTGGCACGCCATCGCACCGGAGACCGCCGTCACCGCCGCCAATGCGCGCGACCGTGTCTTCCGCGTCAGCACCGCCAGCCCCACACACCGCAGCACCGCCTGGAACCGCACCCCCCACACGAGCCCCGACTACTGGCGCCCCCCCACCGCCACCCCCGCCTCCCTCCCTTGGGTCCGCGAGCGGGGCGAAGCCGTGGACGCCATGCTCGCCGGCGGCCACTTCGCCTGCGTCTGCGTCCGCCTGACCGACCTCCCCATGGACCTCACCGTTCAGGGCGTCAAGAACCTGCAAACCAAGCAGACGACCATGCTGCGGCTGCTCACGCCGCTGGAGACTCAGCAGCCATGATCCGCACCAGCGGGCTCACCAAGCGCTACGGCGCCCTCACCGCCCTCGACAACCTCACCCTCGACATCGGGCCCGGCGAGATCTTCGGCTTCATCGGCCCCAACGGCGCCGGCAAGACCACCTGCATGAAGATCCTCGCCTGCCTCCTTAAGCCCGACAGCGGTTGGGCCCAGGTCTGCGGCCTCAACTGCGCCACCCGCGCCGACGACATCCGCCGCCTCATCGGCTACATGCCCGACTTCCTCGGCGTCTACGACGACCTCACCGTCGACGAATACCTCCAGTTCTTCGCCGCCGCCTTCAGTATCCCCCGGCGCGAGCGCCGCCGCATCGTCGACCAGGTCCTCGAGCTCACCGACCTCACCCAGAAGCGCACCGCCCTCGTCGACTCCCTCTCCCGCGGCATGCAGCAGCGCCTCGGCGTCGCCCGCGTTCTCATCCACGACCCCAAGGTCCTCTTCCTCGACGAGCCCGCCTCCGGCCTCGACCCCCGCGCCCGCATCGAGATGCGCTCCCTCCTCACCGAGCTCGGCCGCATGGGCAAGACCCTCATGGTCTCCTCCCACATCCTCACCGAGCTCGGCGAGATGTCCACCTGCATCGGCATCATCGAGCGCGGCCGCCTCCTCTACTCCGGCTCGATGAAAGACGCCCTCGCCCGCACCCGCGCCATCTCCACCGTCGGTGAGCGCATCGAGGTCAAGCTCGAGCCCGAGGGTGCCCCCGTCGAAGTCGCGAAGGACGCCCTCCTCAAGGACCCGCGCGTCTCCAGCGTCAAAAACGGCGAAGACCTCGCCCTCACCGTCGAGCTCGTCCAGGGCACCCACGGCCACCACTTCGTCATCGAAAAGCTCCTCGCCTGCGGCGCCCGCATCGCCAGCTTCCAGCCCCAGGAGGTCAAGCTCGAGGACGCCTTCCTCAAGCTCACCACGGGGGCCCTGCAATGACCATGGCGCCCGCCGCGCCGCCCTCACTCGACGCCCCGCCACCCGACGCCACCCCCGCGCCCCCGCGCGAGTCCCTCCTCACCCGCCTCAAGCTCCTGCTGCGCCCGAAGAACTTCATCGCCGCCGTCCCCGGCCCCATCTTCCACCGCGACGTCTGGATCAGCGGCCGCAAGAGCGGCACCTATTGGATCCGCTGCATTTACGTGCTCCTGCTCGCCGGCGTCATCGCCCTTACCTTCGCCGGCGCGTCCGACGAACTCCGCTCCGCCGCCTCCCCCTCGCTCCGCCTTCAGTCCCTCCAGACGGTCGCCCCCATCGCCACCAAGGTCATCCTCTGGTTCCAGCTCGGCGCCCTCGCCTTCGCGGGCGCAATCTTCGGCGCCCCCGCCATCTGCGAAGAGAAGCGCGCCGGCACCCTCGCCACGCTCCTCACCACGCCCCTCAAGGCCTGGCAGATCGTGATGGGCAAGACCTTCGCGTTCTTCGTCCAGCTCCTCATCCTCACCCTCGCCGCGGCCCCCCTCCTCCTCGCCGTCCGCGTCTTTGGCGGCGTCTCCGCCACCGAGATCGTCGCCGGCACCGTGCTCTCCCTCGCCACCGCGCTCTTCGCGGGCATGTGCGCCCTGTGGCACTCGATCAAGGCCAAGCGCACCACCAACGCCATGAGCGCCGGCTTCACCCAGCTCCTTTTCGTCATGGGCATAGTGCCGCTCGGCTGGATCATCTACGCGTGGAAGTTTAACGTCCCCCCGCCCTTCGAGTTCCTCACCTACTGCTCCACCCCCGCGGCCATGGCCTGCGTCACCTTCGGCTTCGAGTTCGGCGCCGCCGACGCGGTGCGCAACGCCTGGATCTTCTCCACGCTCTACACCCTCGGCTGGTGCGCCCTCATGTTCGTCGCCTCCTCCATCCGCCTCCGCGCCGTCATGGCCCGCGAGGGTGCGGGCGGCTCGATCATCCCCAAGGGCAAGAAGGTGAAGAAGCCCAGGAAGGTCAAGGGCGCTCCACCCGTCGCCGACCAGCCTGCCGTCTACGCAGCCGCTGCGAGCGCCATCGCAGGCACGCCCACCCCCACGTCCGACGACACCTTCACGCCTCCCGACATCAAGCACAAGCGCCGCGCCTCCTCCGTCCAGGAAGGCGTCACACGAACCGTCAGCGACCACCCCGTCCTCTGGCGCGAAGTCCGCCAGGCCCACTTCCGCACCAGGTTCCGCATGTACGCCGCCCTCGCCATCGCCGCGGCCGCCATGTGCACCATCTACTACTACGCCGGCCTTGACGGCGAAGAACTCCACTTCCCCGTCGGCATCATCGGCATCCTGCTCGTCCTGCTCACGGGCGCGATCTCGCCCTCCGCCGTCATCAGCGGCGAGCGCGAAGCCCGCACATGGGAAGTACTGCTGACAACCCCCCTCTCCGCCTGGTCGATCATCATCGGCAAGGCCGCGGGCGCGCTCCGCCGCCAGTGGTACATCCCTCTCATCCTCGGCGTGCACTTCGTCCTCGCCGTGCTCGCCGGCTTCTACTACGACCACCGCACCATCAGCCCCGCCATCCTCCTCTGGGTCCCCCTCATCCTCCTCCCGCCGCTTATCTTCCTCACCGCCACGGGCGCGCTCCTCAGCATGGCCTGCAAGAAGTCCGCCACCGCCGCGGCGGCTAACTTCGGCGTTGCCCTCCTCCTCTGGGCCATCATCCCCGGCGTCACCGCCTTCACCCTCTTCGCCATCCTCAACGCCAACGACGCAGGCGAGGACTTCTTCAGCATCTTCATGGTCCTCAACCCCGTCGCCCTAATGGCCCTTGCCCTGGAGGGGGCAATGGACCGCAGCTACAGCCTCTTCGACATCGACGCTGGCCTCATCGGCTTCGTCGCCGCCGTCATCATCTACGCCGGCCTCTATCTCGGCGCCGCCTACCTCGTCCTCAAGGCTGCCGCCGGCATCCTCGCCGCCAAGACCCTCCGCCTGAAGTAACACAGGCCCGCCACCGCCAAAGCCCCCCCCCTCCCGCGGCCGATAAGTACCGGAATGACCCGCGCTCCCGGGACCGCTATCCCCTGCCTCCTCGCCGCGGCCGCCGGGCTCGCGCTTTCAGCCGGCCTCGCACCCGCCCAGCAGCGCATTGAGATCATGCCGCCCGCGACCGCGCCTACGCCCGAGGAGGTCGCCCGCCCCGGCGCCAGCCGGCGCGTGGTGCGCGTCTTTGACTTTGAGGAACGCGACACCAACCCGCACGAGGTCCCCGAGCACTGGTTCCACGCCCACGATCGTCCCAAGGCCCCGCGCCCCGGCTTCCCTGCATGGAACCTCGCGACGCTGCGTTACACCAGCGAGGGCGGACTCGCCGCGGCTGGCGAGGGTGCGGTGCAGCTGCCCACCGCTGGCGGCAGCACCTCGCTCCTCCTGGGCGACGGCGTCATCCCCGTCTTCCAGAACGCCGATTACCTCATCTCCGCCAAGGTCCGCACCGAGAACCTCACCCACGCCCGCGCCGCCCTCGTCGCCCGTTTCCTCGACGCCGCTGGCCGCACGATCCCCAACACCGAAGTGCGCACCGAGCTCGTGGTCTCCAACGGCGAGTGGAAGCCGGTCGCGACCGAGCTCGTCGGCGACGCCGCCAACGCCGCTTACATCCAGCTCGAGCTCCAGCTCCTGCAGCCCCAACAGCACCACGCCGCACGCGCCGACGCTGGCACGGTGTGGCCGCAGGACTTCGACGGCTCCGCGTGGTTCGATGACGTCGCCATCGTGCAGCTGCCCCGCATCGAGATCACCACTGCCTCGCCCACGAATATCACCGCGCAGCCCGGTGCGCCCGAGCTCAAGCTGCTCGTGCGGGACCTCACCGGCGAGCCGCTGGCGATCCGCATCATCGTGACCGATGCCGAGGGCCGCCCCGCCGACAGCCTCAACAAGAGCATCGGCGCGGGCTTCACGCAGCTCGACTGGACGCCCCGCCTGCCGCGCCTCGGCTGGTACCGCGCGGCCATGACCGTCACCACCGACTCCGGCACACCCGTCGGCCAGTCCTTCGTCGACTTCCTCTGGACGGCCTCCAGCGTGGTCACCACCGATGCCGTGCTCGTGGCAGACCGGGCCAGGTTCGGCTTGAGCTTCTCGGAGATCCCCGCACAGGCGCTCCCGCATGCCGCAACGTTCGTACGGCAGATCGGCGCCGGCGCGCTGTCGATCCCTGTGTGGAATGAGCAGCTCACCACCGAGACCGCGCCCGCGCACACCGGAGCGCTCGCGCCGCTCATCGATGCGCTTCTCGCCGACCGGCGTGTTATCACGCTCACGCTCCCTCGCTTGCCCGCGCAGCTCGCCGCCCTCACCCAGCTCGACCCCGCGGACACCTGGACCCTGCTCGCGGGCCAGCAGCGCGCATGGCTCCCCTACCTCGCCCCCACGCTCGAGCGGTACGGCCAGCGCATCAACCGCTGGCAGCTCGGAGCGCCCGGCGACGACCGCGTCCTCTCTCGCGAGCACGCGTCCGCCGAAGCACAGTCGATCTCGCAGGCCCTCGCAATGCTTGTCCCCGGCCCCACGATCGCCGTTCCCACGAGCGTGGGCGCGGGATGGCCGAGCGGCTCCAGCCCCCCGGCGCTTGTGAAAGCGGTCCCAGCCGACGCGCCGCCCCCGGTCGTCACCGCCGCGGTGCGTTCCGCGGCGCCGCTGCTCGAATCCGGTGACGGCGAGCTCTCCTTCGTCCTGCAGCCCACATCCGCCCACGCGGCCGGCGCAACACTGACCGCACGTCACGCGGTGCACTTCTGGGCCGCGCTCTCGCGGGCGGACGGCGCGATGATCCCGGGTGCGACGATGTCGCTCCAGGACCCGTGGGTGTGGGTCCAGCAGGGGCGTCGATCGCAGCTCGCCCCGCGCCCGGAGGCAGGCGTATGGCGCACCATGACTGACCAGCTCGCAGGTCGGCGCGTGGTCGGCTCGGTGCCCGCCGGCGATGGAGTCACCTGCTTCATCCTCGCGCCCGCGCCCGGCCTGCGGCAGGCCCGCCCGGGTGCCCTGGTTGCGTGGAGCGAGTCCTCCCAACCAGCAACGCTGACCGGGGACTTTGGTCGCGGCCAGCTCCGCACCATCGACCTGTACGGCAACTCGCTCCCGGTGCCCGCGAGCGGCGTCACCAGTGCAGAAGGTCGCCCGCGCACGTCCATCCCGCTGAGCGAGGCTCCGATTTTCATCGAAGGCGTCGACGTCGACCTGATCCGCTTCACCGGCGCCCTCGCTATCAACCCGCCGACACTCGAATCCAGCACCGACCAGCACGAGCGCGAGCTGGTGATCCTCAACCCCTGGCCCGCGGCGGTCTCCGGGCAGGTCACCTTCCTCGAGCCCGGCGGCTTCGACACCGGCCACAAGAACCGCTCCTGGCAGATCTCGCCCCGCACCGTGCCGTTCAACATCGCGCCGGGCGACACCGCCCGCCTGCCTATCGCGATCTCCTTCAGCCCCGCCGAAGAAGTCGGCCCCAAGGACTTCGTCATGGCGGTGCAGCTCTCCGGCGACCAGCAGGCCTACGGCACCATCGAGGTCCGCCGCGCCGTCGAAGTCTCCGTGCAGAACCTCACCATCGACCTCACCGCCAAGGTTCAGGGAGGCGACGACCTGGTGATCGAGGCCACGCTCACCAACCGCGGCCCCACCGCCGTCACCCTGCAGCTCACCGCGTTCGCCGAGTCGCTGCCGCGCTCCAAGGCCACCATCACCGAGCTGCCCCCCGGCACCCAGACCACCCGCCGCTTCACCTACCCCAACGCCGCCACCAAACTCCGCGCCCAGCGCATCCTCGTCTCCGCCGAAGCCCCCGGCGCCAGCGTCCGCGTGAACAAGTCGGTCATCGCCCCGTGACGGCCGCTCACCCGCGCTGCGGTGCTCCCTTCCAGTTCCTCGGCCTCATATGAGTCCCATGACTCCTATGAGTCCTATCCACAACCCTGCACAACAGCATTCACTACAACCACTTACAACAATCTCCTAACAAAATCCAACAACACCGTTGCAACCCCTTCCAAATCCCGTACACTCCCCGCGTGTCCACGCCCCTCGAAAACCTCGAGGCCCTCTCCGCTCAGTGGCAGCGCGCCAATGCCGAGCACGCGCGCCTCCAGCAGGCCCGCCGCGACTTCGACCACGAGATCGCCAACGCCCCCGATTCCCGCGCCCAGCTCCGCGCCTGCACGAAGCTGCTCAAATCGCTCGAACCCGCCCTCCGCGCTCGGGGCTCACAATCTCGTGCTTCCCGCGCGTCCCATTGCTCACATGCCTCTTCACCGCCGCCGCAGCACGAACACGAAGTAGCCCGGCTCTCGCGCCGCCGCGTCCGCGCCGCTGCTGTCGACAACCCCCGCGATCTCCAGCGGCGACCGCTCGATCAGCGTGAGCCACTGCCGCAGGTTGTACGACCGCAGCGCGTACGTCGAGTCGAAGTGCGTCTCCTCATCGCCCCCGCGACGCCGCCGGCGAACCGTCACGTGGCTCACCACCCGCTCCTGCCGCTGGCCCTCCCCGCGTCGAGCATCCCCGCCCCCGCTCCCCGGCGGAAGGTACTGCACCACCTGCGTGACGCTGAGCCCTTTCGCGCGCCCGCTCCAGGTGTCCTCGGTCACGCTCTCCAGCCCATACGCCGCGAGCGAGAGCCCCACCGCGTACACGCCGTCGCGCCGCAGCACCCGCGCCACCTCGCCGAAGTGCGCCAGCATGGCCGCGTCGCTGCTCAGGTGCCGGATCGTGTTGATCAGGTTGAACGCGAAGTCCACGCTCCCCTCGCGCAGCCCGCACGCCTTGACGAACGACTCCATCGACGCCACCCGCAGCCGCACGCGCCGACCCACCCCCGCCTCGCGTGCCCGCGACCGCGCGTACTCGACCATCGCCTCGCTCAGATCAAACCCGACGCCACGAACACCGAACTTCGCGCCCCGGATCAGGTACCGCCCCGTCCCGCACGCGGGTTCCAGCCACAGGGGCGAGACCCGCCCCGCCGTGAACCGCCGTGCGACGCGCCGCAGCACCGCCACCTCCCCCGCCGTCCCCGGCGCGTGCAGCACGTCATATACCAGCGGGTCCGCATAGAAGTCGGTCGTCATCGGCCGCGGATGCTACACGCTCGCACTCTTCGCGTGCCATGGCGACGTCTTCGTCGCTATGACGAACCACCGTGCCACCCCGCACGCCTGGTCGCAGTGCGACCACATTGCCTCTCGCCGCGGACGCGGCCCACGACCCTAGCCGGGGGTGGCGTCCTCGACACCCCCGGACGAAACGTCGCGATCACCGCCGCCCCAGCGGGGCGGGTGATTCAACGCGCACTCTTAATTGTGCCCGTTCCGACCGAGCTCCGGCATCCCCGCCATCCGCCCCACGAACGCCGGCGTGTGCACCACCATCTGCGGGTACGGGATATCGATCCCCGCGCGCTCCAGCTCTTCCTTCACGCGCTTCACCAGCTGCTGCCGCACCGCGCCGTATGTGGCATTGGGCGCCCACACGGCCACCGTCCAATCCACGGAGGACGCGGAGAGGTTCTGGATCACCGCATCCACCGGACGCCCCGGCGCCAGCCCCTCCAGCCCCGACGCGGCCCGCAGCAGCGTCGTCCGCGTCTGGTCCACATCCGCCGCGTACCCGACGCCGACGTTGACCTCGACCTTGCGCACCTCGTGGTGCGTCACGTTGATGATGATCGAACCGAACACCTGCGCGTTGGGGATGATCACACGCCGGTTGTCGCCCGTGTCCAGGCGCGTCGAGAAGAGCTCGATCTCGTCCACCACGCCGGCCTGGCCCGCGACGACCACGGCGTCACCCACGCGGAAGGGGCGGAAGATCATGAGCATCACGCCCGCCGCGAGATGCGACAAGCTGCCCTGCACGCCCAGGCCAATCGCGAGGCCGACGGTGCCGAGGACCGTCACGAAGCTCGTCGCCGGAACGCCGAAGATGCCAAGGCACGCGATGACGACCAGCACAAGCAGCGCCCACCGCGCGAGGTTCGCGAGGAACTTGGAGAGGGTGACGTCGACCTTGGCCTTGGTCAGCCCCCGCACCATGGCGCGGACCAGCCACGCGGAGAGGATCCAGGCGCCGATGAGGAAGATGAGGGCGCCGACGACGCGCAGGCCATATTCGGTGAGCAGAGCGCCGGCCTTCTCGCCGATGACCTTCCAGTCGAAACCGCTCGTCGTGGTCGTGGTGGTCGTCGTCGTGGTCCCCTCGCCGGCGGCCTGCGCGAGCACCAGAACACTCAAGAGCTTGTCGAATACGAACATGTGCACTCCTCCCCAGGCCCTGTGGGCGCGATGTGGGCGGAACGGTATCCAGCTGGTGGAGAAACGGACACCCGGTGATCAACCCCGGTCGGGGCCGCCTGAACCGGATTTAGTCCCGCCTTTGCCGCTCGTTTGGGCGGCAGCTAAGCCCGCGTATTTGCTGGAGTTGGCGCATTAAGCCGGGCCCGGGCCAAGCACCGGCTGGCCACGGGGTGAAAGAGAATCACCCCGCGCTGCTGGCTCATTAATCCCACCCGCGATGATTCCGGCATGACTCAACCCAAGCCCGTTTCGTTCAACCGCTGGCAGTCCACCTCAAGAGGAGCAGAGAGCCGCGCCCGGGTCCGCCGCGAGCCCGAGCCCCGCACCTACTCGGCCAACGCCGAGGTGCAGTCCGACCTCCAGATCTACCTCCGCGAGATCAACCGCTACCCGCTGCTGACCGCCGAGGAGGAGCGGGAGCTGGGCTGGAAGATCATCAACGAGAACTGCGCCCAGGCGCGCGAGAAGATGATCCGGAGCAACCTCCGGCTGGTGGTGTCGATCGCCAAGCGCTTCACCAAGCCGGGCGTCTCGATCACCGACCTGATCGAGGAGGGCAACATCGGCCTGCTCCGCGCGGTCGAGGGCTTCGACCCCGCCAAGGGCGCCCGCTTCAGCACCTACGCGAGCTGGTGGATCAAGCAGGCGATCATGAGGGCTCTGCTCAACGCCGGCCACCCCGTGCACATCCCCGCGTACATGGTCGAGCTGATCAGCAAGTGGAAGACCGCGTACCGCAAGCTGGAGAGTGAGAGCGGGACCCAGCCCTCGCCCCAGGACCTGGCCAAGGCCATGAACCTGCCGCTCAAGAAAGTCCGCATCATCCGGCGGGCGCTGCGGGCGTTCCAGTCGCCCACCGGCGACGTGCAGAACAGCGCTGGCGACATGGTGAGCCTGTGCGACCTGGTCGCCGACCAGACCACCGGCACTCCCGAAGAACGGGCCCTGCACCGCGACGAGCTCAACACCCTCAAGATGCTGCTTGACACCATCGACGGTCGCGAGGCCGAGGTGCTCCGCCTCCGCTTCGGGCTCGACGGCTGCCAGCCGCTGACCCTCCAGGAAATCGCCGACGAGGTCGGCATCAGCCGCGAGCGGGTGCGTCAGGTGCTGGATGATTCGCTCAACAAGCTCAACGCGCGCCTGAACGACGATCGCCCGTCGCGCTACTTCCACCGGCGTCCGACGCCGCCCTCGGTCTCCCGCGGTCGCTACGGCCGCTGATCCGGTTCTCTCTTTCCCCCGCGACCTGACACGTGACCCTGGGGCCGGCACGTCTACGGACGGACGTGCCGGCCAGCCCAAAAGGGAGCGTCCGGGTGAATCGCACGAGCGGATCGCGCCGAAGTCACGGGGTGGACTACCTGCTTGAGCGCGTGCAGTTCCTGCCCTGTCCGGTGGACGAGGTGTTCGCGTTCTTTTCCGATCCGGCGAACCTCAACGACCTGACACCCCCGTCGCTGCACTTCCGGATCGTGACGGCACGCCCGATCGAGATGCGGCCCGGCACGCTGATCGACTACCGGCTGCGGGTGCACGGACTGCCGATGCGGTGGAGGACGCGGATCACGGCCTACGACCCGCCGCGCTCGTTCGTCGACGAGCAGCTCCGCGGGCCGTACGCGAAGTGGGTGCACACGCACACGTTCGTGCCGCACGTTGAGAATGGCGTCGACGGCACGCTGATGACGGACCGCGTGGAGTACGCGCTGCCGCGGTGGTCGCCGGGGTTCGTGAACCGGCTGGTGCACCGGGCGTTCGTGGCGCCGGACCTCACGAAGATCTTCGAATACCGGCGGGCGATGCTGGTGCAGCGGTTCCCGGCGGCGACTCACGTCTGAGGCGCGGCCCATGGAAGAGCCGCCGCGGAGCGGCGGGGTACCCAATGAAAAACGCCGCGGCGTTCCGGGCCAACGGCGTCAGTGGTGGGACGTGGTTGTGCGATCAGCGGCGGCGGCGGCGGGTGGCAAGGAGGGCGGCGCCAGCGAGGGCCGCGGCGCCAGCGGGGGCGGGCACGGGGGTGATGCGGTACTGGAGGAGGATGTAGTTGGTGCCGTCGCCGATGGTGGCGAGGTAGTTGCCGTTGTCGCGACCGGCCATGAAGCTGCCGTTGAGGCCGGAGATGTTGCTGAAGCTGCTGAAGGACTGGCCGCCGTTGTCGGAGAAGAAGATGCGGGCGCTGGTGAGGCCGACGGACTCGACCCAAGGCATGTAGTTGACGGCCTCCGTGGTGCCGAACTGCCACTTCCAGAAGAAGGCGGGACTGCCGTTCACCGTGGCGGTGGGCGGCATGAACATGGAGCCGTCGGAGGTCTTGAAGATGGCGTTGATGTAGAGGTCGTTGCCCTGGACGACCTCGTCCCAGGAGCCGAGGATCTGGCCGCCGCCGTTGCGGTTGTTGCCCAGGCTGGTGAAGCTGGCGCCGCGGGTGACGTTGACGTGCCCGCCCATGTTAACGGCGATGGAGTTGTCGTTGGCGTCGATCATGACCAGGCTCATGCTGGCGGCGTCGCCGGCGAGCACGGCCCGGCTGGCGGCGCGAGGGCCGTAGCCGCCCTCGTAGGGCGTGATGCCCGCGAGGGTGGGGGCAGCGGCGAGGGCGAGCCCGGCCGCGATGATGATGCTGCGAATGACCATGACACTCTCCACTCTCTTAGCCCGCAACTCCGGCCCGGTCATCGGGCGGAGCGCGCGTAGCCACAGCGGTCGGGTTGGGCGCACACACCAAACCCTGCGCGAGGCCAAGTCCCGGGTGGGAAGCCGCTCACTGGGAAACTAACCCGTTTTTTCGGGAAAACCACCAAAGGCGGCACTTTCCGCGCACGTGCTGCAATCGGCCGTTTTTCTCAACCACACCAGGGGAGCGTGCGACGTGTACATTGACTGGAGGGGGAGCACGGGAGCCTCATGGCGAGCACTCGCAGCGCGGCCATCACGGGCATGGGCGCGGTCACGCCGATCGGCGTTGGTCTGCCGGCCTTCGCGCAGGGGCTGCGCGAGTCCCGATCGGGCGTTCGGCTGCTGCGGTTCAGTGACGAACGGATCAAGAGCTCGGTGGCGGCGGAGTGCGCGGACTTTGATCCAGCGGCGGTGATGGCGGAGGCGGAGCTGGCGCGGGTGCCGCGGCTGGTGCCGATGGCCTTGGCGGCGGCGCGGGAGGCGGTGGCGCAGGCCCGCCTGCCGGTTGGGCACGGGGCGGACCCCGAGTTCTCGCGGACGGTGGGGCTGATCCTGGGGACGGGCGCGGGCGGGATCGACTTCACTCTGAACCAGGCGGAGGCGGGGCACCAGGGGAAACGCCCGAGCCTGTGGACGATCACCAACGCGACGCACGGGAACCTTGCGGGTGAGTTGTCGATCGCGCTGGGCCTGCGGGGACCGTCGCTGTGCTTGAGCACGGGGTGTGCGTCGTCGTCCGACGCCGTGGGGCTGGCGCTGGACCAGCTGCGGTCGGAGCGGCCGGGGACGCCGGACACGTGGATCGTGGTGGGCGCCGATGCGCACGTGCGGTGGGAGACCTTGTGGGGGATGGAACTGCTGCGGGTGATTTCGACGCGCGACTGGCGCGGCGAGCCTGCGCGCGCACACACGGCGTCGCGCCCGTTTGACCGCACGCGCGATGGGTTCGTGCTTGGCGAGGGCGCATGGGCGGTAGTGCTGGAGCGTCCGGGGACGGCGCGCCGGCGCGAGGTGCGGGCGCTGGGGCACGTGCACGGGTACGGGGCGACGTGCGACGCGTACCACCGCGTGCGGCCGGACCCCGAGATGGCGGAGAGCGTGCGAGCGATGCGGCTGGCGGTGGCCGACGCGGGGCTCGGGATGGATGACATCGAGGTCGTGCACTACCACGGCACGAGCACACAGATGAACGATGCGGTGGAGACACAGGCGGTGAAGAGCGCGTTCGGCGACCACGCGCGACGGCTGGCGGGGCACAGCGTCAAGGGAGCGATCGGGCACCCGCAGGGGGCGTCGGGGCTGGCGGCGATGGTCGCGACGCTCGCGGGGTTGTGCGGCGCGGATGGGGGTGCGCCGTTCGTGGTGCCGACCATCAACCTGGAGGAGCGGGACCCGGAGTGTGACCTGGAGTACACGGCGAATGTCTCGCGGGAGACTTCGGCAAGGGTGGCGCTGATCAACTGCCTGGCATTTGGGGCGAAGAACTCGGCGCTGGTTGTGGGTGCGGGGTAGCGAAGGCAAAGAGAGTTTCTCGCGGAGACGCGGAGACGCGGAGGGGAGACAGGATGCACCGGGGGGTCAGCGGCCTCCGAGTTGATTCGCACTTCTGGTGAGACCGCCATTGAAGAGGTCCGGGGCGAAGTGGTACACTGCGGATGTCTCGCTGGAGACTGCGGCGCGAGTGGCTGGGGGTAGCGGTAAGGAAGAGAGTTGCTCGCGAAGACGGAGAGACGCGGAGGGGAGACAAGATACCAGGTCTGGTCAGCGGCCTTCTAGTTGGTTGGCGATCCTGGTGAGACCGTCTTTGATGAGGTCGGCGCCGAAGTTGATCAGGAGACCGAGGCGGCAATCGAGCAGCTTCAAGTAGGTGAGCGTCTGCTTTTTGTGCACGGGCGCGATCGTCTCGACGCTCTTGAGCTCAATGAGCCCGGCGTCGTTGACGATAAGGTCCGCTCGGAAGCCCACTTCAAGACGGACATCATCCCATATGACAGGGACGGCAGTCTGCACCGCTACTTCGAAGCCGCGCTTGCGGAGTTCGTGCGCCAGGACCGCCTCGTACACCGACTCAAGCAGCCCGGGCCCGAGCCTGCGATGAACGTCGACGGAAACTTCCAGTATGGCACCGCTGATCTGGTCATACTGCGCGCGAGTGAGCGTTTGCATGATCGCGAGTCTAACAGCACGATCGACCGGCTCTCTCCCTCCGCGTCTCCGCGTCTCCGCGAGAGATTCCTCTTTGTTTGCTACAGGAAAATACCGAGCTTTCCGGCGATCCATGCACCGAGAGTGATGTAGAGGATGGCTCTGGTGCCGAAGGAGAGCACGGCGACGATCACGGCGTCGGGGAGTTCCATGTCGAGGTCTTCGTGGAGCATCCAGACGTAGGCGATCGACGCGAAGCCCATCGGGACGATCGGGACGGGCAGGAAGCTGAGCACCGTGTAGATGAGGTTCGCGACCGCGTACGCGCCCGAGATGCGCAGCGCAACGAGGTGCAGGGGCATGTCGAAGCCGATCCACGCGATTGCGCACGCGATGTACACGGCCATCATCGCTGGGATCGTCACGGCGAGGTCGATGATGCGGAAGAGCGGCCACTCCCAGCCGGGGTGGCGGAGGAGGTCGACGAGGAACACGCCGCCCAACCCGATCGCGAGCATGATCACAGGCTTGAGGTAGGCCCACTTCGTAACCTCGCGCGAGGTCGCGGCGTAGGCGCCCGAGCGGCGGGTGAGGCTCACCTTGGTGCCGCACTCGGGGCAGATCGGCTTCGTGAGGCCCGTGAGCTCATAGCCGCAGTTGCGGCACTTGGGGGCCTCGCCCTCCTGCTCGGTGAGCTTCTTGGGGATGCCGTTTCGGACGTCGTAGCCGCAGAAGGCGCAGATGGGCTCGTGCTTGTTCACCGTCTGCGAGCAGTTAAGGCAAATGCGCTTCTCGAGCTTGACGGTGGGGTCGGGCGGTGAGACGGAAAGGTCGGGGACCAAGCCGGCGTTGGCCGGCGCGGGGGGCGGGACGGTGCGGACGCGGCCGGGGCCGTGGTCCTCGGTGACCAGCAAGGCGTCTTGTGCGAGGGGGATGGGCGGGGGCTCGTGGGCGCGGCGGACGGGGGCGCGCGGGGTGTCGTGGACGGGGGTGGGGTTCGGCGCGGCGGGCGCGGTGACCGGCGGGTCGGTCGGCTTGCGGAGGCGCTGCACGGCGGCGGTGAGGGCCGCGGCGCACTGGGAGCAGTAAAGGCTGTGGAAGGGGTCCTTGGCGGCGGTGTTGATGGGTTTGCGGCAGCGGGCGCAGGGCTTGGAGCCAGGGGGCTGGCCTTGCTGGGGCTGTATGGGCGGGGTTGGCATGGGCGTGGGCAGACTAACAGCAGGACGCCGCGGGGGGTCAGTTGTGCGGATTAGAAGAGGGGGCGGGTGAGAAGGCATCCAGGCAAGAGGCATCAGGGCATCGAGGCAGGGTCCTCGGCCTTCTCGGGCTTGTCGGCCTTCTTGCGCTTCTCGTACTTGGGGGCGCCGCCGCCCTTGAACTTGGCGGCGAGCTGCTGGCCCTGCTCCTTGGTGAGGATCTGCATGAGGTTGGCCAGCATCACGCCCTGGGCCTTCTTGTCCTTGTTGTCGATGCCGCCGACGGCGTAGCTGCTGCAGAGCTTGCGGAGCTGCTTCTCCTGCTCGGGGGTGACCTCGATGGAGTCGAAGAGGTAGTGGTAGAGCAGCGTGCCGCTGCGCTCACAGCGCCTGTACGCGGCCTCGATCTCGCGGCCCAGGCTCTTGAACTTCTCGTCGATTACCGCGCCCACGCGGCCCTTGGGCTTGCCCATGTCCCTGGGCGTCTGCTTGTCCTCCGCGGCGATCGCGTCCCAGTACTCCCTGAGCAGGCGGTCGAAGTGCTTGCGGTCTTTCTCGGGCAGGGCGGCGCGGACCTGCTGGTCGAGCGGGCCGTCCTCGCGGAGGGCCTTGCTCTTCTCGAGGGTCTCGGCGAACAGCGCAAACTTCTCGCGCCCGGTGGCGCTCTCGGCGGTGATGAGGCGAGACATGAGGTCGAGGTTCTCTTCGATGAACTTCTCGAGGGTGCGGGCGCGCTTGGCGAATACCGCATCGACCTTGGCGCGGGCGTCCTTGTCGAGGCTGAGGAGCTTGGCCGCGGCTTCTTCGGGGGAGGTCTCGGGGCGGCGGACCTTGCCGTCGAGGTCGCGGGCGGCGATGGTGGGGCGGGTGGTCTTGTCGGTGACCTTGGGGCCGCTGAGGGGGGCGGGGTTGCCGGGGCGGGTTTCCTGCGGTGCGGGCGATTGCGCGAGAGCGGCGGGAGCTGCGGCAAGGGCGACGGTGACGATCAGGCTCATGATGACGCGGTGCATGGCGGCTCCCGGAGTGCTCAGTGTACTTGGTGGGTCAACGCACGCGCGGGTTTCAGGGGGCGTCGTCCAGCGGGGGGGGCGGGGGCGGCGCCTGGCCCAGAAGGCGGCGCATGAACAGGGGCCAGAGGCCCTTCCCGGTGCGGGCGTCGTAGTGCTGGAGCGCGTAGGCGGCAAGGTCGTGGGAGTGGTAGCAGTCGTTCACGATGACCGCGAGTTTCAGGAGCTGCTCGGGCGAGAGGTCACGGAATCGCATGAAGTCTTTGATGTATACCGCGTCCGCCCACATGACCTGGTTGATGCGCCTGCCGGGATCGCCGGCCGGGGCGAGCGGTTTGAAGCAGCGGCCCTGCCCCTCGCCCATGATGTGGATGCAGAAGCCCTGGCGGCGCAGCTCGGCGTCAATGTCCGCGAACAGGGGCTGACTGATGTACATGGGGAGGAACTCGACCTCTGTCTGCACGACGACAGCGTTCTTGAGCAGCCGTTCGCCGCCCCTGAGGACATCGAGCTCGGCCCCCTGCACATCGATTTTGAGCAGGTCCATGCCAGTGATCTCCGGGATGTCATCAAGGCGGCGGGTGTTGACGCTGGACCGCTTGATCGGAGTCGTGATCTCCTCCAGCTGATTGAAGCGGCGGAGCAGCGGAAGGTTGGGTTCGAGGAGGCTGGAGGTGAAAGGCGCGGTGCACTGCTTGAACTCGGCGCTGTTGCCGTCGCCGATGAAGTAGGGGAGGAACCGCTGGTTCTTGCCGCAGGTGCGGTTGAGCTTTTCGCACTCCTCGGGGATGGGCTCAAACCCAACAACATGCCCGACGCCCTGCTGCACCAGCGGCTGGTACTCGTTGGTCGCACCGGCGAGAATCATCGCGCCGACGTCGATGATGTCGATGGATGGCGCGGCAGAGCCGAGGAAGGTGGCCAGGTTGAGGTGGGGCATGGGACCATGATACTGGCCGGGGTGGGTCATCAGGCGGAGGCACGCAGGTCGCCGGGGGGTTCGAGGCGGGTCATGCGGAGGGTGGCGGTGCGGGCGGCGGCCTGGCCGTAGAGCTCCTCGAAGCGGGCGATGAGGCGGTGCTCGTCGAACTGGCGGAGGGCCCAGGTGCGGGCCTTCTGGCCCATGCGGTCGAGGATGCGGGGCTGCTGGAGGAGGCTGGCGAGCTCACCGCAGAGGCCTTCGGCGGTGGGCTCGACGATGGCCGCGCCGCCGCTGCCCTGGATGTCGCGCCAGATGTCGACGCCTTTGGTGGTGACGACGAGCGTGCCGCACGCCATGGACTCGATGAGCACCAGGCCGAGGTTTTCCTGGCTGGTGGGGAGCACGAAGAGGTCGCACGCCTGGTAGAGCGAGGTTTTCTCGACACCTCCCACGTGGCCGACGAAGTGCGTGCGTTTGGCGATGTTGAGCGACTCGGCTTTGCGGCGGAGGGAGTCGACGTACTCGGACTCACCGGTGCCGGCGATCGCGAGATTGAAGTCGTGGCCGCTGCGGGCGAGCATGGCCGCGGCTTCGAGGAGGGCTTCGGGGTTTTTCTTGTAGTGCAGGCGGGAGAGGAAGAGGATGGTGGGCTTGTCTTCGTTGAGGAAGGGGAACCGGGCGTGCGCGGCGTCGGGGCCGGGCAGCTCGCGGTAGAGCTCGAGGTCGATGAGGTAGGGGATGACGACGGTGCTGCCCATGGGGAGCCAGCGGCGGGCCTGCTCGGCCTCGGCGGTGGCGGTGCAGTGGATGCGCCAGGCCTTCTCGAGGAAGTAGCGGCCGCCGAGGGAGAGGTAGACGCGCTTCTTGAGGTAGCGCTGGGCCATGGACCAGTCGTCGAGCATGCCGTGGAGGCTGATGATGTAGGGCACGCCCATGTCGCGGGCCTGTGCGGCGAGCTGCATGCAGGTGGTGGCCCAGAGGCAGTGCAGGTGCAGGACGTCGGCCTGGCTGAGCTCTTCGCGGACGCGGTCCATCGCCTCGGGGGTGAAGAAGTGGTCGGCGATTCCGGGCTTGCCGAGGGAGATGACGCGGGGGAGGCGGTGGTCGTGCGGGGGTTCGCTGGGGCGTGTGTCGTCGACGAGCCAGGAGGCGGGGGTGTCCGTGGTGTCGTCGGCGAGGATGGTGGAGCAGTGCCCGTGGGCACTGAGAACGCGGGCGATGTCGAGGACGAAGCGGGGGACGCCGCCGTCGCGGAGGTCGGTGCGGGGGACGTAGTGCAGGATCTTCACGCGTGGTCCCTCCGGCCGGGTTGTCGGTCGGCATGGAAGGGTGCACGCTGAGACCAGCAGGGGATGACCCGCGCGTGAAGCTGGGGTCAGGTGTGCTGGTGAGGGGTGCTCACCGGGTGGTCAGCTGGTGCGGCGTGGTTGGGGAGCGGGTGATCGGGCGAGGCGGGGTGTTTGCTGCGCCGGCCGGCGAGGATGAGGAGCAGCGGCGCGAGGAGGAGGAACGCGCCCGCGAGGCACGCGGCGACCCCGATCGCCACCACGCGCCCCAGCGACTGCACGGCGGGGGTGGTGGTGAGGATGAGCGTGCCGAAGCCGATGAACGAGGTGACGGCGGTGTGGGCGATGGCGTGGAAGCTGGCCTTGAAGCGGGTGACGAGCTGAGCGCGGGTCTCGTTAGCGTGCTCGCTTTTCTGCGCGAGGACGGCGAGGAAGATGCCGTAATCAACGCCGATACCGAGCAGCAGCGGCACGGCCATGGCGTTGGCGAGGTTGAGGCGCTCGTCGGTCATGGCCATGACTGCGAGGAGGACGGCGCCGCCGAAGAGCAGGGGAATAAGGGAGAGCAGGGTGTACTTGAGGGAGCGCAGGCAGAGGAGGAGCAGAGCGACCACGGCGGCGGTGGCGGCGAGCATGAAGCGGGGGAGGTCGTGACGGACGGCGTGCTCGACGTCGTGGCCGACGACGGCCATGCCGGTGACGACGGCGCCGGGGATGTCGGCGATGGCGTCGCGGAGGGTGGCGGCCGCGGCGTCGCGGGTGCGGGCGTCGTTGGTGGGGTTGTGGATGGAGACGAGGGTGATGGCGGCGGGTTTTGTGCGCGGGTCGGAGTTGCGGGCGAGGACGAGGTCGCGGAGGTCGGGGTAGTTGTTGAGGGTGGCGATGGTGGGCGGGCTCTGCGGGGCGAGGAAGCGGCGGAGGAAGGTCTCGAAGTCGGCGAATGCCTCGGAGGTAAAGCTGGAAGAGGCGACGGCGGCGCGGAACGCGGCGATCGTCTGGTCGATGTCGAAGCTGGTTGAGGTCGCGGCACGCGCAGGGTCCGGGAGGAGCGATGCAAGCCCGGTGACGGCGGTGATGTGGCCCTGCTCGCGTGTTTCTGCAGGGGCGAGGGCGCGGTGCACGCGGTGGGTGGTGGAGACGAGTGTGTCGGGCGTGTCGGCCTCGGTGTAGATGATCATCGTGTCGCCGCCGCCGAAGCGGCGGGCGATCTCGTGCTCGGTCTCCAGCGGGCGGTTGGGCTGCGGGTGCATGACGTTGAGGTTGGTCTCGAACGTCGGCAGGCCGCGGAGGATGGTGATGGTGAGGGCCGCGAGCATGAGGAGCGCGCAGGCCCAGAGCATGGGGCGGGCGCGGCGGTCGAGGGCGGTGACGAGGGGGGTGAGGTGGATGCGCGGGCCGGTGGCGCGGGGGCTGGACGTGCGCGAGGTGAGGCGGAGGAGGGCGGGGAGGATCCAGACGGTGGCGAAGAGGGAGAGAACCAGGCCGATGGAGCCGAGGATGGCGAAGTCGCGGAGGGCCTGGATGCTGGAGAAGGCGATGGCCGCGAAGCCGACCACGGTGGTGGTGCTGGCGGCGGTAAGGGGCATGGCCAGGTCGCGGACGGAGGCGAGCGCGGCGTCGGCGGGGGACATGCCGAGTTGGCGGCGCTCTTCGTAGAAGGAGATGAGGTAGACGGAGAGGTCGATGCCGCAGGCGATGAGGGTGGCGGCGACGGCGGCGGTGAGCGGGGTGAGGACGGGGCTGATGAGGGCGAAGAGGCCGAAGGCCAGGAGCAGGGCCGCGGCGTTGGGGAGGAAGGCGAGGGGGAAGCTGAAGAGGTTGCGGAAACCGATGAGGAAGACAATCTGGAGGAGGACGACGGACCAGATAACGTTGCTGGTGAGGTCGCGGCGGATGGCCTGCTCGCTGGCGGCGGCGATGGCGTAGGCGCCGGAGAGCTCGACGGTGAGGCCCTCGTGCGGGGTGGAGGCGAGGAGCTGGTTGGTTTCCGCGACGATGCGCTTGCAGAAGTCGAGGTCGCTGGGGGAGCGGGTGCCGGCGATGCGGATCAGGATGCTGCGGGCGTCCTGCGAGATGAACTCGGGCTGGTTGCGCCAGGTGCGGAAGCCGGCGCGGGAGTGGGCGAGGCGGTCGCCGAGGAACTCGCGCAGGCGGAGGGGGTCCTTGATGAGCTGCTTGGCGAGGGCGCTGGCGGCGGGGCCGGGTGCCGAGAGCATGGCCTCGTTCTGCGCGAGCTGGGCCTGCATGGCGGGGAGCGTGAGGCGCTCACGGAGGGCGGCGAGCTCGGCGTCGCTGAGGTAGAGCAGGCCGGCGGGCACGGCCTCCTGCTGGATGAACTGCATGAACTGGGGGCTGGCGGCGTAGGTGACCTTGCCGAAGGTCTGGTCCCTGTTGCTGGTTTGAGTGTGCGCGGCGGTGTGGGCCTGGACTTTGGTCTCGAGCGCGCGGGCAAAGGTGAGGAGCTGGGCGGCCGCTTCGTCCTCGGTGCCGGGCGGGTGATCGAGTGTGGCGAGGACGAGGAGCTCGTCGGCGGTGGGGAAGTGATCAAGGACTTTCTGGAGGGCGACGACGGAGGGCTTGTCGGTGCCGAGGAGGTCGGCGGCGGAGCCGCTGGCGCGAACGCGGGTGATGGCCGCGGCGGCGAGGAGCATGAGGAGAACGGTGATCGCGAGCGTGGCGCGGGGGTGGTGGACGGGGGCGAGGAGCCAGCGCTCCCAGCGTGTGGCGGAGCGTGCGCCGCGCTGGCCGTGTATCACTGCTTCACCGCCCGGCGCGGGGGGGTGAAGGCCGCGGGTTGGATGGGGCCGTTGAGCTCGACGTCCTGGAGGCGGACCTCAGCGGAGCCGTGCTCGCCGACGGCGCGGATGCGGAGGGGGAAGGGTGTCGCGTTGGGGCCGAGCTCGCGGTAGGTGTCGAGATGGAGGGCCTGGCGCTCGCGGTTGTGCTCGTCGCGGATGGAGTACTTGATGACGGTGAGGGTGGCGCGGTCGATGGTGGCGACGATAGTGCCGGAGTCGATGGGGCGGGTGGCAGTGAGCTCGGGCGTGGTGGTGAGGACCAGGCGCGGGTCGCGGAAGAAGTCGCCGGTGAGCAGGGAGATGGCCTGGGCGATCTGCTCGGGGCGGGCGCGCTGAAGGCCGTCGGCGGGCATGCGCTGCGCGGCCTGCTCGGAGGTCATGAGCCAGACGCCGTCCTCGCGGACGGTGGCGTCGAACACGGCCTGGCCGAGCTTCCAGGTGCGGAGGCGCAGGCGCGGCTGGTTGTCCTTGAGCTCGAAGACGAGGGCGCCGTCGAAGTTGACGGTCTCGCCCCGGGGGTCAGTAAGGGTGAGTGCGCACGCGGCCTGGATGCTGCGGATGGACTCGGCGCGGGCGGCCAGGGTCTCGACGGCGGCCTGCTCGCTGCGCCAGTCGTAGGGGCGGACGTAGGGTTTCGAGCACGCGGTGAGGGCGGCGAGCGCGATGGCCGCGAGCGTGGTGAGGGTGTGGCGCATAAGTGAGTGGGTCACGCCTCGGACTCCAGTTGGGCGCGGAGCACCTTGCCCGCCGGGGTGCGCGGCAGGGCTTCGCGCGTTTGGAAGAGGCGCGGGACCTTGTGGCCGGGCAGGCGCTCGCGGGCGAAGCGGCGGAGGTCGGCCTCGTCAAGGTTGCCGTTGACGGGGACGACGACGGCCTTCAGGCGCGAGACGGTGGGCGTGACGGGCACGCCGACGACGGCGCACTCTCGCACGCCGGGGTGGGCGCTGAGCACGGCTTCGACCTCGGCGGGGTTGACCTTCATGCCGCCGATGTCGATGAGCTGCTTGAGGCGCCCGGTGATGGTGAGGTTGTTGTGCTCGTCGAGGCGGCCGAGGTCGCCGGTGAGGAAGTGGCCGTCGATAAAGGGGGGCTCTTCGCCGACGTAGGTGTGCATCATGGAGGGGGCTTTGATCGCCACGATGCCTTCCTGACCTGACGCAACCGCGGAAGACTCCACCGAGATGAGGACATCTCGGTGGCACGTGTTGATTGCATCGGGGTCGAGGATGCGGATGCTCACGCCGTGCATGGGCTGGCCAACGCTGAGGGGGTCGGGGGCGGGGTGGTCGGGGTGGTTGAAGGTGACGGAGCCGAGTTCAGAAGCGCCGTAGAGCTGGCCGACGCGCCGGCCGAAGCGATGGGCGAAGGCCTCGGCGACGGCGGGTGGGAGCATGCCGCCGGCGGAATAGGCGAGGCGCAGCGCCGTTTCGGGCCGACCCTCAGTCTTGGCGAGCACCTCGAACATGAAGGGAACGCCCGGGAAAACGGTGCTGCCCTGCGGGTTGTCGGCGGCGAACTCGCGGAGGGCGACGGGGAGGTCCAGGCCGTCGCAGAGGTGGACGCACGCGCCGGCCCAGAGGGGCGCGAGGAAGCCGTTCTCGATGCCGTAGGCGTGGCAGATCGGCGCGGCGGCAAAGACACGGTCGTTGGGCGTGAGGCCGGTGGCGTCGGCGACGTTGCGGGCGACGGCGTCGATCGCTGAGGCGGGGCGGTGGACGATCTTGGGCAGGCCCGTGGTCCCGGAGCTTTGGAGCATGAGGCCGGCGAGTGCGCCCGCGTTCGCGCGAATGGGTGCTGGGGTGGTGGTCGAGAGGAAGGTGTAGAGGTCGAGCTCGTTGCACCTGCTGCTGCCCGTCGTAGGCGCATGGCCCGAGCACGGGGCCGGGCACCCGTTGAGGATGAGCTTTGCGTTGGTGCCGGCGGCGGCGGCGGGGACCTCTTTCGCAACCGACGGGTGCATCGGGAAGGCGACGCACCCCGCGGCCCAGATGCCCAGGCAGGCGGTGAAGTACTCGACGCGGTTGCCGCAGATGAGGATGACGACGTCGCCCGGCTTGGTGCGCTGGCGGAGCGCGTGGGCCACACCGCCGACCTGCTGCGCGAGCTGCGCGTAGTTGGTGTTCGCGCTCGAGTTCAGGCCGACCTCGCGCGCGGCGATTGCGTCGGGGCGCTCGAGCGCGTGGCGGGCGAGGCGGGCGAAGAGCTCCATCGGGTGCGCGCCATCAGGACGCGGGGCGCTCACACCGCCCCCGCGGTTTCGCGGTGCGGCTTGACCTCTGCACGCGCGTGCATGCCCGGCAGGGGCCCGGGCTCGGGCGCATCGAAGATCGACCACGTGGGGCGCTTGGGCCCCAGGGCGACGTGCTTCTGGGCCCACACGCAAGCGCGGAAGTACCACATGCGCCAGCGGATGCTCCAGGGCGGGGCGGGCGGGAAGACGTTGCCCGCGAGCAGGCTGATCACGGCGCGGTGCACCTGGAGCGGCCCCTGCCCCTCCATGAACAGCTCGCGGAAGTTCTGGTGGTGGTACATGCGGATCATGTTGAAGAAGTACTTGCTGCTGTTGTGCACGTAGCCGCAGTAGCTCTTCTTGAGCTGGTCCACGTTCTTCGCGCCGCGGACCAGCTTGGCGACGGTCTGGCCGACGCGGACGCCGCCCATCATGCCCATGCAGGCGCCGGTGGAGAAGATGGGGTCGACGAACACGGCCGCGTCGCCGACGAGGAAGTAGCCGTTGCCCGCGAAGGGCTCGCAGCGGTAGCTGAAGTCGGCGAGGATGTGGTTGTCTTTGGGCAGTTCGGCGTTCTTGAGCTGGTTGGCGATGTGGGGCACGCGGGCGACGGCCCAAAGAAGGGCCTGATCGTGCTTGACGGGCAGCTTCTTGGCCTCATCGGCGTCCATCACCATGCCGATGCTGACGACCTCCGAGTTGATCGGGATCATCCAGAACCAGCCCTCTTTGTACATCACGATGGTCGGGTAGCCGCCCACCGGCATGGGCTTGCGGTCCACGTTTTTGAAGTGGCCGAAGAAGGCGATCTTGCGGTGGCCCTCGATGACCTTGCGGGTCTTGAGCAGCTTGCCCAGGAACGAGCCCTGGCCGCTGGCGTCGATGAGCCACCTGCCCTTGACGCGGCCGGCGCTGGTTTCTACCTCGACCTCGCCGTCGCGCATGACGGGGACGTCCTTGACCGTGACGTTCTCGCGGACGACCGCGCCCTCATCCTGCGCGGCCCGCAGCAGCATGTTGTCGAACACGGCGCGCTCGATGTTGAAGGCGTAGGTGCACCCCACGCCGGGGAGGCCGCCGTCGAAGCGGAAGTGCATGGACTTCTCGGGCTCCTCGGCCCACGCGAACTCGGCCCCCCACTTTTCCACCTGCGGAAGCTTGCTGAGCCGCTCCTCGAGGCCGAGCTCCTTGAGCAGGGCCATCATGCGGGGGAGGAAGCTCTCGCCGATGTGGAAGCGCGGGTGCTGGGCGCGGTCGAGCACGAGGACGGTGAGGCCCTCGCGGCGCATCTGGAGCGCGGCGGTGGCGCCCGCGGGGCCGCCGCCGATGACGATGGCGTCGTAGATGGTGTCGGATGTGGAATGGGTGGTGGTCATGGGACTGCTCGCGTTGCGATGACGGGTGTGGGCGTCTGTGGTGTTGGCGGGATTGAAGCTGCGCGGTGAGCGGCCGCTTGGGATGGCCAGCCGCTCCCTTACGGTCGCGGTTCCTACTGGTTTCTACTGGACGGCGGCGACTCCCTCGACCTCCACCAGCAGCTCGGAGCGGCAGAGGTCGGCGCGGAGGACCTCGACCTTTGCCACGTGGCGGAACTCGCGGGCGCAGGCGTCGCGCATCAGGGCCTCGTCAACGGCGCGGGGGCAGTAGACGCGGACCTCGCGGAGGCGGTCGAGGGCCGCGGTTTCGGGGCAGCCGCAGCCGCGGGCGATGACGGCGCGGAGGTTGATGAGGGTTTCGTGGACCTGGGACTCGAGGTCGCCGATGTGGACGGACTCTTCGCCGCGGATGCTGGCGGTGCCGGCGACGAGGAGCACGCGCTCGCTGCGCAGCTCGGCGATCGTCGCGCGGGCGAAGCACGGGGGCGTGGGGCCGAAGCGGCGGGAGTAGAGGTACGCGGGCACCTGGCGCGGGTTCTCCACCGGCGTGCCGGGCTTGGTGGCGGCGAGGCAGTGGATCACGAGGTCGTCGCCGCTGTGGCCGATGCCGCTGGCGCAGGCGACGCAGCGGCGCACCTGGTCCACGCCGCCGAACCACTCCTGCATCGCGGAGAAGCGGCCGGCGTTGAACGCCATGTAGCGGTCAAGGCCCGGCGCGACGCGGTCGTGCAGGCCGGGGATGTGGTTCCAGAAGCGCACCGGGTGGTGGGCGTGGCAGACTTTCAGTCGGGTGAACAGGGCGCGGTAGGCGGCGCTCACGTGCGCGGCCACCCCAGGCTCTTGCAGTTCGCGCAGGTTCGGCACGCGCACACTGACGAGCGCGATGCCATCGCGCTCGATGGCGACAGGCGCGCGGTCGTGCAGGTCGGCGTGCGGCAGCTCGCCGACGAGACGGGTCACCCACGCGGGCGGGGCGACGACGTCGGCTGCAAGCGCTTCATGAGGCACGGGTTGTGCGAGGGCCGCTGTCACTGGCCGCAAGCATACCGCGGTGAGGGGCACTTCACACGCAAACGCCTAGCGATCCCCAATCGCGACCCGAACCGCGGCCGCGGCGCCGGCGAAGTCGGTGGCGAGCAGCCCGAAGCTGCGGACGGGCGCCGGGCCGGTCACTCCCCCGAACAGCCGGGGCGGGGCGTGCCTGGTGAGCAGCACACCCGCCAACGCGGCCAGCGGGCCGGCGCTGAGGAGCTCGGGCAGGTAGCCCTCGATGCTGCCCACGTGAGCGAAGCGGCGGCGGCCGCTGAGGCACGGGCGTGTGTGTGATTCTGGTGAAGGTGGTGGGCGGCGGGCGGCGCGCTCGATGGCCGCGTGCTCGACGCGGTCGAGCCAGGTGCCGCAGCTGGAGGTGATGAGGGCTTCGATCGAGCCCAGTGAGGACACCAGGCGCTCGCAGGCGGTGGTCATGGCCGCGACGGTGCGGGCGCAGGCGGCTCCGCCGGCGCGGGCATCGATCGTGGCGCGGGGCGTGACATTGCGGGCGAGGGCGGAGGGCTCGCTCTCGAGGATGATGGCGGCGGCGCCGCTGGCGGTGAAGAAGCCCCGCTCGGCGCGGGCGCTGCCGACGAAGCCGGGCCCGGCCTTGTAGCCCCACTGCCGCCAGATCTCGTTGGCGAGGGTGTGGTGCTCCTCGCCCGCGCTGACGATGGCGCGCTCCCACTCGCCGGTGGCGATGCGCACCGCGGCGAGCCAGAGGGCCTCGAGGCCGCTGGTGCGCGTGCCGATCACGGTCTGGCAGCCGCCCTTGACACCGAAGACCATGGAGAGCTGCGCGGCCGCGGCGTTGGGCACGCCCTCGGCGAAGAGCATGGGGTTGGCGGCGGCGATGCCTTCATTGACGATCTGGCGGTAGTAGCTCTCGCTGAAGCTGGTGGAGCCGAGCATGGAGCCGAGGATGGCGCTGGCGGTCTCGCCGAACGCGGGCGTGTCGGTGATGGACGCGTCGCGGAAGGCCTCGGCGGTGGCGGCGAGGGTGATCTTCTCGTACTCGCTCATGCGGCGGACGCGCCGGGCGTTCAGGAGGTGGGCGAGGGCTTCGTCGGTGAGGTGGCCGGGATCGGCGGTGAGGGGTATCTGGGTCTCGTGGGTACCCCGCCGCTCCGCGGCGGCCTCTTCGTTGAGCGCGAGGCGGGCGGAAAGCGCATCGTTCCCGATGACACCGGGAGCGACGACGCCGACGCCGGTGATGAGCACTGGGCGGAGGTAGGGTTGCTGTGTGCGCGGATCGCTGGAAGAGCCGCCGCGGAGCGGCGGGGTACCCAAAGGCGGGGGACCCAGAGACGCGATCATGCAGGTGTTCGCGCCGCCGAAGCCCAGCGACATGTTCATCGTCGCGGCGATGGCCGCCTCCCGCGCGGCTCCGCACTCAACGCGCACGGGGAACTCGAGGGCATCGGGCGTGACGGCCGCGGTGGGCGGGATGCGCTGCTCGCGCATGGCGGTGATGGAGAGGATGAGCTCGGTCGCGCCCGCGGCCCCGAGCGTGTGGCCCACGTGGCTCTTGAACGCGACGACGCCGGTAGTGCTGAGGTGGTCGCCGAGGACCCTCTGCATCGCGGCGAACTCGGCCGCGTCGTTGTTGGGGGTAGCGGTGGCGTGGGCGGAGCAGAGGCCGATGGCGCGGGCGTCGAGGTTGTTCGACACGCGGGCCATGGTGAGCGCGGCATTGGCGGCGCGGGCGGCGCCCTCGCCCTCGGGGTGCGGCTGAGTGAGGTGATGGGCGTCGCTGCTCTCGCCATAGCCCAGGAGCTCCGCGAGCGGCTCGGCGTGACGGGCGTGCGCGTCGTCGGCGCGCTCAAGCACGACGATGGAGTAGCCCTCGGCGAGCTTCATGCCGTCGCGCCCCTTGCAGAAGGGGCGGAGGTCGCCGCTGGCCACGAGGCGCAGGCTGTTGAAGCCGGCGTACACGTACTCGCTCACCGGGTCGTAGCCGCCGGCGATGACGACGTCGAGCAGGCCGGCGCGGAGCAGGGTCATGCCCATCGCGATGCTCGCAAGGCCCGAGGAGCATGCGGAGCAGGTGGTGAGCGCGGGGCCGCTGATCGGCAGACCCTCAAGCACGTCGGCGAGGATGCTGCCGCCCAGGAAGTGCCGCAGCGGGCGGTGGTCGCCGCTCCGGAGGTAGGCGCCCCCCTGGCGGATGCCGTGGAGCGTGGTGCCGAGGATGACGCCGGTGCGCGCCGGGGTGAGGCTGGCGGGGCTGATGCGCGAATGGCGCAGGGCGTCGTCGATGGCCCAGCGCAGGTAGCGCACCTCGCGGACGGCGCCTGGCATGAAGTCTGCCGGCAGGTCCACGGCCTGGCCGCCGGTCTGGCCAGCGGGGATCGGCTGCTCGAGCGCGGGCATCGAGTTGAAGGCGCGGCGTTTCTCCAGCACGCCCGACCATGTCTCGGCGCAGGTGCGGCCCAGGCAGGTGACGAGACCCGCGCCCGTGATGACGATCCGCTTGCTCACGCACGCTCCTGCGTTTGCCCGGTGCGGGCGGCGGCCTGGTCCTCCACGAACGCGGGGCTGAGGAGCAGCCACTGGTCGGGGTGCTTCTCGACATAACGCGCAATGAGGTTGGTCAGTTCGACGAGCGCCGGGTGCGGCGGGGCGCCGGGCCCGGCCTCGCGCAGGCCGCCCTCTGCGATGATGGGGTCCTCGATGATGATGCGGACCTTGCGGCGGCCAACGCGGAGCGCGAAGACAGGAATGATCGGCGAGCCCGCGGCCATCGCGAGCTTGACGGGGCCGGTGGGGACCTCAAGCGTGCCGCCGAGGAAGGGGAGGCGCACGCCGCGCTGCCCGGGCATGACGCGGTCGGCCTGGATGAGGACGACGTCGTTGGCCTGGAGGCGGTTGCGCAGGTGGAACCAAATCCCCATGCCTTCGTCCACGGGCGTTTCGTTCACGCCCAGGCGGAGGTGGAGCTCCTGGCGGAGGCGCTCGTAGGCGCCGATGGGCTCGCGCTTGAAGACGACGTTGATGTGGGGCTCGTACTCCTTGAGGGCCGCGGCGGCGACCTCGTAGGAGCCCATGTGGGCGACGGCGATCACGGCGCCGCGCCCGGCGGCGCGGGCGGCGAGCAGCTTCTCGTGGCCGATGATCGACTCGACCTCGACGAGCATCTCCTTCTGCGTGCGGCGGGAGTTGCGGCCGACCTCCGCGAAGAACTCGTAGAAGTTGGCGAGCACGGCCTTGCCGAGGCGCACGCGCTCGGGTCGCGAGGAGGATTCGCCGAGGATGCGGCGGGCATTAGCGGTGGTGCCGCGCCGGATGGAGATGGAGGCGAGCCAGGTGCCGTGCACGAAAATGGGCTTGACGAGGTCGACGAACCACGGGGCCCGGGCGGCGAAGTGGGCGAGGAGGCGGATCCAGAAGGCCGCGGCGGACTCGCGGAGGCGGAGGAGGGGCCCTGGGTGGCCCGCCGCTCCGCGGCGGGGCGTTGCGTCATCGCGAGTGCGCGGCGACTCCTGGGTGCTCCGCTCCTTCGATACGGGCATGTGCTGGCGCGGAGCCTCCCGCGCAAGCGGGGCTGGATCATCCGCAATGCCGCCGGCGACCGTCACTTCTTCGGCTCCTTCTCGCGCTCCTGCGGCGGCTGCGTGGAAGGATCGGCGGGTTTGGGCGCTTCACCCTGGAGCGGGCGGGAGATGGTCGTTCGCTCAGGCGTCTTGAGCGTGACGTCCTCGTCTTTGAGGCCGGTGTTGGTCTTGACGTTGCTGAAACGCATGACGGTGACCTCGCCGTCGGCGTCGGTGATCTCGACCAGGCGCCCGATGCCGGTAGTGCCGTCGATGATCACGCGGACCTGGGCCACGTGCTCCTTCAGCGTGTCCTTGATGGGCGTGAGCGCGAGGCCGAGCTCGCCGTCCTTTGCGTTCGCGTCGATGTCCTTCGCGGGAACTTCGGCGATGGTGAAGTGCTCGCGGACGGTCTTGTTGCGGGGCAGGGGCGAGGCCGCGAGTTCGGCCATGCCGCCGGCGACGGGGTAGACCTCGACGGTCTTCTGCTCGGGGTAGTAGATCTTGAGCTCGCTGGCGTCGATGGTCATCGCGGTCGGACGCGGTTTCAACGTGTCCCAGCGGGTGGTGGAGCCCTTGACCTTGACGGTGCCGCTGGAGACGAGCGGCTTTTTCAGCAGCGGCGTGCGCTTCTCCTGCTCGAAGTCGGCGGTGAGGTCCTCGATCTTGGTGACCGTGGCGTCGAGCTCTTCGAGCTTCTTGTCAAAGGAGCTAACGGGTGCCGTGCCGGGCTGAACCGGGTTGGTCCCCTGGGTCGGCCGGGTCGTAGTGGTCGGCTGCGGCTGCGACGGGGCCTGAGCGAGCGCGTGCGCGCCGAGGGCGACTGCGAGAACAGCTGCAGGCAAACGGCGGCTCATGACGCCACCCCCGCGAGGGCGAGCGTGCCGCGGGCGATGCGGCTGTCGCCGACGTGCGCCGTTACGTCAAACTGGCGCAGCGGGCCCATGGTGCGGGTGAGCGCACTACGGAGCACGATCTCGGCGGGCGGGCGGGCGGTGCCGTCGTAGCGCATGTCCACGTGAACGAGGCGGCCGGCGGTCACGCCCGTGCCGTGCAGGCCGACGAGGCCGCTCAGCTGGGCGAGGGCCTCGCTGATGAGCACGCCGGGAACGATGGGATCATCGGGAAAGTGACCTGCGAAGAAGGGCTCGTCGCCGCGGAGCTGCCAGAGGGCTTCGCCACGCTCACCGGCGGAGAGGCTCACCACCCGCGTGAGGAAGCGGAAGGGCGGCCGGTGGGGCAGGCGTTCGAGCACGTCGTCCATGTCAGCCTGCCTCATCATCCTTCACGAAGCCTTCGCGGCCTGCACGAACCCCGCGAGCGTCTGCACGTCCTTGAACGCCTCGCGACCGATCTGGCCGTCGGCGATCTTGATGCCGAACTCCTTCTCGATGCTGGTGACCAGCAACAGCACGTCGAGCGAGTCGAGGTCGAAGTCGCCGCCCACCAGGGGGGTGTCGGGCTGGATATCAACCCCGTCGCCGAGCTTGAGGTCCCGGCGCATGATCGTCTTGATTCGCTCCACAATTGCTGCGTCAGCCATTTGCGGGCATTGTACGCGAAAGCGGCGGGAACGCGGGAAAGGCATCTACCGCGGAGTTGGCGGAGGAGGCGGAGTTTCGCAGAGGAGGAAGGGGGAGAGCCAAGTCAGCTGCAGGCTTTTTCGGCCTCTGCGGCGAGACGGGCGGCTTCCGGGAGCAGCGTGCCCACGAGCTTGACCGAACGGGCCTTCTCGGCGTCGTCATTGAGGAACGCGAGGTTGACCTCGACATTCCAGCGGCTGCCGCGGGCCGTGGCTTCCGCCAGGATTGCGGCGATCGCGAGGTCGCTGCGGAGCTGGCGGTTGGTGATGGGGGCGAGGGTCACGAAGAGCCGCAGCAGGTCGACACACGCGGCCATGACCGCCAGCGGCACCTGCACGGACGCGGCGTTGGCGGCGGGGAGCTGGGCGCGCCGGGGGTCACCCTCGGGCAGCTTCTGCAGCTCGTTGACGAGGCCGTACGCGGCGGCGTCCTCCTCGGCAAGTTCGAGCAGCACCGCGCGAGCGCGCTCCAGAATGAGCGCGGCCTCGGTCAGGCGCGGCTGGTGGTCGGCGAGGTTCTTCTTGCCCAGCGAGTAGGAGACGACCATCTGCGCGAGGGCGGCGCTGAGGGCCCCCACCGCTGACGCCACCGCGCCGCCGCCGGGCGTGGGGGTCTTGGCGGCGGTCTGCTTCAGGAAGTCGGCGATGGTGGTGGAGGCGAAGGGCATGGGCAAGATTACGACGCTGTTACACACTCTTCTCAATCGGCACGCCCACCAGGTTGCCGTACTCGGTCCAGGAGCCGTCGTAGTTCTTGACGTCGGGGAGGCCCAGCAGATACTTGAGCACAAACCACGAGTGGCTGGAGCGTTCGCCGATGCGGCAGTAGGCGATGGTCGGCTTGCCCTCCTGCACGCCAGCCTCCTTGAGGTAGAGCTGCGCGAGCTCCTGGGCGCTCTTGAAAGTGCCGTCCTGGTTCACGGCCTTGCTCCATGGGACGCTCTTGGCGCCGGGGATGTGGCCGCCGCGCTGGGCGGTCTCGGTCATGCCGGGCGGGGCGATGACCTTGCCGGAGAACTCGTCGGGGGAGCGAACATCGATCAGATTGGCGGAACTGCCGTTGACGTTCTGGATGACCTCGGCGATACGGGCGCGGACCTCGGGGTGGGTCTGCACGATCTTGTACGTGGTCTTCTTCGGCGTGGGCTTCTCGTTGGTGAAGGGCTTGTCCTCTTCTGCCAGCCACTTGCTGCGCCCGCCGTTCATCAGGCGGACGTCCTCGTGCCCGTAGTACTTGAGCAGCCAAAGGCCGTACGCGGCGAACCAGTTGTTGTTGTCGCCGTAGAGCACGACCGTGTCCTTCGGTTCGATCCCGCTCTCGGACATCAGCCGCTCGAAGGTGCTGGCGTCGATGATGTCGCGGCTGAGCTGGTCCTGCAGCTGCGTCTGCCAGTTCCAGCCGATAGCGCCGGGGATGTGGCCGACGTCGTACTGCTTGGTGTCAACGTCGATCTCGGCAAGCTTGACCTTGGGGTTGCTCAGGTTGTCACGCACCCAGCTGGTGCTGACGAGGACCTCGGGGTGGGCGTAGTCGTGCATGCCGCAAGGGTACACCCACGCGTGCGGGGAGAAAGGCAGAACACGGAGGGGACGGAGGTGAGACGGAGCGCACAGAGAGGAGACTTGGTGTTGCAGTCGCAAACAGTTCGATTCCTTGATCCGGCTTTTTCACCCTCTGTTCCTCTGTTCTCCTTTGTGGCCTCTGTGTTCCTCCTCCTCTTAGAACAGCTGCATCTGCCCGCCCTCGGCCACGTCTTTTCGGAAGGCGGTCGTGTTGAGTTTGGGGAGGTCCTTGTCGAGGCCGTAGCGTTTGGCGAAGACTTTGAAGGTCTGGCCGACCTGCTGGGCGAAGGGTCCGGTGCCGCGCTGGCGGTTGAACCAGGTGGAGGAGTAGAGCTCGCCGCCGTGCATCTGGCGCACGAGGCTCTCCACGTGCGCGGCCCTCTGCGGAAACTCTCTGCGTAGCCAGTCGAGGAACAGGTCCTTGATCTGGTAAGGGAGGCGGAGCATGACGTAGCCCGCGCCCTGTGCGCCGGCGTCGGCCGCGGCCTTGAGCAGGGCGGGCACCTCCCGGTCGTTGAGGCCCGGGAGCAGGGGCGCGGTCATGACGCGCACGGGGATGCCCGCGCTGGCGAGCTGCTCGACCGCCTCGAGGCGTGCCTTGGGGGAGCTGGCGCGGGGCTCCATCTTGTGGGCGAGGTCGTTGTCGAGGCTGGTGATGGAGATGGCCGCGTGCACGCCGCCCCACGCGTTCATCTCTTTGAGGATGTCGAGATCGCGGGTGATCAGCTTGTTCTTGGTGATGAGGCCTACGGGCTGGCGGAACTCGGCGCAGACCTTGAGGCACGCGCGGGTGATCTCGCGCTCGCGCTCCATGGGCTGGTAGCAGTCTGTCACGCCCGACATTACGATGGGCTCGCCGGTCCACCTGGGGTGTTTCAGGGCCTTGCGGAGCAGCTCGGGGGCGCGGGGCTTGGCGAAGATCCTGGTCTCAAAGTCCAGGCCGCTGGAGAGGCCGAGGTACTCGTGGCCGGGGCGCGCGTAGCAGTAGATGCAGCCGTGCTCGCAGCCGCGGTAGGGGTTGACGGTCCACTTGAAGCAGATGTCGGGCGAGTCGACGGGGTTGATGATGGTGCGGGTGTCGTCGTCGAGGGGCGTGGTCTTGATCTGAATCCCACGCCCGCCGTCACCGGTTTCCTCCTCGCGCTCGCGCCACTGCTCGTCGAGGTGCTCGCCCAGCACGTGGAGGCGGACGGACTCGAAGCGGTTGCCTGGGTTGAGCTGAGCGCCACGCCCGCGGACTTTTCCCTGCGAGAGGGCGTCCTGGTAGAGCGGCTCCTCGCCCTCCAGGGGAGTTCGGGTGGCTTTCGGGTTGAACTCCGGTGGCGGGGGCATCCAACCCTAGTATATACCAAACTGTGCCAAAATGGAAGCCTACCGCGGAGTTGCGCGGAGGGGGCGGAGTTGCGCGGAGAAGAGACTTGGCTGTCTTCAACTCCGCGCGACTCCGTTTACTCCGCGGAACTCCGTGGTGGGTTTGACTCCGGCGCGATTGCACCGGCGCACTAGGTGACCGAACCCGGGACTTCGCCCAGAGCGGCTCAGTCCCGGCGTCGTGACGCTACATGCGACGCAGCATGCGGACGCCGCCGAAGGTGAGCGGTCTCCCAGTCTCAACGCGGACGCCCTCGTTCCGGGTGGTGGCGAGCATGCCGCAGTTCATGAACGGCAGGCCCTCGGTGAGGGCGGCGTCGATGCCGCGCTGGACGGGCGCGTGGTATGCGTCGTGGAGGAGGATGGTCGCACCGGGCGTTGTCGCGTCGGCGACGGCGCGGAGGTCCTGGTGCACGGCGTCCTGCGTGTGCAGGCCGTCGATGAAGACAAAGTCGAACGCGCCGCCCGCGGCCTGCACGCAGCGGGGGATGTCGTCGGGCGAGCGGCCCACGATGAGCGTGGCGCGGTCGGCGATCTCGGCCCAGTCGAACTCGAGGGCGGGCTCAGGGTCGATGGACACGAGGTGGCCGTGGGAGAGGTCGCTGAGCGCGGCGTGGATGATGCGGGATCCGCCGCCCCAGCGGACGCCGATCTCGAGGCAGCGCTGCGGGGCGAGCGCGAAGACCATGGCGTAGAGCAGCACGCGCTCGCGGGGTTTCTGGTCGGCGTGGGCGATGAGGGAAGTGGTGAGGCGCCAGGGCTGGGCGCGGAGGAGGGGGTCGGTGGAGGATTGGAAGGTGAAGGTGGTTGCAGCTGGCGCGGGAGTGGCGGTCGTAGGCATGGGGTGTGTATCGGCTGGTGCGCGGGGCGTGTTGCAGAACCGGTGTTGGCCGCCAATCGGGGACTTCGCCCTGAGCGGCTCAGTCCCGGCGTCGTCGGCAGGACAGCCGCGAAGCGCGGCTGTCCGCTCCCTTAGGGTTGCGGTTCCTGCTCGCGGGACTTTTTCGCGACCTCCTCGGCAAGCTCGTTGGGGACGAGCATGGTGAGGTTGTACTGCTTGACCTTCCACTCGCCGTTGACCTTGATGAGCACGCCGCTGCCGCGGCAGAGGCCGAGCTTGGCGTTGCTCAGCTTTTCGTCGAACCAGGCGACGTCGCGCTCCTTGCCCTCGATGGTGATGAATCGGCCGCCCTCAACCGGTGTGTAGGTCCACGCCTTGCCCCGTGCGAAGTAGGGGTGGGCGAAGGCGCGGAACTCTTCGAGGGTCCAGCGCTCCTTGGCGTCGGTGCCGAGGAAGACGGCGCCCTCGGCGTACAGAGAGAAGTAGCGGGCCTCGTCGGCCTTGGCCGCGGCGTCGTGGAGGTCGTCGAGAACCGCCGAGACCTTTTCTTTCTCCCCGTCGTCCGATTCCATCTGCACCAGCTTCGGGAGGAAGCCGAAGACGAGCTGCGAGCTGGCATTCGGGTGGTTGCCAAGGTCGCAGGGGTACACGCGGCGTGAGCCGGCCTTGCGGAGCGCCTCCATCGTGCGGTGCACCTCCTGCAGCACGCGCTGGTCGTCGTTGCGGTGGATGAACTTGACGGGCGTGTCCTTCAGGCCCAGCACCACGCCCATCATGGCGGGATCGGCGCCGGCGTTGATCGGTGCGACCGCGCGGACCTTCGACGGGATGAGCCCGCCCAGGTACAGCGCTGCCCGCCCGCCCTCACCCGTGCCCGCGAGGTAGTAGCCGTCGCCCTCCGCGGACAGGATGCGGCCGATCTCCTCGAGCACGCCCTGCCAGGAGTCCTGCGGCAGGGCCATCAGCGACGCCACGCCCAGGATGGGCTTGGCGATGCCGACGAGCACCCACTTGCGCTTCGCGGCCTCGGTCTCCCACTGCTCGAGCTGCTTGAGCACCGCGGCCCGGTCCTGCTCGCCGTCGCCGAAGTAGATGAGCACGGGGTAGGGGGGGCCGGGCTGGTAGTCGGGCGGGAAGGTGACGAGGTAGGGCACGTCGACGCCGCCGCGAACGCGGGTGATGTCGAAAACCTTGGGGTTGGGCGGGAGCGGCAGGATCTGGGGGGCGGGGCCTTGCGCTGGCGGCTGGTCGCCCTGGGCGTGGGCGAAAGGCGCGGTGAGCAGGAGCGCGGCGGCGAGAACGAGGGTGGTGAGCGTGCGCATGGGTGGGCCTCCGGAGAGGAATCATCCCACGCGGCGGCGCGGCCGCAAGGGGAGACGGGGTATGTCCACAAGTTTGCGCACAAACGTCGCCGATGGGGTGGTAGGTCGGATAGGACTCATGGGACTGATACGACGGAATCGCGGGTAGACTTGGTCATGGACCGACGCACTGCGATTGCTGATGGTGTTCTTTCGACCAAGCCGCTGCTGGCGCGCTATCTCAAGGGGTTCAGCGACGCGAACCACACGGCGCAGGCGCCGGGGTTGCCGAACCATGTGGCGTGGCAGCTGGGGCATCTCGCGCTGGTGATGCAGACGATCGCCAAGCACTTTGACGGCGAGCCGCTGGCAGAGGCAGACTTCGTGCAGGGTGCGGCGGTGAACACGCCGGAGAAGTTCGGGACCGAGACGGTGTGCTTCGCGTCGCCGGCGCCGGTGGCGGGGCAGGTGTGGCCGCGGTTTGAGCGGTGCGTGCAGGCGTACGACGCGGCGGTGGAGCGGCTGGCGCGGTGCGTTCGCGAGAGCGAGGACGCGCGGCTGGACGTGATGATCCCGTGGGGGCCGACGCAGATCCCGCTGTACATGGCGGCGCAGCGGATGGTGTTCCACAACGGGATGCACACGGGGCAGCTGGCGGACCTGCGGCGGGGGCTGGGGATGGGGTCGATCTTCGCGTGAGGGTGGGTGCGCGTCGCTCGGGCGGATCCGGAAGATATTTCGGGTTTGGAATTTCGGATCGCGGATGTTGAGTGAGTCACCCGTATCGCGTGGTGTGCGTTCGCTCCTCCGCCCCGTCGGGGCGGGTCGGCTCGCACCTTCAACCACGGGCGGCGCGAGACCGAAGCGGTCTCGCTCTGCCCGTGGCAACACTCAGCGCCCCGTTGGGGCGAAGAAGAACGGTGAGCAGGGCCGTCAGCCCGCGCCGGGCAGGTACTTGTCGATCCAGTCGTCCTGCTTGAGGACCTGGGCGCGGTTGCGGCGGTCGCGGGCTTCGCTGCGGGATTGGGCGAGGCGGAAGACGCGTTTCGCGAGGCCGATGCTGGAGAGCTCGGGGGTGGGTGAGCGGTCGCGGAGCAGCTTGGCGAGCACCGGCGTGTGCTTGGCCACGAGGTCGTCCTCGCAGGAGACGAAGGTCTGTGCGGAGCCGGGGTCGCCCTGGCGGCCGGCGCGTCCGATGAACTGGCGGTCGATGCGGAGGGCGCCGTGCATCTCGGTGAGGATGACGTGCAGTCCTCCGGCCTGCTTCGCGGCGTCGTCGAGCTTGATGTCGGTGCCGCGCCCGGCCATGTTGGTGGCGACGGTGATGGCCGCCTCGGAGCCGTCGAGGCCTGACCCACGACCCTTGCCCGCGCGGGCGACGACCTCGGCCTCGTCCTTGTCGAAGTTGGCGTTGAGGACCTGGTGCTTGAGGCCGCGCTGGTTGAGCAGGTCGCTGAGCAGCTCGCTGGTGGTGATGCTGCGGGTGCCGACGAGGATGGGGCGGCCTTGCGCGTGGATCTCTTCGATGGACTGGGCGATGGCGGCGTACTTGTCCTTCTGCGTGCGGAAGGCGCGGAGGGGCCACTGCTTGCGGGCGATGGGGCGGTTGGTGGGGATGATCGTGACCGGGCGCGAATAGACGCCCTCGATCTCGATCGTCGCATCCGCGGCGGTGCCGGTCATGCCGCAGAGGAACGGGTAGGTGCGGAAGAACCGCTGGAATGAGAGGCGGGCGAGCGTCTCGCGGTCGGCGGTGACTTCGAGGCCTTCCTTGGCTTCCACAGCCTGGTGCAGGCCGTGCTCCCATGAGCGGTCGGGGAGGAAGCGGCCGGTGTACTCGTCGACGATGATGACCTTGCCGTCGACGATCTCGTACTGCTGGCCGCGGAGGTAGCAGTGCTTGGCGACGAGGGCCTGGCGGATGAGCTCTTCGCCGCGCCGGGTGGCCTTCCAGATGGGCTCGCCGCCGCGGGCGATCGTTTCCTGGAACATTTGCTCGCAGCGGTGCACGCCGCGGCGCTTGAGCTCGACGCGACGCTGCACGTGCAGGACTTCGTAGTCGGGGCCCTCGTCGAGCTTGGCGGCCATGAGCGAGGCCTCGCGGTAGACGCGGGACATCTCGTCCTCGCGGCGCGAGCGGGCGATGATGAGCGGGACGACGCCCTCATCAATGAGCACGGCGTCGGCCTCGTCGACCATGGCGGCGCGGAGGCCGGGGACGAGCGGGCCGTGCCCGCCGGTGCGCCCGAGCATCACGGCCTGGCGGGCGGCCCACGAGGTGTTAGCGCGGCCCAGGGCGATCTGGTCGCGGAGCCAGTCGGCGACGATCTGCTTGGGCGTGCCGTAGACGATGGCGCGCCGGTAGACGTCGGCCCGCTCGGGGGGCTCCATCTCCTGCGTGATGGCGCCGACGTCGAGGAAGCAGCGCTTGTAGATCTTCTCGCGCGAGGCGGCGTCGCGGGCGGCGAGGTAGTCGTTGACGGTGAAGATGTGCAGGCGGCGGTGCTGCCAGGCGATGAGCGGGGCGGCGATGGAGCCGGTGAGCGTCTTGCCCTCGCCGGTCACCATCTCGACCACGCGCCCGTGGTACATGGCGAGCGCGGCCATGAGCTGCACCTGGAAGGGCTCTTCGCCGGTCTCACGCCGCGCGACCTCGCGCACGCCGGCGAGGGCGCGTCGCACGGCGTCCTCGTCCTGGCGCTTGCGGAAGAAGACCTCGCGGAGGTCACTGAGGTGCTGGCTGAGCACGCCGTCGGACATCTGCCGCATCTGCGGGGAGAGCGCGGCCGTCTGCTCGGCCTGGGACCAGAGGTAGGCCTTGCCCGTACGGCGGTGGCGCACGGCGGTGCCGGCGCGGCTGGCGAGCATGTCCAGACCCTGCGGGATCTCCGGGCGCATGCGGCGGCTGCGGAGGGACTCGTACAGGGAGTGGTATTGGGTGAGGGCCTGGGTCATTTCAGATCGCAAAGGGGCAAACGGCAAGGGCAAATAGGAACGTGAGGTCGGAAGTTCTAATTTGCCCTTTGCCATTTGCTCTTTGCCCTTTGGCTCGGATCACAGCTTCACCCGACCTTGGATCAGCTTCTCCAGGCGGTCCACCCACTGGCTGACCAGCGGCTTGCTGGGGAGCTCGAAGCGGAGGGCGACGCGCTCGCCGGGCTGGCCGGCGAAGGCGCCCTCCTCGAGCAGCGGCGTGAAGTAGGCGGTGAAGAGCGGGCGGGCGGCGGTGAGGCCGCTGCGGTCGCGCTCGTCGACCTCGATCGTGCCGCCCCCTTGGAAGCCCAGCGACTGGTGCGGCAGCTCGCGGGTGCCGCCGGCGAGCACCTTGTCGGTGCGGGCGTCGTACACGCGGTCCACCTCCGACAGGCGGCGGACCTCGACCTCATAGTCCTTGCTGTTGAGCTCGTACAGCCACGCGGCCTCGGGCTGGGTGAGCGTCGCGACCACGCGCACGCTGCCCAGGTCCACGATCTCGCAGAGCCCGTCGCCCTCGTTGACGTAACTGCCCACGAGGTTCTCGGGGTCCTGACCGACGAGCACGCCGTCGTGCGGGGCGCGGACGGTGAGCTTGTCCTTCTTGTCGAGCAGGTAGGTGAGCTTCTCGTTGAGCGTGACGATGTAATCCTGCGCGGTCTTGGACGCGGCGATGTCCTTGGTGTGGGCCACGCCCTCCTTCACCTTCGCGCCGGCGATCTCGCCCCTGGTGCGCTCGATCACGGCCTCGAGCTCATCGCTCTCAAGGACCACCAGCGGCTCGCCCTGCTTGACGAAGTCGCCGGGGCGCTTCTTTGACTCGATCACGAACCCGGCGGTGCGGAAGTAGACGCCCGAGCGGTGCTCGCTCTCGACCACGCCAACGGCCCGCCGGCGGTCGGGCATGGGGATCACGCCCACCAGCAGCAGGCCGGCGACGATGAGCACGAAGCTGGTGGCGATGGCACGCCCGCGGAACTCGTTGAGCTGGGTGTTGGTCGCCAGCCAGTGCACGAAGCCGCCCACGGGGGCGATGAACCACACGGCCGCGGTCCACAGGGCGAGGAAGAGGCCAATGGCGAACATCTGGCCCATGACGTAGAGCGTGATGGAGAAGAAGAGGAAGACCCGGTAGACCATGGCCAGCACGCCGTAGGTCAGCAGGATCATGGCCTCGCCGGGGCTGCTGGTGGGCGGGGTCGCGCCCTTGATCTGGTAGATGAAGCGCTGGGCGAGGAACTTGAGCATGTTCTGCGAGCGCTGCATGAGGTTGGGCACCTCAAGCAGGTCGGAGAGGATGTAGTAGCCGTCGAACTTCATCAGCGGGTTGGCGTTGAAGAGGACGGTGGAGATGCCCGCGGTGAACATCACGTTGTACGCGAGCTGGTGCACCATGCCGGGCGTGTGGCGGGTGGCGATCCACACGAACGCCGCGATGGAGGCCATGGTGAGCTCGAAGATCATGCCGCCGGCGCCCACGGCCATGCGCTGCCACTTGCTGCCGAAGCCCCACGCGGCGGAGGCGTCGACGTAGGGCGCGGGGATGAGCACGAGCATCATGGCGCCGAACTCGGGCACCTGGCCGCCGTAGCGCTTGCAGATCAGGCCGTGGCCCAGCTCGTGCCAGAGCTTGGTCACGACGAAGACGACCATGATCCAGCCCCAGTTGGCGGGGGCGATGGCGGACTCGAAGCCGCCGCGGAGCTCATCCCAGTAGGGCAGGAGGTTGCCCAGGGCGATGATGACCAGCATCGCCCAGAGGATGAACCCGACGCGCCCGATGAGGGGGCGGAAGATGGGCTCGAGCCAGGTGAGGATGCGGTCGGGGTTGAAGAGCTTGATGCGGAAGTACATCAGGCCGATGGCCTGCTGCTTGACCTTCTGCCCCAGGCGCTGACGCCCGCGCGAGAGCAGCTGCTCGGTCTCGGGCGGCACGTCCGCGGAGAGCAGGTTGCTGGAGAAGAGTTGTGAGAGGAGCTGGATGACCTCGTTCTGTGTGAGCGCGGCGTCGCCGTGCTTCTGCAGGCTGGCCTGCCACACCGCCTCGACCTCGCGGTGGCCGTCGAGCAGGCCGACGAACTCGTGGGCGACGGGGTTGAGGCGGTAGTACTGGTTGCTGGAGGGGTCGTGGACGACGTGCCACCGCTGGCCGCGGTAGTGCTGACGCGTGATCTGCACGTGGGGGCGCAGGCGCGGCTTCATCACGCGGACGCGGTGCCAGAAGGGGGAGAATGTGGAGCGTTCGCTCATGCAACCTCAAGTGGCAAAGTGGCCAAGTGGCAGAGTGGCAAAGTGCGCGGACACGTCGGCAGACCCGCAACGCGGCTGAACGAGGCTCTTCACTTTGCCACTTCGCCACTTTGCCACTCTGCCACTTCCTTCCATCACCACCACAACCACACCTTCAAGGTGTCCACGATGCGCCTGCTGGCGATCCACGCGAGGCTGTGCTCCTCGGTGTTGAACTTGGCCTGACCCTCCATGCCGGGGCGGAACCAGCCGGGGGTGCGCTCGAGCCGGCCGCGGACCTCGAAGGCGTTGGTGCCCTCGGCGGTCTGGGCGAGGGGCACGATGGCTTCTACGACGAACGGCACGACGAACGAGGGGTTGGCCTTGGGGGCAATCTCCCCGGTCTGCTCGATCTGGATGAGCGAGATGTCGCGGTCGTCGACCTTGGCCACGACCTGCATGTCGCTGAGGTCGGCGATCTCGAACATCTTGTCGCCGAGCTTCACGCCGGCGCCGACCTTGTCCTTGAGGTCGCCGGTGATGATCGTGCCGTCGATGGGCGCGACGATCGTGGCCCTGCCGATCTGGCTGGTCAGCAGGTCGCGCCGGGCGCGGATCTGGTCGGCCTGGGCACGCGCCGCCTCGTACTTGGCCAGTTCGCCCGCACGCAGGGCCTCGTTGGCCTCGGCCTCGTACTGCTGCAGTTCGTTGATGGACTGGAGGCGGGAGAGCTCCATCTCGTGTGTGTAGAACTTCACCAGCGGCTGGCCCTTGGTGACCTTCACGCCCGGCTCGATGCCCTTGTGCAGCTCGGCGATGACGCCGTCGAAGGGCGCGGAGATCGTGCGGCGCTCGCGCGGCATCAGCTCCATAGGCGCGCCGACGCGGTACGTAACCGTCACGAAGAACAGCAGGAACGTCGCAACCATCACCAGCACGCCGACGATCTTCCACACCGTGTGCTTGGGCCCCACGGCCCACGCGCCGGCCTTCACGGCACTGTCCCACGCGCGGAGCGGCAGAGCGCGGTCGTCGCTGTGACGCACGGCGAGCACGGGGGCGATCAGGTCGAGCGTCGCCTGCACGAGCTCGATGGTGGTCAGCTCGATGTTGCCGTCGCCGGCGCTCTCGATGAGCACCACGCCGATGATCCGCTCGCCCTTGGCGTCGGTCAGCCGCAACGGGAAGCTGGCGACCTTGAGCTTGGCGTCGCTGGACGCGAGCTCGCGGTGGGCGTGCGTGATCGCCTGGCCGAGCACCGCGTCGCCCTGCACCGCCGGCGGCGGGTAGAGCACGGTCTGCTCCTGGTCGAGGCACTCCTCCATCGCGGCCTCGACCTTCTGGGCCATGGCCATGCGGCGGTCGAGGTTCTCGGTGTCGGAGAGGGCGGTGAGGCGCACGCCGGTGCGGCCCGCGCCTGGGACAGTGCCTTGGCGGCGGGCGTTGGCGCTCCCGCTCACCCAGCCGAGCGCGACGCGATCAACGCTGAGCTGGCGGCAGAGGTCGTTGACGAACTGGAGGGCGCAGCCCTTGAAGCCCGGGACCGTGTTGATTGCGGCGATGAGGCGGGCCGCGAGGTCAAGGGCGGCGGACGCCTGGCGGGTTTTCTTGAGCGCCTGGTTGGTCGCGTGGGTGAACACGTACCCCGCGAGCACCTCGACCAGGGCGAGCGTGGTCTGGATCGCCTGGCGCGACATGCTCTCGATCGAAAGCACGGCCACGCCCAGCAGCGGCGCCTGGGCCGCCTGCTCGGGCAGGCCGGCGCTGATCGGCACCGCGATCAGGTAGGTGCCATTGTTGCTGGGGTCGTACATCAGCTCGTCACCGAGGCTGAAGACGGCGGCCTGGCGCGAGTTGCCGGCCGCGCGGGCCGCGTCGCGCGACTCGCGGGCGTTGACGATGTTGGACTCGTTGCAGCGCTCGCCGCCGAAGAGGGCGTCGGCGGGCACGGTCATGCGGCCTTGGGCGTCGGTCACCTCGCCGTAAGGCCACACGAGGATGGGGCGCGGGTCGGCCGGGTCATCCTTGAGGGGGACCTGGTAGAACACGGCCTGGCGCGCGCCGCTCACCTGCGCGAGCACGGAGAGCAGCCGCACCAGGAAGAGCTTGTCGTCGGGCGCGGGAGCGGTGAGCTCGGCCACGACGCGCGACCAGCCGGGCGCCCGCAGTTTGGACAGATCGTTCATCGGCATCTCTTGGGTACCCCGCCGCTCCGCGGCGGCTCTTCGTCGAGCCGCAGGTTCAACTTGTTACTTCGACGCCTGCACCGGCTGCTTCATGGCTTCGATGGCCGCGGTCACCTTGCTCATGACCTCAGCGGAGGGCTGGGTGAAGCGGACCCACGCGGGCTCACCGGCCAGGATGCGCTGCGGCCCCTTGGGGTTGGGCAGCTCGACACGGATACGGCGGCTGCGGCTGGCGAGGTCGGTGGTCGGGCTGACCTCGATGACCTTGCCCTCGGCGACGCGCGAGCCGGTCGCGATGTCGATCAGCACCCAGGCCTTGTCGCCGGGCTTGAGGGAGAGCGTGGCCGGGTCCTCGGTGGGGGCGGGCACGTCCATCCACAGTGGATCGACGTTGACCACGCGCACAACCTTCTCGTTCTCGGTGACGGACTGGCCGACGTCCACCATGACGCTGTCGATCTCGCCGTCGAAGGGGGCGCGGAGGCGCATCTTCTCGAGGCGGGCCTCCAAGCGCTCGACCTGTAGGACTTCCTGGGTCTGGTTCACTTTGGCGGTCTCGTGGTCGAGTACCGCGGCCTCGGAGGAGAGGCGTGCGCGATCAACCTCGAAGGCGCTGGAGCCGCGCTGGTCGAAGGCCGTCTTGGTCTTCTCGTACTCGACCTTGGCGAGGGCCGCGGCCTTCTCGGCCTTCTGCACCGGCCAATCCTTCTCGGCCTTGACCTTCTGGAGCTTGAGGATGGCGACGTCCTCGGCCTCGTCGCCGCGGACGATCATGTCGCCCTTCTTGACCTCCGCGCCGCCGCGGAGGAGGACCTCGGAGACCTGCGTGGGCAGGGAGAATCCCATGGTGGCGTCGCGGCTGGGGCGGGTCGCGGCCTTGGTGCCGCCGAACTCGCTGATAATGGATTGGTCGAGGCGCGTGAGGGCGCGGGGCTTGGCCCGGGGGGCCTCACCCTGACCAACCGCCACGCCGGACAGAGCGACGAGCAACGCCAGACCCGCAACGCGGGCCACGCCAGAACGAGGGAATCGCATGTGCGACTATACGTCGATGGTGCGCACCCCTGTTGCCGCACACCCCCAAACCGGCGACGCCGGTCGGGGCTGGTTTGGGTGAATAGGGAAAGACGCTACCCCTGCGTGGGTACCCCGCCGCTCCGCGGCGGATCTTCTTCATCACGGTTGGCAACGCGCCCTTGCAAGCATTGATCAACTGAAGAAAAGGCGGCCGCCGCGGAGCGGCGGGGTACCCACGGAGTGAGTGGATGCTATCCTCACGCTCTGTCAAACCGACCCTCAGGAGTTGCCGCTTGTCCACCGTGCTGACCCCCGCCGCCCCCGCCGACAGCAAGACCGCCTCCCTCGCCGTCAACGGCGGCACGCCGGTCAGCCCCAAACCCGTGCCCTTCATGTCCACGGGCCTGACCGATGGCGACGTCAACGCCGTGGTCGAGGTGCTGAGGAGCGGCATGCTGCGGGCGGCCGCCAAGTGCACGGCCCTGGAGGAGAAGTGGGCGAAGCTCACCGAGGCCAAGTACGCAATGACCTGCGCCAACGGCACTTGCGCCCTGCAGCTGGCCTACGAGCCGCTGATCAAGCCCGGCGATGAGGTGCTGGTCCCCGCCTGGTCGTACATCGCGACAGTCTCCATGATCGTCGCCCGCGGCGCCACCCCCATCTTCGTGGACGCCCTGCCCGACACCTACCAGATGGACCCGCGGGACGCCGCCCGCAAGGTGACGAGCAACACGACCGCGATCGCCGCGACGCACCTCTACGGCTGCCCGGTGGACATCGACGCGTTCCAGAGCCTCGCCGAGAAGCACAACCTGATGGTGATCTACGACGCCGCGCAGTCGCACCTGGCGACGTACAAGGGTCGCGGCATCGGCGCCTTCGGCGACGCGGTGACTTACTCGCTGTACGCGACCAAGAACTTCGCCACCGGCGAGGGCGGCTTCGTCACGTGCAACGACGAGGGGCTCGCCCGCGAGATCAAGCTGCTCCGCTCCCACGGCGAGACCGATAAGTACCTGCACGAATCGGTGGGTTACAACTACCGCATGAACGACCTGACTGGCGCCCTGGGCCTCTCGCGCCTGGAGCGGCTGGAGGCGCAGACCAAGGCCCGCCAGACCGCGGCCGCGAAGTACGACAAGCTGATCGCCAAGATCCCTGGCATCAAGACTCCGGTAACGACGCCTGGCGCCGAGGCGGTGTACCACCTGTACACCGTGCAGCTGGACCTTAGCAAGTTCCGCTGCACGCGCGACGAGTTCTGCAAGGCCCTCAACGCCGAGGGCGTGCCCACCGCCACGCACTACCCGCGCTCGCTGCCCAAGCAGCCGGCGCTCAAGGAGTGGGACCTGGCCAACTGCCCGGTGGCCGACTCGCTGTCGAGCAAGGTCTTCTGCCTGCCGATGCATCACGACCTGACAGATGATCACTTCCGCATCGTGGGCGAGGCGCTGAGCAAGGTGGCGGCGGCGTACAAGGCCTGAGCCGGTATTCGAGTGACCACGTGAGGCGGCTTCCCTGAGCGGGCGGCCGCCTCATGTGCTTTTGGGCGTGAATGCAATTGCGTGCAGCGCGGCCTTTGGTAGCCTCGACGGCTTGGAGGTTCCCCGCATGAGTCGTTCGCTCGTTACCGCTTGCCTGGTCCTCGCAGGTGCATCTTCGCTCGCAAGCGCGCAGTCCATTACGCCGATCTTCCCGCTGCCAGACTTCAACACCGTTGACGTGTATGCGATCAGCGCCGACGGCTCGACGGTGGTCGGCATGTTGCGCGACATCTTCTCGCCTGGGTACTACGCGGCGTTCCGGTGGACGAAGAGCGGCGGGACCGAGTTCATTGCGGCGCCGCCGGGGGGCACTCAGCCGTTTGCGCGGGATGTCAGCTTCAACGGCGAGACCGTATTGGGAGCATGCACTATCAATGGGGTCTCGGTTCCCTTCCTCTCCCAGCCTGGTCAGGTCTCGGCGGTGCCCGTTATGAGAGAAGGTTTCGGGCTGAGCAGCGACGGGCGCTTCATCGCGGGGAACGCAGGGAACGGGAGTGTCGGACCCTCGGCGGTCTGGTCCCAGGCGGGCGGGCGGCAGTTCCTGCCGAGCCTGGGAGACCAGGGGTCCTTTGCGGTCGATGTGAATCACAACGGTGCTGTGGTGGTTGGCATCACCCAGTTCAGCTCGGCTGATGGCAATGGAAGGTTCAGAGCAACCAAGTGGGTCAATGGCACGCCGACCATCCTCTCGAACGTGGAGTTGTCTGAGGCGCAGGCGGTGAGCGGGGACGGGAGTGCGGTGGCGGGGGCTGTGCTGGCGCAGCTAAGCGGCGGCTTCTGGCAGGCAATGCGATGGGGCAGCGGTGGCGAGACCGACTTGGGCATCATGCCGAACGCGAGAAACCCGTTCCCGTCGTGCATCAGCACCGACGGGCGTGTGGTTGGCGGGCGCGCTGAGTGGATGGTGTCCGGCGAGCGTTCGAGCACCGGCTGGATCTGGACCTCTGCGACGGGAATGGTCGAGATCAATGAGTACGTGGCGGCCCGCGGAGTGGCCCTCACCGGGTGGGTGCTCGGACCCGTCAGAGACGTCTCCATCGACGGCATGGTGATCACTGGCGACGGTGCGTACCTGGGCCAGTACCTCCCGTACGTGGTCGACCTCCGCAAGGACACCGACGGCGACGGGCTCTACGACGACTGGGAGATGAACGGGATCCCGTACCTCAGCCATGATGGGCAGGTGCTGCGGTACGAACTGCCCGATGCGCACTACCTCCGCAAGGACCTGTACGTCGAAATCGATTCGATGCCGGGGCTGATGCCGCCGCAGGGGGCGATTGATCGCGTGGTGGCCGCGTTCGATACGGCGCCCGTGACGGTGGATGCGCCGGGCGGTCTGCCGGGGATTGCGCTGCATGTGCAGTTCGACGACACCAACGTGCCGATGCGCGACTTCCTCAGCAGCCACGGCGCAACCGAGTTCTTCGACGAGAAGGCTGACTTCTTCGGCACCTTCGAGGACCAGAATCATCCTGATCGCGACGCGCGCCTGAAGGCTCGCGCGCAGGCGTACCGGTACTGCATGTCGGTCCTCAGCCTGCCCGATGGGGTGCTCGGAGTCGGAGAGGTCCACAGCGCGCCCGCGGAGGGGCCCCGCATCGGCGGCAACGACCTGATCCTCGCGCTTGGCAACTACGTCCCGCCACCCAGCGTCAGCATCGAGGACATGTACGCGGCCGCGTTCATGCACGAGCTGGGCCACACGCTCGGCCTGTTTCACGGGGGCGGGAAGAAGGCACAGAACTACAACCCCAATCACTTCAGCGTGATGAACTACTTCTGGTGCGGGGCGCGTGACTTTGCTCCACCGGGGCTGCGGGTCAACCTTGACTATCAGCGGCAGGCGCTGCCGATGCTGGACAAGGCCAATCTCTACGAGTCGACCCCGATCGGCGGGCTGCTGACGGGGGTCGTCACTCCCTACTTCGTGCGTTCGCCCAATGGCGTGTCGCCGTGCCTCCCGACCGACGCGCCCAACCCGCTGGGCAGCTGCACGGCCACCTTTGTCAACAACGTCTGCATCAACTACGTCCCCTTCTTCTCCGGCGTGGACTGGAACAACGATGGAGTGATCGCCCCCGCCGGTGAGCGCGTGTGCGCCAATCCGAACCAGGGCGGGATGGGGTCGGTCGATGAGCTTGAGCTCGTATCGGTGAACGAGTGGGCGCTGCTCGATTACAACTTCCGCGACGCGCCGAGCTTCCTGGATCGCGTGGTAGTGGAGGATGTGCACGTCTGCCACACCATCGCCGAAGAACTTTTCCTCTCGACGCTCCCAGCGGCCCCGCCCGCTCCGCCCTGCAACCCGCCGGTGGCGGCGGCCCCGACACCGGCCAGCGCTCCCGCCTGCCAGGCGGGCGGAGCGTTCTTCGACATCAACCCGACCGGCGCCGGGCCATTCCACGTGCAGTGGCGGCGCTTCGACGCTGCTTCAAACGCCTGGGTTGACCTTGACAATGGCACGCTGGCAAACGGGAGCCAGATCAGCGGCGTGCACGGGCCGCGCTTGTTGTTCGAGAACGCCAAACAGGCCGACTTCGGGACGCCAACGGTGCGCCTCGCGTACCACCTGACCGACGCGTGCTCGCAGGCGACGCAGAGCGGCGAGGCGACGCTCACGTTCCCGCAGGTGCAGGTGAGCGCGGCCTCCCCGACCGCTGTCGCGTCCTGCCCGGGAGCGAGCGCAAGCTTCAGTGTGAGCTTGGATCCTCCCGGGACCTACGACTTGAGGTGGCTGTGCTCAGGATTCCCGACGCTCGTGGACGGCGTGCTGCCGCACGGCACGGTCGTGTCAGGGTCGCGCGGCAGCACGCTGACGCTCTCGAACGTCAGCCCGGAGGACTTCCCCAATGGCGTGCACACGCTGTCCTGCTCCGTCGACGACTCGTGCACGCAGGGCTTGAGCGTGCAGTTTGCGTTCTCGCCCACGGGCGCACTGGTCGCCAGTCAGAGCGATCACGTCAACCTGCCGTGCAGCGGCGGCGATGCCACGCTTTCCGTCACTGCCGTGGGCCCAGGCCCAATCCAGTACCGCTGGCACCGGGACGGTCAGCCGCTGAGCAACGGGGGTCGCATCGCGGGAGCTCAGTCCGCCACGCTGACACTAACACCGGCGATACCCGTCGACGCGGGTTTCTACACGTGCGAAGTGATCACCGGTTGCGGCGAGGCCGCGTCGGGGCCCATCCATCTGCGGGCCGGCACGCCCGTGGCCTGGCCGTCGCCCAGCGGCTTCGCGTGCCCCGGACAGACGGGCGTGCTCCGCGCCGATGTCGCCTCCATCCAGCCGTGCACCTTCCAGTGGATGCGCAACGGCGCGAGCCTTGCAGAGGGCGGCCACTTCACGGGCACGCAGACCGGCATGCTCACCATCAACGGCGTCCAGGAGGCCGACTACGGAGACTACGAGCTGAACGTCGAGAACCGCTGCGGCACGGCGATCATCCCAGCTTCGTTCACCATGCCACCGCCGATCATGATCGTGCAGCAACCCCAGTGGCAGCGCGGGTGCGCCAACTCCGAGGTCAACCTGTCGGTCCGGTACGACTTCCCCGAACCGGTTTTCATCTGGTGGGAGCGCGAGCAGCCATGGGGCGGCTGGTGGGTGCTCTACAACAGCGACATCATCGAGGGCAACCGCTGGTGCGGCCGCTCGAGCGGCGTGAACACCGAGAACCTGCGGATTCAGTGGCGGGATCAGGCCGGCTGCGAGACCCGGTTCCGCGTCCGCGTGGGTCTCTACACCAACTGCACCGAGATGTACTCCGAGCCCGTGTGGGTCGACCGCCTCGCCCCCTCCGACTTCAACGGCGACGGCGACATCGGCACCGACGCCGACATCGAGGCGTTCTTCGCCTGCCTGGGCGGCAACTGCTGCCCTGCGTGCGGGAGCGTGGACTACAACAACGACGGCGACATCGGCACCGACGCGGACATCGAGTCGTTCTTCCGGGTGCTTGGCGGAGGGCCGTGCTGACAGGCTCGCGGGAGCGGGCTTGTTCGCGCTCGGTGCGCCGAGACCGGACGCCTCACGCCGATTTGACGACAGTCCTATGTCCATGAAAGGTCCTTTCAGGTAGCTTCGTCTGCACGAAAGGGACCTGATGCGTTGGATCGCCCGCAGGAGATTCGCCGCGGCTTTCGCGCTCGTTGCAGGTGCGCACACATCCGTCGCGCAGACCATCACCGCCGTTGACACGCCGCACCCGTGGCAGTTCGCCTCCGCGCCGCACGTGAGCGGGGACGGGGAGCATGTTGTCGGCACCCTCCTCGACTTCAGCGCCGGCGAGCACCGCGCGTTCCGCATGCGCGTGGGCGGACCGATGACGGTCATCGCCCCGCCGGCGCCGTACCTCTCGCATGTGTGCCTCGGCGTGAACCAGTTGGGAGACCGCGTGCTGCTGACGGCCGACAACGGCGCGGGTCCGACCTACATCTGGCGTACCGACGGGACGCTGACGCACCCCTTCGGGAACAGCACAGACAACCTGATGCGCGGCATCAGTGCCGATGGGCGCGTGCTGCTGGGCGGGAACATCACGGGCACGTTCACGTGGACCGCCGACACCGGCTACACCTATCTCACCCCGGCGTTCAACCGGCGGGCGCGCCCCAATGCGCTCAGCTCGGACGGGAGCATCGCTGTGGGCGACTGCCCGCGCACCTTCCCCGTGGGGGATCCGCCGGTGAACGCGAGCGAGGTGAGCGCCTGCCTGTGGCTCGACGGCGCCGTGACCCTCCTGCACACGCCAGACTCGACCGCTTTCGGCGTCAACAGCGACGGCACGGCGATCGTCGGTGAGGTGCGCCAGGGCGGAGCCCCTCCAATCGCGTACCGCTGGGGCGCTTCGAGCGGGGCCATCGCGTTCCCGCAGGGGCCGCAGGGGTCCGTGGCCGACCGTGTGAGCGGCGACGGCAGCGTGATCACCGGCTCGGGCCTGCGCACCACCCCCGGGGGCATTCCTTATAACGGGCCGTGGATCTGGACGGAGCAGAGCGGGACGATGCCCTTTGAGGAGTACCTCTCAGCCCGCGGCGTGACACTCGGAGGCTGGGTGCTGAGCACCGTGCAATCGATCTCGATGGATGGGCTGGTCTTCGCCGGCACCGGCGCCCTTGACGGATTTGACCGTGTGTACGTCGTGGACCTGCGACCCCCCGTTCCGCCGATCGTGATCACCACCCAGCCCGCTTGGCGGCGTACGTGCAACAACACGTCCGCGACGCTCACGATCAGAACCTCCGCGCCGCCCGCAGCGGTCCTCTGGCAGCTGGCCGACCCTGCCGACCTCTCAAGCTGGATGGACCTCTCTGACGGCCCGCTGGGGGCGGCGTGCGCGACCGTTTCTGGTGCTAACACCCTCACACTTCAAGTGGTGTGGGATCAGGACGGGAACTGCCCGCCTCAGCGCACCTTCCGCGCCCGGGCCAGCAACGCCGCGGGCGTCGCGAACTACAGCGATCCGGTGACCGTCGACTCGCTGCAGCCGCACGACTTCAACGGAGACGGCGACATCGGCACCGACGCCGACATCGAGGCGTTCTTCGCGTGCCTGGGCGGCGACTGCTGCCCCACCTGCGGGAGCATCGACTACAACAACGACGGCGACATCGGAACCGACGCGGACATCGAGTCGTTCTTCAGGGTGCTTGGCGGAGGGCCCTGCTGACAGGTCGTGGGATGATGCTCAGCCGCCGCGGACCTTTTTGATCACCCCCGCAATGGCCGCTACGACTACGCCGATCAGGGCGAACGCGACGATCCGGCCTGTCGCGTACCCCAGCCGCTCGGCCTTGTCGACCTCGGATCCGCCGCCGGGCGTGAACTGCTTGTCGGGCGCGAAACGGAAGGTCGCGAGCATCTCATCGAACTTGGGCTGGTCGGCCCCCAGTTGCCCGGCGGACGAGTAGCAGTTGAACTGCACGATCTTGTCGGCGCCCAGGTAGCCGTACGTGGCACATTCGAGCGACAGCCCGTTGGTGCTGATCGTGCCGGTGCGGACGAACCGGGCGTGCGATGGCTCAACCCTGATGGGGTCGAAGTGGAAGTTGCCCGCCATCCGCCGCTTGACCCGCTCCTCGGCCTCGCGGGCAAGCTCCGAGTTGGCCGCGCGTTGGATGTTCTCGTAGCTCATGCCCTTGAAGTGGTTGTCCTGCAGTTGCACGAGGATGTACGGCGTGCCGATGCCCGAGGGCGAGCGCGAGAAGCCGGCGACGTACTTGAAGCCGCTGCTGCCCACGGCGCCCTGGGCCGCGGCGTTCATGTCGGCGACCTGATCGAAAGGAATCAGGTGCCAGCCCTCGGGCGCCGTAAACGACCACGAGCGGGTCTCGGAGGCGTACTCCTGCTGGGCCACAGCGCCGCTGGTAAGGCTAACCACGAGAGCAAGACAGAGACACGCAATCAGGCGCATACCGCCCCCCTTTCTTTGCACACAGACTACCCGCACGCAGCACACCTTGTCCGGGACCTCCGACGCCGTCAGTCGCGGAAGATCAGCTTGATGATCCCCGCGGCGATGATCGCTCCGAGAAGGCCCAGTCCACCAAAGCCGAAACGCCGGTACCGCCATCCGCCGCTGCTGCTCGAACTGCTCCTCGACTGCGACTTGTACGGCTCGTCCGAGTAGCCCTCGAAGGGCCCGCCCGCGCTGGAGGATGCGGGCACCAGCTTCGCCTCGGGGCTGAACGAGAACGTGTTCACGAACTCGTCGAACGACGCCTCGGCGCGGCTGCCGCTGCTCACCAGGTCCGCACACTCAAACCGCACGATCTGGTTCTTGCCCAGGTAGGCGTAGATGCGGATGTTGACCGGCTCGCCCTTGTCGTTGTTCTTCTCGACGCTGGTGAAGGCCCGCATGCGGCTGGGGTCCAGCGTCGCCGGGCGGTTCAGGCCTGCGTCGATCATGAACAGCTTGCGGGCCTCGTCCAGGTCCGATGTCGGCGCGCCGTCGCTCAGCCCCGCGTCCAGGTCCTCCAGCGTGAGGCCGCTCATGTCCACGTTCGCGGTGGTGATCAGCACGCGCGGGTAGGCCATCGTGTTCATCGCGCCCCTGGTGAAGCCGATGAGGTACTTGGTGGGCGAGTTGGGGTACTGCTCGCGGAGCTTGGCGGTCTGGGCCCTCACGGCCTCGCTGCCGATCATGTTCCAGCCGTCGGGGGCCGTGAACTTCCAGGTCTTGCTCTCGGATGCGAACTCCTGCTGGGCGTGCGCACGCGCGACGCCAAGCAGCAAGGCGAGACACAGCAGAATGCGGACGGCTGCCTGCATGGAGCACCCCCGATGCACGCCCGAACGGGCGGCTGACAGGTGCGCAGGCTACAGGGTGCCGCATGCTCATGCAACGGGATTTCGGATGACCTCTGTCTAGATTCGCGCGAAGAGGACACTGGCATCTGCGGCGGGGTGAAACTCGCAGCCGCCGGCCACGGCCGCGGGGATAAGCAGCGTGTCACCGGCGTTGACCGATTGCGGCTGCCCACCGCCCGGCAAGGCGAGCCGTCCCGTGCCGCGGAGCACCATCAGAACCGTGCACCGTGCATCGCCCAGCCGCGCGGGCGTGCCGCCCTGTGGCTGCCACACCTCGAAAAACTCAGTTCTGAGCACCTCGCCCGCGTTCATCTGCACCGGCGTGGGCGCCGGGCCGAAGTCGATGCACGCGAGGCTCTGCTCGATGTGCAGCTCGCGCCCGGTTCGGCCCCAGTCGAACACGCGGAACGTCGTATCGCTGGGCGTCTGCACCTCCGCAACCAGCACGCCCGCGCCCAGCGCGTGCACCGTGCCGCTGGGCAGGTTGTGGCACTCCCCCACCACCGCCGGGACGCTCACCAGGTCATCCACGACGCTTCCGTCCCGGATGTGGCTCGCGAACGCCTCGCGGGTGACGCCTGGCTTCACGCCCTTGTAGATCACGCTCCCCGGCTCGGCGTCGAGGATGTACCAGCACTCGGTCTTGAGCTTCGCGCCCGCGTGCTTCGCGGCGTACGCGGGGCTGGGGTGCACCTGCACCGACAGGTTCTCGCGCGCGTCGAGGAACTTCACCAGCAGCGGGAACGAGCCGTCCATGAGGCGCGCCGGCCCCAGCAGCTGCTCACCCCACAACGCCACCACATCGTGCAGCGTCTTCCCCGCCAGCGGCCCGTTGCGGATCACCGACCGCACGCTCCCCCCGCCTGCGCCCGAGGCCGATGTGGCCGCGAGGTCGGCGACCTCCCAGCTCTCCCCAATCTTCTCGCCAGCCTTCACCTGCTTACCAAACCGCGCGAGCCGATCACCGCCCCACACCTTGGGCATTAGCACAGGCTCGAACAGCAGCGGGTAAGGCGCGGCATGGCTCACAAAGGTTCTCCTCAAAGCGGAAAGCGGAAACCGGAAGGCGGAACGTTTATCCGCCCTCCGATTTCCGCTTTCCGGTTTCCGACTTCCGCTTTCAGTACGCCCGCTGCTCCGTCGACAGGCCGCTGATGCGTGCATCGAAGCACACGCGGTCGCCCACGATGCCCTGCACGTCGGAGATGAACCGCTTGCGCTGCGCCTTCACCTCGCGGGCCAGCACGATCAGCTCGTCCCCGGGCACCACCGGCGAGCGGAACGCCGCGTTCTCGATTCGCAGGAACGCCACCAGCGTGGGCGTGGGCTTGCGGGTGATGAACAGGTAGCAGCCCAGCTGCGCCGCCGTCTCGATCATCAGCACGCCGGGGAACATGGGCTTGCCGGGAAAGTGCCCCGGCACCCAGAACTCGTCGTGCTTGATGCGCCGGCGGGCGACGCCCTGCGTCTTGTCCTCGTTGCACCAGATGACCTCGTCGAGCATGGTCATGACGCCGCGGTGCGGGATCCACTGCTCGATCTGTTCGCGCGTGGCGTGCACCGCGCTCAGGTCGATGGCGCTGACGTCAAACAGCAGCTTGGAGGGCGCTGACGTCTGCTCGCCAGAATCGCTCTCAGCTGGTCTTGTCAGGGACATTCCGCAACTCCAGGATCTTCTCGCGCACCATCTGGGCCGTGTTCTTCACATCCTGCATGGTCTGGCGCGCCCGGGTGCCCGCGGCCTTGTTGCCGCCCGCGGCCTTCTTGATGTCGTCCTCAGCCTCCAGCACCAGCTTCTTCAGCTTTTCATACTCTTCCATGGCGGTCCCTTTCCGGTGATGCTCCACAAGCTGGACTACTGACACACTGTCGCCCGAGATCGGCCCGCCTGCCACCCGAAACCGGCTGGCAGGCCTGCTGAACGATACGACACCGCCCGGCCCACTCTCCGGCATCCTACCCGAAACTGCTGCAATTCACCGGCTGGCCTGGGGCAGGAACCGCTCGATCACCTCGAGGGCCGCGTGTAAGTACTTGGGGTTTCCCTCTCTATCGACAAGCGCCGGGGCGCAGGCCGCCATTAGTACTCGGCGGACCACCGCCAGGTCGCCGTAGCTTTCATCCGTCGGCAACCCACGCTCTCGCCGGAACTTAGCGAGGCAAGACAACGGCTTCACCCCGTGCAGCAGCTCGGTATGCCCCCAGTACTGCCGCTCCAGGTACAGCGCGTCCTCGACCCAGTGGCCCGGGTGAACGAGCGCTAAGTCCACCAGCACGCAGCCGTTGCGCCCCTCCGGCCCCAGCCCGTCCGGCAGCCGGCGACGCAGCGCGTTGCCGGGGTGGAGGTCGCCGTGGCACCAGGCGTTCACGTTCCGCCCTTCCCACTTGGCGATCAGCGTGGGGAGGCACTTCTGCACCTTCTTGAGCACGTCGTTCCACTTTTGTGCATCGGCCAGGTGGCCCACCTTTGCCGCGGCCCGGGCGTGCTCGATGGTCACGTGCCAGGTGGGCGTGGGCGGGCGCGGGCCGAGGTTCTCGCACGCCATCGCGCACTTCTGGAAGTCCGCGGCCGCGGCGAGCAGATCGACCACCGCCTGCTCGGTGAAGTTCGTCGTCAGCGTCGGCCCGTGCAGGCGCTCGACAATGATCCAGCCCAGGTCGTACCCGTTGAGCTGCGTGCCCGAGGCAACCACGCGCGGCGTCGGCAGGCACAGCGCCCGCGCCTCGTTCCACTCGCCCTCGCCCACCCGCCCCAGGGCCGTGGTCCAGCGGTACTCAAGGGGGCCGACGGGGAGCTTCACCAGCACGCCGATGGTGGTGCCGTCCTCGAGGCGCCAGGTCGAGAAGCCGGTAGCCGCGCCGCCGCGCTGCCAGGGCGCGCTGAACCACTCGATGGGGCCGAGGCGGCCGTTGCACTGCTTGTGGAGGACCGGGTCAAGGGCGATGGCAAGGTCGTGGTTGTCGCCACCACTGGGCGGAGCGTTGTGCTCCGCGACGACGGGCTGCCCGGTGACGACACCGCCCTCGTTCATCTGCCAGAAGGATACATCAGGGCCGCCGGTGGCACGAACGTCTTCTGATCTGGTGTGCTGATTTTGGCGGTTCCCGGATCAGTTACCTGACCTGAGTTGGGCGGAGCCTGACCCAAGGTCGGGTCGTGCAACCCCCTGGCCTTAGGTGGTTCCCTTGTAAAGGGCTATGAGCTGCTCCAGGCTCAGCGACTCGGCCCGGTCGGTGGGCTGCACGCCCGCCGGCCACGCCCGCTCACGACCCAGCACCGCACCCAGCTGCTTCCGCCGCTTCTCGAACAGGGCCTGCACGAAGGTGCCCAGCCCCCGCGCGTCGTCGATCAGCGGGCGCTCTCGCCGCACCAGTGACACCATCGCGCTCGTGACATCCGGACGCGGCCAGAAGCACTCGGGCGGCAGCTTCGCCACCGTCTCCACGTGAGCGGTCACCTGGGCGATGATGCTGAGCGTGCCGTAGTCCTTGCTGCCGGGTTTGGCCGCGAGCCGATCGGCGACCTCGCGCTGGATGGTGACGAACAGGCCGCGGCAGTTGGGGTGATCGGTGAGCAGCACGCTCATCACGGGCGTCGCCGCGCCGTAGGGGAGGTTCGACACGAGCGTGAACGTGCCGGGGCCAAGCGCCTCGACGATGGCCGGCGCGAGCGTGCGCTTGTCGGCGAGGCAGTCGCCCTCGACCAACGTGAAGCCCGCGGCGTCCTTGAAGTGCTCCCGCAGGTGCGCGGCAAGCCCCCGATCGATCTCAGCCGCCACCACCCGGCAGCCCCGCGCGACCAGCTCCTCGGTGAGCGCCCCCGTCCCGGGGCCAACCTCCAGCACCGCATCCCCCGCCTTCACCCCCGCGGCGTCCACCAGCTTGCGAATGAGGTTGTGGTCCAGCAGGAAGTTCTGCCCGAACATCTTCTGCGGCGACAGCCCGCGCGTTTCGAGGATGCGCTTGATGTCGGCAAGGGTCTGCACGCCGACAGGGTACGGGTGAAGTCGCGACCACGTATCCTGCACCGATGTCGAACGGGCGGATCTACCTCCTTGCCCTGCTGGTCTGGGCCGCTACCGGCGCGGCTTTCGCCATCCAGGAGAAGCGCTCCGTCGGCGAGTTCGCCGTCGCCATGATGGTGAACCTGGTAGCGCTGACCCCGATGCTGCTGCTGGGCGGTGCTGTGCTTGGCGTCAAGGGCAGCCGCCCCGCCCTCGTCGCTACAACCCTGAGCGGTTGGATCGGCGGCACTACAGCCCTCGCCCTTGCCTCGCAGGGCGTCATCCCTGGTGTTGAGCTGGGCGGCTTCTACTGGATGACCGGTCTGCTTGCGATCTGGGTCATGGCCATGCTCGCCGGCGGCCTGGGCCTCCTCGTCGGCAGCCACATCGAGCCCAAGCCGCCCCCGTCCCACCTCTGCCTCAAGTGCGGCTACGACCGGCGCGGCCTTGCGAGCGACGCGAAGTGCCCGGAGTGCGGCGCCTGACGCACCGCAGCCCACCCAAACAACCGGCGCTCTTTGTCCAGTAGACTTCGTGGCATGGACCAGGCGCAGGTCGAGACATTGCTCCAGGTCGTCAGCGAGGCCCGGTCGCTCCCGCCGGCTGACTGGAAGTCGTTCGTGGCCTCGCGGTGCGGCAAGCAGCCGTCGGTGGTTGACGCCGCGCTGCGGCTGCTCGCGGGCGAACCGCCGGGTGAGTCGGTCAGCGTGTCCAGGCCGCTGCCCGAGCGTGTCAAACTCGGCGGGACCACGTACACCATCGGCCCGCGCCTGGGCGGCGGCGGCAACGGCGTGGTCTACGAGGCGACGGCGGTCGATTCCGGTGAGACCGTCGCCATCAAGACCGTCCGCAACCTCGCCTCGCCCGAGATGATCGACCGCCTCCGCATCGAGGCCCGCGCCCTCCAGGCGTTCCGCCACCCCGGCATCGTCCGCTTCAAGGGCGTCGAGGTGTGGGACTCGCCCGAAGGACCCGTGCCGACCATCATCATGGAGCGGCTGCATGGCCTCACCCTCCAGCGCTTCGTCAAGGACCTTGGCCTCACCTTCGAGCAGCGGATCGCGCTACTGGGCGGGATCCTGAGGGCGGTCGCGGCGGTGCACGGCAACGGCATGGTGCACCGCGACCTCAAACCCGACAACATCGTCATCGTTTGCCCGGCGGCCAAGCCCGGACTTCGCGGTGAGGGACTCCAGCAGGCGCTCACTGATGCTCAGCCCAAACTGCTCGACTTCGGCCTCGTACGGGGCGACACGGCGGCGGAATTGTCCGCCGGCACCTACCCCGGCCAGATCATGGGCACCATCCGCTACATGAGCCCCGAGCAGTGGGAAGGGCGCGGCTGCATCGCTGATTCGCGGTCGGACGTGTTCAGCCTCGGCGTCATCCTCGCGGAGGTGGTGAGCGGCTATGAGCCCGACCGCCACGCCTACTCGCGTCCTGCGTGGGAGACGCACCGCAGCACCGCGACGCTCATTCCCGAGCGGCTCACCGGCCTTCGTGCGGTGGTGCGGCGCGCCACTGAGTATGACCCGGCGGTGCGCTATGCCGATGCGGGGGAACTCCATCGCGCTTTGATGGAGGCATTCCGGGCCGACTTCCCAGGCGCTCAAGAACCCGGCCCTGTTGCCGCGCACCGTGCTTCCAATCGTCGGCCCTGGCTGGTGGCGGCGCTGACAAGCACGGCGGCCACCCTGATTGCGTTCTCGGTTTGGCGCTATCAGAGAGCGCCGCTCCTCACCACCGCAGACCCGCAGCCCGCAGCTCCCAAGGGAGCAGTCAAGGCGGCGCCGCCAATGCCCACTCCGGAGGACCTCTCACGCACGGAGGCCGAAGGCTGCTTCGCTCGCCTACGGCGCGCACTGTCAGAGGACGGCACAGTCAAGGCGTCAGTCCTTGCGCAGATGGCCCGCACGGCGTTCGCCGAACAACGACCACTCGAAGCCCGGCACATGTACGGCCTGCTCGCCGCGCATTACGCGGGTGCGCGCGCCGGGTGGCGCCCGGCATACTCCGACCTGCAGGTGGCCCTCTGCGATCGCGAGATCGGGCGCATCTCAGCCGCGTTGGCCGCGGCCGTGCCGGCGCGGTCGCCGCTCCAGGCCGCACTCGCGGAGCCGTCCCTCCTGGAAACCGACGCAGAGGTCATCCGCGCCGCACTCGCCGACATCGACCGCCTCATGAGCGAGCCCCGCGATCTGACTCACGCCGATGATGGCGACCGCAGGCTGCAAGCCTTTGCGGACCGCTTGCAGGAACTGCTGCTGCAATCCTCCACAACCGTCCGTATACTCGCGGACGATTGAAAGGAGGGGGCGGATGACCAGTTGCTTGCCGCGCATGTTCGGGGTTGCTTCTCTGGCTCTGAGCGCAATGATCGCGCCGGCGCTGCGCGCGCAGGACGGCGGCCAGCCGACAACCAGGCTCGCCGAGACCGCCGTCTTTGAGCTCACAGTCACGTACGACACCGACATCGTCGCGCAGCCCATCCAGCCCGGGTTCCTCGTCGGGCCTTCCGGCGTCGGCATCACAAGCTACAACGCGCTGCACACCGCCCGCGCCGCCAAGGCCCGCTTCCTGCACCAGCCCGACGTGTACTACAAGGTCGAACTGATGACCGCCGAGCCCGGTCGCGACCTCGCGCTCGTGAAGCTCTCGCCCATGAAGGAGGAGTCGCCCGCGATCGAGGTCTTCCTGCCGCTCGCGCCCGGCGAACTCAAGGACCGCCAGCCCGTGTGGACCCTGATCTCTTCGAGCTACCCCGATGAGATCAAGGCCAAGGCTGGCATCGCCGACATCGTGCACGAGAAGCTCAACCCCAACCCCCGGATCAACCCGCAGGGCCAGGAGGAGATCGAGCCATTCGTCGCGCCGGGCTGGATCTACAGCACGCTCCAGCAGAACCGCACGCACTCCGGCTGCCCACTGGTCGATGATCAGGGCCGCCTCGTGGGCATCAACGTGTGGTCCTGGCCCTCAGCCGCGGCCCGCCCGGTGGGGCTGACGCAGAACTCTGTTGACGATCTGCTGAAGAAGTATCGGGAGGAGACGGAGCGGGCCAAGGCTAAGGGCGAGGGCCCGCCCATGATGCCCATCACCGCCGCGCGGTCCAAGTACCGCGAGCAGAAGCTGATCGGCAGTGTCTTCCCGCGCCTCAACTGGCCCGCTGTCGCCGGCAAGGGTGCGGAAGCCACAGCCCTCGCGGGCAACTTCGCGAGCTCCCTCACCTGCAACCTGTGCAAGGGCAAGGGCACCATCACCGAGCGCGGGATTATCCCGAAGGAGAAGGCCGGTGGCCGCTTGCGGCAAGGGCGCGAGGAGGTGCGCAACAAGAAGTGCCCTGAGTGCGAGGGCTCCAAGGTCATCGACGCTGAGAAGATCTGGGCCAAGTCGGCCCGCGTCGCCCGTGCGATCGCTTCCCTGGACCCTGCCGACGAGCAGCACCGCAAGGTGCTTGACAAGCTCGCCGAATCCGCGGCCGAAGTGCACCGTCTGAACGGCGCCGAGTTTAGCAAGCGGCTCAAGGCCCAGGCGCGCGAGCAGCTGAATCCGCGAAGCGTGCAGCGCGGCGAGGCCGTGATGTTCATCGGCGCTCTCCAGGCAGCGGACCTGCAGAACTGGGACAAGGAGGTTGAGCGGATCTCCGTGTCGTGGGACAACCGCGCGGGCCTGCTGGCGGTTGCACCCGCGTGCCCGCAGATCGACCGCGGTCAGCAGGCGCTGTTCGTCGGCGTCGTCAGCGGCTTCGTCACCGGACGTCGCGGCGATCAGTGGGTCGTGCTGGAACGGGTCTCCGGCGTGCCCCTCCACGCCCGCTGACCCGTCTCACCACTGCCCGTCCAGAATCTTCTCCACCGCCACCGCCACCCCATCCTCGCGGTTGCTGAGCGTGTGCCGCTGCGCAACCGCGCGCACGCTCTCCACCGCGTTGCCCATCGCGACGCCCAGGGCCGCGTGCCTGACCATGGAGACGTCGTTCACCTCGTCGCCGATGGCGGCGATGCGGTCCGCGCGCAGGCCCAGCTTCTTGGCCACCATGCTCACCGCCGACCACTTGTTGGCGCCGATATCGAACAGCTCCAGCACGTGCAGCACCTCGCCGCCCGCGCGGCTGGCGTGGTCGGGCGCCACGACCGCCGAGAAGCTGTGGATGCACGCGCGGTCGCCGCACACGCCAGCGAGGTCGTCCTTGATCTGCAACATGCGGCCGGAAAGCCCGCACGCGCCCACGCGCACGGTGTGCTCGGGATGGTCGTCCTCGTGGAGCTCGTGCACCTCGCGCACCCGCACGTTCATCGCGCCGAACCACCACTCGGTGACCGGGTCGAGCGGCAGGCGCTGGCGGCCGCGCACCACGAGGTAGTCATACCCCGCGGCCACCGGGTCCTTGAGCACCAGCGCTGGGTGCTCATGCTCGATCAGCCGCTGCACGGTGCTGGCAACGAGGCGCTGGTCGATCGCGAAGCGGTGCACGGTGCCGCCGCTCACCGGGTCGGCGATGATCGCCCCGCCCGCGACCACGACCGGATCGACCTGCGCGATCTGCTCCAGCACGTGTCGGCACTCAACGAGCCCGCGCCCCGTGCACACCGCCACGCGCAGCCCGGCCTCGCGGGCGTTCCGCAGCGCCGCCTTGTTCCGCTCCGACACCCGCCCCTGCGGGTCCAGCAGCGTGCCATCAAGATCGATCGCGAGCAGGTCGTACTTCACGGGCGATGGTACCCGCTGCTACTGCGGCTCGGGCATCACACCCAGCGTGATGGCGTTCTTGCCCTGCCGCTTGCTCGCCAGGGCCCGCTTGTCGGCCTCGCGCTGCAGGTCCTCGACGGTCAGCCCGTCCCACGGGAACGTGGCCAGGCCGCCCGACACCGTGAGCGCGCCCTGCGCCAGCCCCGCCATCTTGGGGAACTTGTGCTGCTGCACCTTCTGCTGGAAGCGCTGGGCGATGTCGAACACCGAGCTGGGGTGCTGGCTGCCGCCCACGCGCGGGCCCTCGGGCTCGTAGAAGATCACGGCGAACTCGTCGCCGCCGATGCGGCACACGCGGTCGGTGGGGCGGATCGTGCTCCGCATCAGCTTCACCGTCTCGCGGAGGATCTCGTCGCCCGCCTCGTGCCCGTAGCGGTCGTTGTACGTCTTGAAGTCGTCGATGTCGAAGACCATCACGGTGACGTTGCGGCGGGCGCCGCGGGCCTGCTCGATCGCCGACGCCAGGAACCGCTCGAAGTAGCGGCGGTTGTACGCGCCCGTGAGGGCGTCGGTGAAGGCCGCGGTCTTCAGCTGGTTCTGCTGGTCGCGGAGGCGCAGCCACGAGCCCAGCCAGCGCGCCTGCAGCGCCACCAGGGCCTTGTCCTCGCAGCGGGTGCGGATCTCGCCGTAGACCTGCCCCTCGAACGCGACGACCGCGCCCTCGGTCGCGACCCCCTCAGCCACCTGCACGAACTCGGCGGTGTCGTCACCCAGCCGCTCTCGCAGCATCATCACCGCCGGCGGCAGGATGTCCTTGCCCCGGATGAGCTGCTGCACGAGCTCGAGGTCGCCGCCGGTGGTGATCTCGCCCGCTCCCTGCATTACGCCCGCAGCCTTCGTCGCTGCTGCGTCGGCCTTGGCGGCCACGACAGGCGCCGCCGCCTTGGGCGCCGCGTCCGTCTCCGGCGTGGGGGCATCGGCCTGGAGCAGCGGCCCGCTCAGCAGAACCGGGCGGGGCGTGTGGCCATTGGCTTCGGTCGCTGGCTCGCCCCGGACGAACCGGCGCACCTCATCGCCCGGCATGTCCGGCGAGAGCGAGCCATCAAAGCCCTGCACGCCGCCGTCCTTGGTGGACGCGAGCACCACGACCTTGGGCTCGGCGTTCTTCAGGCCGGTCACGAACTCGCCGACCTCGCCCTTGGTGCCCAAAGCCTTGAGCGTGTCGGGCGACACCACGACGACGCTCCGCGCCGCCATCTCCTCATCCCACGAAGAGGCCAGCTCCGCCACCGCCTCCAGGGGCGTGCTCACGCGGACCAGCTCGATCTCCGGGTCAAGCCGCAGCGCGGCGTCCAGTCCGGTGCGCCCCACCAGGATCACCCGCACGCTCTGGCCGTTCTCGACGCTCACTCCACGCTCCAATCCGCCCTCCGGGCGGCTGCCGTTCGTCAGCATCCGTGGCTCCGGCGTGCCCCGTTGGCACGCGGCGGTCTCCGACCGCTCCGATCAATTCTGTCCTTTGTCCGGCTCAATGGCGAGCAGCATGGACAACTCTTCGTCGGTGAGGGCGTGCCCGGGCCGCGCGTCCCGCATTTCCGCCGCCGCACCCGCCCCGTGGAGCGGGTTATCAGACATGAGAGCCCCATCCTCGCCCGCTGCCGCGGGGATTCCCGGGCCCTCGCCCGCCAGCTTCAGCCGCGGGCCGTTCATCTTTACGGTCCGCGTGGCCGCGGGATCGCCCACGATCGTGCTATCCGCCCCCGCGACGCCCACGCGCGGCTCGGGCTCCGGCCCGCCGTCGAGCCAACCCTTGGGCTTCTTGACCCACGCGCTGCGCTCCTCGGCGGTGACGGCGCGGATCCGCTCGGCCGGCGAGGACTCGTACGCCCACAGCACCGCCTGCGGCGCGTAGCGCTCGACGATGTCGAGCACCTCGCCGATGTCGGGCAGCTGCTTGGGCTCCACGATCAGCAGCACGTGGGCGAGGCCGGAAAGCTCGCCCACCGCGCGGGCGCGGCAGAGCTCCACCATCGCGTCGAACTCGTTGCGGACGTGCACGCCGATGCAACCGGCCGTCACCAGCGCGCGTTCCAGCTGCGCGGGAATCGCCGAGCCCTTCGCCCGCCACACCACACACCGTGCCTTGGTCGCCTGCGCCTCCATGGGGGCGAGTGTACCGAGTCGCGCAAAAACTACCAGCCGCGGGAGGCTCCGCCGGCGACCGAAACGCCCCGATTTGCGGCCCTGGACTTCAAGAAGCGTGTGTTAGCTGTCTCTGCCTGTCGATTGGGCGGCCCGCTCGGGGGAACACGGGCTATCGCCGCGGGATTGCGCAACCTCGCCGCCTACTTCGTCACCTGCGCCCGCGAAATGAAGTCGTCCGCCCGCAGCACCGTGATGCCGGTCATGTTCACCAGCGTCTCGGCCTGCACCACCGGCTCGACCTCCGGGCCCGGACGGGGCGGCAGCGCGGCCGACGTGCGGTGGTGCTTGATGAACAGCATCTGATCCTGCACCACGCCGATGACCTTGTCCATCTCCTGCTCGGCCTGCTCCATCTGCCGCACCACCACCTTCAGGCGGTCCTTGAAGTCGTTGAGGTTTCGGCGGCTCTCCTGCCGCAGTGTCTCGTCGGCGTAGTCCTCGACCTCGCGCCCCCACTGGTCGAAGAACTCGCGCCCCGTCTCCTCCATACGGTCGCGCCGGAGCTTGGCCGTGTGGTACCGCGACTCGCACGTCGCGAGCATGCGACGGACGAGGTCGTAGGCCTCCTGCGGCTCCGCGCCGGTCCAGGCCTTGCGCCTCACCGCCCGCAGGGTGTCGACAATCTGGTCGGTCGCAGCACTGTGAGCGTCGCGGGCCGAGGTCACCTGCCGCACCAGCACCTCCATCCGGTTGCGGCTGAAGGCGTCAAAGCGCGCGGGCTGGCGGTCGGTGACGCAGGACGCGAGCGGCAGCACGGAACCCAGGGCCAGGACGAGGATGAGCCGGCGGATCATCGCTTGAGCGTACCACGCTCAAAGCCACGGCTCAGCACGCCCCCCCGCCCAGCACGCGGAAGAAGCTCTCAATGTCCTGATCCGTTCCGGCGTCGCCGTCGCCGTTGAAGTCCGCCGACAGGCAGCGTGGGCAGCAGTGACCCCCGATGCAGGCGAAGAACGCCTCGATGTCCTGGTCCGTGCCCGTGTCGCCGTCCTGGTTGAAGTCGGCGTCGCAGATGTAGGTGCAGCCGAGGATCACGCCAAAGTAGTCCGCACGGACCCTGTTGGGGGAGGTACTCGCGCCCATGAAGCTAAAAACGCCCGACAGGTACAGCGCACGTCGGCCCTGAAACCGGAAGCTCGCGGACGAGTAGGGCGCCATCGCGGATTCGATCTGCACCCATGCGCCATTCTGCCACCTGTAGCCGTGCCCCTGAGGTGTATCCAGGAGGGCGTACACGGTGGCGCCGCTGCCATCGTCGTGCACCACCAGGTGGCCTACGTCCCTGGTCACGTCGCCTCCGCCGCCGTAGGTCCAGGCCCCCGACCGATATCGCGCCAGGCGAGTCTGGCTCACGCTCTGGGCCGACCTCACGATCGCGTAGATGGCAGCGCCTGTGCCGTCATCGAACACCTGCACTCCGTACCCGCCGGTCGCGCTCAGGCCGGGGATCACCTGCCACGCATCACCAACTAGACGGTAGATGCCGCTGTTCGGCGCCCCGGTGACAGCTGCGAGGATGAGTTGACGTTGACCGTTTTCTTCCCAGACAGCGAGGTCGCGGTACAGCAACGAAGTTGGCGACAGGTTGCCGGGCGGTACTGACGGCAGTCGCGTCCAGGTGTCGCCGTCAAGCCTCCACACGCCAGAGATCATCCCGCTCGCTAACAGGTACAGCTTCTCACCTTCACCCGATGCATCCAGTACCTTCAGGCGGTATTGGCCATTGAGCGAGATGCCGGAACTCAACGGCTGGCCGACCGAGGACCATTGCTGACCGTCCCACCGGATCACCGAGTTTGGGAAAGGCGGCGTGCCCGGCGAGGCCTGCCAGTTGCCCACCAGAGCCGCGTACAGCTTCGGCCCGCTTCCGTCGTCGAAGATGGTTAGCTCCAGCGGCGTCGAGGTACTCGCGGAAGCGCCCTCGTTCCAGAGCCATGCCCCAACCGCGCGCCAGCGCTCACCATCGAACGACGCGATGCCCCGCACCGCCTCGTTCCCAGCAGTGATCATCCGACCAATGGCATAAAGCCGCTCGCCCTCTCCGATGTTACCCACCACCATGGACTCTGCATACGTAGCGAGCCCCAGCCCGACATCGTTGATTCCTTCCAGGTTCGCGCCGTCGTACCACGCGAGCCCGGGGGCGCTGGGATGGGTTCCCTGAGTCAGGGACACAAGGAGGCGTGCCGTGGGGCCGGACTGGTCGACCATCCATACTCGCTCGACGCGATGACCGAGCGAAGTCCACTGCGCGCCGTCCCAGCGCTTCAGGACCCGGTCGATTGTGGCATGAACCGCGGGCACGCCACCGACGGTGAACGACGCGGCATCGCCTACATACGTGCTCGCAGGCGCCGAGGTGTCGACACCCATCGACTGCCACTCACCATCCCTGAACAGCGCCACGTTGCGGGCGTTCGTGCCGCCAGGATTCGAGAACAAACCTGCAACGTACAGCGCGCGTCCACCAGTGCCGGGCGTATCCACCGAAGCAAGCGACGACACCGCGCCCACGAAGTCCTGCACGACGGACACGCTTGCGCCGTCCCAGCGGCACAGGTTGCCCGGCTCGGTGGCGGAAGCCAAAGTCTCGTATGTTCCGATATATAGGCGCGGCCCCCCTGCCTCGGTGTGAGACTCGAGTATTCCGTTTGCGAACGGAACACCGGCGCCCACGGCCGACCACGTGCTCCCGTTGTAGCGCGCCAGGTTGTTCGCAGGGACTGCGGAGACTCCCTGGAACGAGCCGTGGATGTAGAGCTGCGGTCCGGTCCCATCGTCGTGCACAGTCATGTCACTGACGTAGGTCGATGGCCCGTCCAGACCCGCGAACGGCCACCAGGTGCTGCCCGTCCATACCGCTATTTTTAATGCGACAGGCTCGCCGGGCACCTGGGAGAAACCGCCCGCGATGTAGATCTCCTCTGGTCGAGGGCCAGACCCGTCGGGGTCGTAAGCCGTAATCGCCTTCACGGCGCCAACAACGCCCGGACCGATTGTCGCCCAGCCGTCGGCGGTCTTCCGTGCGGGAGAGCGGAGGGTCTCATTCCGCAAGCGCGTGAAGGTGCCACCAATCAGCATCTCGGGGCCCGAACCCAGGTTGGCGAACGCGATGCAGGAAAGACTCTCGTTCGCCGGGAAGTGCCCGCCGCCCAGCTCGCTGTAGTAGAAGCCTTGGGCGTACGCAGGCGTGCACTGGCCGCTAGCCTGCACCCCGAAGCCAGCCAACACCGCGACCGCAAGCCGAACCATCTTGTGCCAATGCTGCATGGATATACCTCCGGTCCCGGAGGTGTACCGGTGCTTTACCCGGAGGTTGCAGATTTCCATCGCCCGGTCTTCTGAGCAATCAGATCGCTAACGGGCGACTCCCGGCCCGATCCGCAGCATCCCCTCCAGCACCGCCCCGCGCTCCACCACAATCTCCGGAGCCTCGAAGTCCCCCTTCACCCGCGCGGTCTTGCCCAGATACACCGTTCCGTAGCTCACCACCTTGGCCTCGACCGCGCCCAGGATGTCCACGCCCTGGCACGCCTCGATCTGGCGGGTCACCGCGCGCCCCTTCTTCTCGATGAGCACCTTGCCGCACGTGGTCAGCTTGCCCGCAAAGCCCGAGTCGCGGACCAGCAGATCGTCCAGGATCAGCCCGCGGTGGCACAACGGGCAACTCGCCGAGCGGGCCGCCATCGGCACCGTCAGCTCGCCCTTGCAGTGGTAGCACCGGACCGGACGCCCGGGCACTGATTCCTTCGGGGGCATCTCCGTCCCCTTTCCGGCTTACCGCGACGGCGGCACGGCCGTGGCCAGCCAGTCGCCCGTCTGCGGTGCGCCGTTATGGCCGTTGGACTCCATCCAATCGCCCGTGCGCGGCTTCCTCGTGATCGTCGGCTTGGGCTCGGCCAGCCTCTCGCTCTGGGCCGCGGCCGGGCGGGTCGTGCTCAGTGCGTCAGGACCAACCACGCAGCGGCCCACGAAGGTGGCGCCCTGCGCCACCGCGAGCTCCGCGGCCGTGACGTCGCCCTGCACGTTGGCCTTGTTCGTCAGCTGGAGGCACTCGCGGGCGACGATGTCGCCCTGATGCTTGCCGTCAACCACGACGGTGTTCGCCTCGATAGCGCAGTTGGAGTGGGCGGAGGGCCCGATGTGCACCTCGCCGGCCTTCAGAGCGCCGTCGAAGCTGCCAAGCACCTTCAGCACGCCCTCGACCACCAGCTCGCCCTTGAAGCGGGCATCGGGTCCGATGACGGTCACCTGCTCACGGGCGGTCTCGCGCACGTCCATGCAAAAACTCCTCGGGCGGCCGGTTCCTTGGCAGCCCGAGGAGTTATCGGTTGTGGTCGTTCAGTTTCTTGAAGTGCCACGATCATGGCTCTGCATGATCGTGCCCGGTCGGCTGATGCTTACTCCGACTTCCCGCCCTGCCTCCCCGCTTTCCCCTTGAACTCCACCCCCACCTGATCGAACAGGAACGCGTACATATCCACGACCTGCTCGATCCGCTGGGAGAGCGAGCTGCCCATCCCGTGCCCGCTGTTGGCGCTGGTGCGCAGCAGGGCCGTGCCCCCCACCGCCTGCAGGCGGGCCGTCATCTTGCGGCTCTGCATGGGGTCCACCCGCGGGTCGTTGGCCCCGGTCAGGAACAGCACCGCGGGGTACGCGACGCCCTCCTTCACGTGGTGATAGGGCGAGTACGCGTAAAGGGCCTTGAACTGCTCCGGGTCCTTCACCGTGCCGAACTCGGGGATGTTGTACTCCCCGTTGGCCGAGAGCTCCACCCGCAGCATGTCGTAGATGCCCACGCTGGCGATCACGCACTTGGCCACCTCGGGGTGCTGCGTGAACGTCGCGCCCATCAGCAGCCCGCCGTTGCTCCCGCCCATGATCGCCAGCCTGTCGTTGCTGGTGTACTTCTCCTTCACCATGTGCTGGCATGCGGCGTAGAAGTCGTCGAACACGTTCTGCTTGTTCGTCAGGTTCCCCTGGTGGTGCCACTCCTCGCCATACTCCCCGCCGCCGCGGATGTTGGCCTCCGCCCACACGAAGCCCTGCTCGAGCAGGATGCGGACCTCGGGCCGGTAGCGCGGGGCGATGTTGACGCCGTAGCCGCCGTACGCGGTGATCAGGCACGGGTGGCTGCCGTCCTGCTTGATTCCCTTCCGGCGGACGATGTTCACTGGCACCTTCGTGCCGTCCTTGCTGGTGGCGAACTCGCGGACGACCTCGACGTCGTCCCACGACACCTTGGGCTCCTGCGAAAGCGTGGTCACCCGCGCAGTCTTGCCCGTGGTCGCGTCGTAGCTGAACCACGCCGAGGGGCTGGTGTAGCTCACGCTGGAGAACAGGATCGAGTCGCCCGCGCCGTGGATCGGCACGATCGAGCTGACATCCCCGATCTCGTGCTGCTGCTGCTTGCCCAGCAGCTTGCCCTTGTGGTCATAGACGCGGACCTCGCTGGGCCCGCCCTTCTGGTAGGTCACGTACAGCCGGCTGGGCGTCGCGATGAGGTTGCCCGTGTGCTCGCCGAACTCCGATACCAGCGTGTCCTCGCCCTGCGGGATGAGCACCTCGGCGCAGCACACCCGCTCCACCTTCTTCTTGCCGTCGTTCTGGAACGTATGCTTGAGCAGCTGCCCGCGCGGGGCGTCCATCCGCGAGACCATCAGGACCGTCGAGGTCTCCTTGCTGTCGCTGTGGCCGAACTCGGCCTGCACCACGCGGTCCTCGTAGCTGTCCAGCTCGTGCCACTTGCCGTCAAGCGTCCGCACGTAGTGCTGGAACTCGCCGCCGTCGCCCTTCTGCATGTTCACCAGCGCGACGCCCGCGTCATTGGTGAACACCACGACCTCGGCGATCTTGGGGAACTCTTTGCCGATCTCGTAGCGGTCCTTCTCCGTCGGCGTGCCCAGCTCGTGGTAGTACAGCTGCATGTAGAACGCGCGGTCGGCCTCGGGGCGCTCGCCCGCGCGCGGGTACCGCGTGTAATAGAAGCCCTTCGCGTCCGGCGTCCACGCCAGCGCCCCGCCGCCCGTGCCGTACTGCACGCCCGGCACCACCTCGAACACCTGTTTGCCCGTCGCCACCTCGAACACGTGCACGTCGCCGCTCTCGCTGCCCCCGCTGCTCAGCGACACGGCCACCATCCGCCCATCCGGGCTCGGCACAAACCAGTCGATGGCCGTGGTCCCCTGCTTGTCGATCACGTTTGGATCAACCAACACCGCCGCCTTGTCCGGATGGTGGATCGAGTCCATCACCACCAGGAACGGCTGCTGCTTGGGCGGCTGCCGCTTGAGGGCGAACAGCTTTCCGCCGTGGAAGCTGAGGTACGAGTACGACTCGCTCGTCGCGCCCAGCACTTCGGTCACGCGTGCACGGATCGCCTCGGTGTTGGGCAGCTTGTCCAGGATTGCGCGGGTGTACTCGTTCTGCGCCTCCGACCACGCCTTCACCTTGGGGTCGTTCCAGTCCTCCAGCCAGCGGTACGGGTCCTCGACCTTTGTGCCGTGGTAGGTGTCGGTCACCACGTTCACCGGGGTTTCCGGCGGCTTGGGGGCCTGGGCGAAGAGCGGGGCCGTGAGGCAGGAACCCGTGAGCACCAGCGAAGCGAGCAGCGCAGCAGGACGCATCATCATTACTCCATCCGCGGCCACCCCAGCGCCGCCCCCCAACAGTACTACACCTCGTACGCCTCTGCCCTGATCGGCGCCCCCGCGCTGTCCCGGGCCTTCGCCAACGCGGCACGGCAGCGGTCGATCACGATGAAGTAGAAGATGAACGCCCCCAGTCCCGTGAACGGGAGCACGAAGAAGCAGAGGATCGAGGCCAGCAGCAGGCCCGGGTTGAGCCACGTCGCTACCGTCGCGGTCGATGCCATCGTCGGGTTGGGCAGCCGCCGCATCAGCTCCGATACGTACGCGGTCTGCACGCCGATCGAGACGACCCACACCGCGAAGAACACCAGCGAAATACAAGGCACGCCGGGGATGACGAGGGACGTCAGCGCCGTCGGCGAGGGCGAAATGCCGCCCGCCGAAGCGAACGCCATCAGTTCCAGCCCGTTCCCCACCACTGCCGACCAGCGCGCCCAGCCCCGCAGCCGCAGGCGAGAGACCAGCGTGTGCTCGCTCGTAACCTGCCACCAGCCCCACGTAGACATTGAGATCGCGATGAGCGCCGTCACGATCATCGCGCCGATCGCCAAGTTGTCATTCGCCTGGCCGGCAACGCTGACCACGAACAGGAAGATGGCCCCCAGCAGCCGCACCGCCAATCCCAGCACCACCCACAAAAGCCCGCCGCTCAGCCGCTCCAGGTAGTCCCGCCCCGCGAACCGCAAATACCCGCCCATCAGCGACTGCGACGCCGGCGTGCCGCACTCCGGGCACATCGAACTCGCGCTCAACCCCCGCAACGTGTACCCGCACGACAGGCACGGCACATCCCGCGTGATCGACCCGTCCCCCACATGCGGCGGCGGCTCCGGCGGCGGCTGACGGCTCTGCGCCAGCTCCTGGTACATCGTGAGCACGGGCGTCCCGCACCCCGGGCACGCCGCGCGGTAGCTCACCCCCTTGAGGTCCCACCCGCAGTTGCGGCAGTGCCGCGGGTTCTCAGCGTCCATCGCCGCCCCCCGCGCTTACCTTCTCAGTGGTGGTGCCCGCCGCCCTTGCCCGCGCGCACATCATCGATCGCCTTCAGAATCCCCTCGGGCGTCACGTCCTCGTACAGCTTCTCGCCGATGAGGGCCGCGGGGGCCGTGCCGCAGGAGCCCAGGCACTCGAGCTCGATCAGCGTGAACTCGCCGTCATCAGTGGTCTCGCCCACGTCGATGCCGAGCTTGTTTCGGATGGCGTCGGTGATCTTCTGCTGCCCGCAGAACTCGCACGCGATCGACCGGCAGACCTGGATGAGGTGCCGCCCGCGGGGCTTGAGCCAGTACTCCTCGTAGAAGCTGGCGGTGTCGTACACCTGCGAGGGCTCGATCTTCAGGAACTCGCCGATCTCCAGCATCGCCTGCGGCGGGATCCACCCGTACGCGTGCTGCACCGCGTGCAGGCACGGCAGCAGGGCCGCCAGGCGCGTCTCGTACCGCGGCAGCACCGTCTCGGTGAGCTTCTTCTGCATCGCCGCCGTCAGGTACGGCTCCGCCCGCCGCTCCACCTTCATCATGCCCGAGTTCTTGGTGATCCACGCCATAGGCGGGCATGGTAGGAACCCCGACCGTAAGGGAGGGACACCGCCGCGCCTCGCGGCGGTCCGCTCCGCATGCCATCCGCCCCACGCCCGCGAAGCGCGGGCGTATCGCTCCCTTACGGTCGCGGTTCCTATTGCTCACCTACACACAACTCTGTACCTTGCACATCACTCAGAAGGAGCACACCATGAGCAAGTCCGGCACCCCCAACTCCAAAGGTCTCGGCGGCGCCAAGAAGCCCACCGGCATCGCAGGCGCGGTGAAGAAAATCACCACCGCCGTCAGCAAGGGCAAGGCCCCCACGCCCCCCAAGGCCCCCGCCTTCAAGCAGGCCGAGGTCAAGAGCACCGCTCGCCTCAAGCCCGCCTCGCCCATCATCGGCACCCGCGGCAACACCAGCGTCAACGGCCCCGCCATCGAGAAGGACCGCATGAAGGACCGCGTCAAGAAGGCCGGCCTGGGCGGCCTCTGATTTCTTGGGTACCCCGCCGCTCCGCGGCGGCTCTTCGCTAGCGCGGCCAATCATCAGAGCCGATCTCGCCAGCGATCCACACCGATCGCTCGCGCGATCGGCTCTTTCCTGCGCCGAGCCATCACTCCACCGGCGCCCACTCCTTCCCCCGCAGTTGCTTCAGCCGCCGCACCACCGCCCCCACCAGCCGCGCTTCGCGCTCCTTGTCCCCCCCGAACCGCCCGATGGTGGCCGACACCGTCAGCACCTCCCCGCCCGCCCGTTCCACCACCAGCTCCCCCGGCTCATCGCTCACCGTCCGCAGGCTGTACACCATCCGCGACCGCGACCGGCGCGGCGGCCCATCCAGCGCCACCTCCGCGCTCTTGACCGCCACCTCCACCGCCGCGTCCACGTCGTCCCAGTCCGCGAGCACCGTCCGCGGCCCCGGCGGACCAGCCGGCTCCAGCGATGCGCACCCCGGCTGACCCACAGCAATTAGGGTTAGCACCCACCAACCACAAACCAAACAAAGCCGCCTCCCCTGAGTGTGCATGTCCCTATCATAAAGATCACGCCCCGGGGCTGCCCGGGACGCCCGCGCCGGGTTCGGCGAACCGGGAGCACCCAGCGTTGGAAGTCAGTATCCGTGTCCCCTCCGGCTCCGAGCGCGTCGCCGTGCTCGGCTCGGCCGAGCGAAACCTCAAGATGATCCGCGAAGGGCTTGGCGTCGGCGTGATCGCCCGCGAGGGCAGCGTCCGCATCTCCGGCTCCAAGCAGGCCGTGACCGCCGCGCGCCGGGTCATCGAGCGCCTCACCGAGGCCGCTTCCGGTGAGCCGCTGGACCGCCAGCGGGTGCTCGACCTGATCGCCGAGGAATCCGGCGAGAACAAGAAGGCCCCCCGCGGCTGGGAAGTCGCCGCCAACGGCGAGACCAACGACGTCTACCACCCCGAGGAGTGGGACGGTCACCTCAACGTCTACTCCGGCGGCAAGGCCCTCAAGCCCCGCACGCCCAACCAGGAGAAGTACCTCGAGGCCATCCGCACCAACGACCTCGTGTTCGGCATCGGCCCCGCCGGCACCGGCAAGACCTACCTCGCCGTCGCCGCGGCCGTGCACCTGCTCAAGACCGGTCGCGTGCGCCGCGTCGTGCTCGCACGCCCCGCGGTCGAAGCGGGCGAGAAGCTCGGCTTCCTCCCCGGCGATCTGCGCGAGAAGGTCAACCCCTACCTCCGCCCGCTCTTTGACGCCCTCAACGACATGATGGACTACTCCACCGTCGCCCGCTTCCTCCAGAGCGACGTTGTCGAGGTCGTCCCCCTCGCCTTCATGCGCGGGCGCACGCTCAACAACGCCGTCATCATCCTCGACGAGGCCCAGAACACCACCCGCGGCCAGATGCTCATGTTCCTCACCCGCATGGGCCAGGGCTCCAAGATGATTGTCACCGGTGACGTCACCCAGATCGACCTCCCCGACCCAGCCGAGTCGGGCCTGGTCGACGCCGCCCGCCGCCTCAACCGCACTCGCGGCGTCGGCTTCGTGCAGTTCGAGAAGGAGGACGTCGTCCGCCACGACCTCGTGCAGCGCGTCATCGAGGCCTACGGCGAGGACGCCCTGTCGGATAACTCCGCCCGCACCCGCCAAAGACGCAAGCCCGTGACCGATAACCCGCCAACCACCCCCGCCTGAATCGCCGATCTACTAGATAGCTCTTCCCCTGCCCCCCATGCCCAGAGACCCGGACAACACCGCCCCCGCCACGCGCACCGGTGACCTCGCGCGCAGCCTGCGGGCCCGCCGCCCGCACCCCGGGCGCTTCTCGGGCATGGGCGCCTTCGTCCGGCTGCTCGACGCCCTCGCCCAGCCCAGCCTGGGCCTGGGCCTCTTTATCGCGGCCCTCTTCGCGCTGGTCTGCTCAGCGTTCGTGATCTGGGGACGCACGCAGCCGCTCGTGGCCGTAGGTCGCGTCATGGACGACACCCGCCTGGTCCGCGTGCAGATGCGCGTGCCCGACGAGGAAGCCACCAACCAGGCCCGGGAAATCGCCCGCCAGGCCACCCCCCGCGTCTTCCGCCCCGATAACGCCGTGCTGGAGGCCCTTGGCAACTCCCTGTCCACTCTGCCCACCGTGCTCGCCGGCGCCGAGACCCTCGACAACGTCGACCCCACCATCCGCGCCGAGTACAACCTCACCCCCGAGACCTTCGCGGCCATCAAGGCCCAGGCCTTCGACGGGCACGCCAGCCCCGAGTGGCTCAGCAACGTCGGCGCCCTCGACACCCTGCTCCGCCGCCGCCCGTTCCTGGAAAGCCAGACGTGGCAGCGCGCCCTCCAGGAGGGCACGACCTCCGTCGTTGCCCTGGTGGAAGAGAACCGGCGCGAGGAAGTCCCCAAGTCCGACCTCGTGAACCTCGGCGACCGCGAGCGCCTCACCCGCGCCGCCGACGAGATCGCCCGGGCGGCGGGCTTTTACGGGCCTCTTCACACGCTGGTCGCCGAGCGCCTCGCCACCAAGGTCCGCCCCACCTTCACCTTCGACGAGGCCGCCACCGCCCAGGCGCAGGCCACCATCACCAGCGGCGTCAAGCCCATCGAACGCATCAGCACGCCCGGCCAGGTCATCTTCCAGCGCGGCTTCGTCCTCACCCAGCCCCAGCACGACCTCTTCAAGGCCGAGCAGGAGTTCTTCCAGGAGCACGGCCGGCTCTACTACGGCCTCGCCCGCAATATCGCGATCGTCTCCGCCTGCTTCGCGGTCACCCTCGCCCTCGCCGGCTACACCTACCTCTTCTGCCCCCGCGTCCGCAGGAACGCCAGCCGCATGGGCGGCATCGCCCTCACCCTCGCCGCGGCCCTCGGCATCGCTGTGATCGGCGCCGCCCAGGCCCCGCAGTTCAACATCTTCTTCGCCGTGACCCCCACGCTGATGGTCGCGATGCTGCTGGCGATCGCCTACGACCGCCGCTCCGCCCTCGCCTTCGCCCTGCTGCACTCGGTGCTGGTGTGCCTCGCCCTCCGCGAGTCCGTCGGCGTCATGGCGGTCATGATCACCGGCATCGCCTGCGTGGTGTGGTCGCTCAAGGAGATCCGCGACCGCAACTCGCTCTTCCGCACCTCGATGGTCTCGGCGGTGGGCGTCGCTCTCGCGACCGCCATCTTCAGCCTCATCGAGCGCCCCATCTCCCCCAACATCCTGCCCAAGGTTCTCAAGGAGATCGGCGTCGACGCCGGCACCGCGGGCGGGGGCGCCCTGCTCGTCGGCGGCATCACCCTCTTCATGCTGCCGCTCATCGAGAAGGTCTTCAACGTCACCACCGGCATGACGCTGATCGACCTGCGCGACCCCAAGCAGCCCCTGCTCAAGGAGCTCCAGTTCCGCGCCCCCGGCACCTACAACCACTCGCTCAACGTCGCCGCCGTCGCCGAGGCCGCGGCCGACGCCATCGGCGCCGACAGCCTGCTGACCTACGTCGGCGCCCTCTACCACGACGTGGGCAAGATGAACAAGCCCGAGTACTTCGTCGAGAACCAGGTCGGCGGCACCAACAAGCACGACAAGCTCAGCCCCGCCATGTCCCTGCTCGTGGTCGTCGGGCACGTCAAGGACGGCATGGAGCTCGCCCGCGAGTTCCAGCTCCCCCAGAAGGTCCAGCACTTCATCGAGGCCCACCACGGCACCACCCTCGTCGAGTTCTTCTACCACCGCGCCCGCCAGCAGGCCCTCAAGGGCAAGGACGGCATGGACCTCGACCCCGACGACACCTATGTGCCCGACGAGTTCGAGTTCCGCTACCCCGGCCCCAAGCCCCGCAACAAGGAAGTCGCGATCCTCATGATCGCCGACGCCGTCGAGTCCGCCGCCCGCGCCATGCCCGACCCCACCCCCTCGCGCATCGACGCCCTCGTCCGCACCATCGCCAACAAGCGACTCATGGACGGCCAGTTCGACGACTGCGAGCTCACCCTCAAGGAGCTCCACATCATCGTCGAGTCCGTCTCCCGCACCCTCACCAGCATGTACCACGGGCGCATCGCCTACCCCACCGGCGAAATCGAGACGATCCCCGCCGAACAGCGCGCGTGACGACGCTGTGCCACGATCATGTCCTCATGATCGTGTCACCCCCCAGCCCCCACCGCCCCTTCCACCGTCTTCGTCATGATCATCTTCGTGTACGCCACCTGAAACCCGGCCCGCCGCACGTTCCGCTCCGTGGCCGCGCCCGGCTTGGACCCGATCGTCACCACCCGCACGCCGCGCTCCGCGCACGCACGCAGCCGCGCCGCGATCAGCGCCTGCTGGATCCCCCGCCGCCGGTACTCGGGCAGCACGCTCGCGCCCAGCAGCGCCGCCACCTCGCCATCAACCTGCAGCGTGCCGCCCCCGACGATCCGCCCGTCCATCCACGCCGCGATCGCCACCGTGCTGGGGAGCCGCACGAACCGCGCCGACAGCTCGTGATCGATCTCCGTGGGCTCCACCCCCGGCCCCCTGAACCCGCGGATCACCGCGTCGCCATACGCCCGTACCTGATGAGCGTCGCCCGCATCCACCACCCGCAGCTCCAGCCCCGGCACCTCCGCCCGCGTGGTTTCGCCCGGTAAAACCTCCCGGAACAAGGTGCTGGTCGAGTCACGCCACGCGAACCCCGCCTCCGCGATAGTCCGCAGCGTCGCGTCGCTCACAAACGGCGTCACCTCCAGCCGCGGCTCGATCCCCTCCGCCGACCACCACCGCGACACCTCCCCCAGCTCCCCGCCATCGACATCGCCCTCAAGCCCGAGCCCCACTGCGTAGTTGATCCACGACCCCCGCTTGCCGCGGAGTGCCGCGCCCCCGCCCCGCAACCAGCGGCAATCGTCCGCGATGGCAGCCGCGCTGCGGGCACGCCGCATCTCCTCCAGCCTGGCGATCTCGATCAGGTCCATGCCCAAGGCTACGCGTAAACCACCCTCCCTTGGCGCAACCTTCGCGCCAGCGCAACGCGCCGGGACACCATCCCAGTGAACCCGTCGCCTACACTCCCGCCCACCCCGCTTGACGGCGGGCGAGAGAAGGAGAGAGACCAATGACGAAGATGCTGGCCCTGGTTGTGGCCTGCGCGGCAACCGCCTCCGCGCACGCCGACATGATCGCGTACTGGAACTTCAACACCCTGACGACCGCCACGAACAACGGCACGACTTACGCCGCCGATCAGGGGCTGGGTCAGCTGCTGCTCAACGTGCCCAGCACCGACCAGGCGGGTTCAAACCGCGGCATCAACTCTTTCGGCGGCACCACCGTCAACGGCCTGACCGGCGAGGTCAACGGCCAGGCGCTCTCCGTGCAGGGCAGCTCGCTCGATAGCGGCTCCACCACCGCCGTGCTCAACAACGGCTCGACGCTCACCTTCTCCTTCAGCATGACGAGCTTCGAGGACCTGATCCTCAGCTTCGCCAGCCAGCGCACCAGCACGGGCTTCAACAGCAACATCGTGTCCTGGTCCATCGACGGCGCTAACTTCACCGACCTGGGCCCCGCCTACACCCCCAACACCACCTTCGCCACCACCGGCGTGCTGACCTTCGACTTCTCCTCCATCGCCGCCCTGGACAATGCCGCCACGGCTTATGTCCGCATCACCCTCAACGGCGCGACCAACATCGGCGGCAACAACCGCTTCGACAACATCCAGCTCAACGCCACCCTCGTCCCCACCCCCGGCGCCGCCGCCCTCATGGGCCTGGGCCTCCTGGCGTTCCGCCGCCGCACCCGCTGATCCGTTCCCGACGGTCCAACGTCAACACCCAACGCCCGTGCCGCCCGGCACGGGCGTTGTCATTACGGGGCCGTGCCACCGAGATGTCCTCATCTCGGCGGTGCTCTTCGTCTCGCCCCGCGCCCGCCCTCCAGCAACCCCGCCGCCTCCCCCACCTCCCTGAACAGCCGCACGAAGTCGCGCAGCTGGTAGTTCGCATTCAGCCCGCTCGGGTTTGGCAGCACCCACAGCTGGGCGCCCTCGAACAGCTCCGCCTGCACGCCCACCTTCACCTTCTTCACGCCGTACGCCTGCTGGAAGATCCCCACACCCAGGAAGCACACCACCCGCGGCCTGTGCTTCCGCACCATGTTTCGCACCACCTCGCCCCCGGCGCGGACCTCCTCGAGCGTCAGCTCCGCCGCGGTCGCCGTCGCCCGCTGCACCACCTTGGTCATGCCGATCCCAAACTTCAGCAACTCGCGCGACTCGCTGGGGTGCAGCTGACGCGGTGTCAAACCCGCCTGGTGCAGCGCCGGCCAGAACCGATTCCCCGGCCGCGCAAAGTGGTACCCCGTCGCCCCCGACCACAGCCCCGGGTTGATCCCCACGAACAGCAGCGCCAACCCCGGCCGCACCAGGTCCGGCACCGTCTCCCGCCCATGCGCCGCCGCCAGCTCGTCCTTCGTTGGCTTCCTCGCACCACTCATGACCACTCCAAGCCAACGAGCCCGACGCGCAAGCGAGGGTCTACTCCTTATAGGAACCCCGACCGTCAGAGAGGGATACAGCCGCGCTTCGCGGCTGTCCTCCTACCCCACCTCAAACACCTCACCCCGCTCAAACCGCGCCTGCAAGGCGAACGCCTCCTCCTCGAACGCGATCCCCATGTATCCATACATCACGTAATCCCGCACATACGCACGGCAGAACGCCCCCACCCCCACCCGCCGCATCTGCACAGTGTGCACCAGCTCATGGAACACCGTGGACAATCCGCGCTCGTCCATCGCCCGCGACGTCACCGCCACCACATCCCCGAAGCACATCCCCCACACCCCGGTCAGGTCCACCGGCACCCGCACACCACACCGCCGCAGCACGCGGAACACCCACGGGTTCTCCACCCGCTCCACCACCGCCAGCCGCGCCGCATCCAGCACCTCGCGCGCGAAGTACGCGCGGAGCACCGCGCTCTCCTCATCGCTCAACCTGCGCGCACCACGCCGCAGCCCCCCGCGCCGCGCCCACAACCACCACGGCCCACCCACATACGCAACCACCCCCCAAAGCCCAGGGATCATGAACCCTGGGCTTTCGCGCCCTCCAGCAGCGCCGGCTTCGGCTCAATCACCACCTCCCGCACGATCCCGGCGACCGGCGTCACTTCCGGCAGCTCCTTCCCGCTCTTCACCCCCGCATCCTCAAACTTCCGCAGCGTGGGCTCCAGCCGGCTCTCATAGCTCCCGACGAACTTGTTGTACCGCTCCACCGCCGCCGTCAGCGCCTTGCCCACGCTCGCGATGTTCGCAAAGGCCGTCGCCGCGCGGTCGTGCAGCTCGCGCCCGAGCTCAAACAGCTCCCGCGCCTGCTCCTCGATCCGCTTCTCCCGCCACCCCACCGCCACCGCTCGCAAAAGCCCGATCAGCGTCGAAGGGCTCGCCAGGATCACATTCTGCTCCGCGGCCTTCTCCAAGAGGTCCCCCCGCCGCGCCAACGCCGCATCCAGGAACTGATCCCCGGGCACGAACATCACCACAAAGTCCGGCGACCCGTCCAGCTCCGCCCAGTATCCCTTCTTTGACAGCGCCGAAACCTGCTCCGAAACGTGCCGCGCAAATCGCTCGAGGCACTCCTCGCGCACGACATCATCCGTCGCCTCCGCCGCCTGCACATACGCGTACGTGTTGCACTTCGCATCAACGGCGATCACGCGGTCATTGGGCAGCTTCACGACCATATCCGGCCTCAGCAGCCGCCCCGCGTCATCCCGGTGGCTCGCCTGCTCCGCGAAGTCGCAGTAGCTGGTCATGCCCGCGAGCTCCGCCACCCGCCGCAGCTGGATCTCGCCGTACCGCCCGCGCACCTCCGGCTTGCTCAGCGCCTTCGCCAGCTTCATCGTCTCCGCCCGCAGCCCGTCGCTCTGCGCCGCCACGCCGCGGATGTGCTCCACCAGCGACGCCCGGTCGCTCGCCCACTCCTTGCCCATGAGCGCGAGCTTCTCGTCCGTGCGCTTGAGCGTCTCGCTGATCGGCTTGAGCAGCTGGTCCACCTCCGCGCGCTTGCGGTCGAGCTCCTGCTCCCCCTGCTTCTGCGCCGCGGCAAGCTTCGTCTCTGCCAGCTTCAGGAAGCTCTCGTTGTTGTTCCGCAGCACCTCGCCCGCCAGCGCCCCGAAGCTCTCCTTCATCTTCACGTCGAACGCGGCCAGCTTCTCCTCGATCTCCTTCCGCGCCACGTTCACCGCGATCAGCTTCTCCGCGTGCACCGACTCCAGCCGCCGCACCTCCTCCGCGTGCAGCCGCCGCTCGTTCTCGACCGCGGCCTCCACCTCGCGCACCCCCCGCGCCCGCTCCTCCTCGCGCGTCCGCTGCTCCCGCTGCAGCGCCTCACCGAGCCGCGCCTGCTCCGCCTGCGCCAGCGTCACCCGCCGCCCCATCTCCTCCAGCGAGCCGCGCACCTCCCCCAGCGCCCGCTCCGCCGCGTCCTTCGCTGCCGAAGCCGCTCGACCCTCCGCCTCCGCCACCCCCACCCGGGCCGCCAGCCGCCCGCGCTCAATCAAAAACCAAACAACCGCCCCAACCCCCGCCGCGGCAGCGAGCCCCAGCACGATGTGTCCAGCATCCATAACCCCGAGTCTACCACCCCGCACCAGCTCTCCAGCCCAACCGACACCCCTGCCAACTTGGCACCTGACACCCTGCTGTCACCCCCGCTGGCAGCAAAAACCCCCGACGCCGGCACCCTTCCGCCCCCCGCCACTCCGGCACGCCCCTTGCCTTGGGTCCGGAGAGATGCAGTCGGTCCGCGCCCATCCCGGCCACCCCTACGACCCCACCAACGGGGGCGGCAACGGCCACGCCCACACCGGCTGCAACGGCGGGAGCTGCCGCCTCAACCTCCTCCTCTCCTACGCCGGCTGGCACCCCGACCCCTGGGTCGACCGCCTACCCCGCCTGCTCGAGCCCATGGGCGTCATCTCCCACATGGCCGGCAACGGGCGCGAGGCCACCAAACTCCTCTCCTCCGTCCCCATCCATGTCGCGGTCGTGGACATGGCCCTACCACTGGACATGTCCCGCCCCGAGGTCGAGCCCGAGTTCGAGGAGGGCGGCCCCCGCCTGCTCGAGCTCCTCCGCCGCCTCGACGAGCCCCCGCCCGTCGTCGCCATCAAGCGCTCCCGCACCCACCGCGACGACGCCCGCGACATCGCGGCCGCCCTCCGCATGGGCGCCTTCGCCATCCTCGACCGCCCGCAGACCACCGCGGACCTCAACGTCGTCCTCGACGTCCTCCGCCGCTGCCTCGAACGTCACTATCAAGGACGTTGGCCAAGCACTTGATGCCTTGGTGCCCTATGCCTTGATGCCCTCTTCTAAGTTTCACCCTCTTCCGGAGATTGCAGAATGTCCAAGACTGCCAGCCCCAGCAAAACGAACAAGCCAGCCTCCAAGACCAACGTCCGCCCCCTGGGCGACAAGATCCTCGTCCGCCGCGACGAGGCCGCCAGCAAGACCGAGAGCGGCATCATCATCCCCGAGGCCGGCAAGGAGCGCCCCAAGACCGGCGTGGTTGAGGCCGTGGGATCCGGCGCTCTCGACAAGACCACCGGCGAGCGCGTGCCGCTGAGCGTCAAGAAGGGCGACCGCATCCTCTTCACCAGCTACGCCGGCACCGAGCTCAAGCTCGACGGCGACGAGCTCCTCATCATGACCGAGGACGACATCCTGGCTGTCATTGACTGATGCAAGTGGCAGAGTGGCGGAGTGGCACAGTGGCAAAGTGAAAGGCCACGAGCCACCGGCCTCGGTCCCCCCACTTTGCCACTCAGCCACTTTGCCACTCTGCCACTTCTTCCTCCCCCCGAGCTATGACACCAGACCAGCTACGCACCGCCCTCCGCGAGCTCAACGGCGAGCGCGACTGCACCTTCGCATTCGCCGGCCCCGCCACCGACGCCTCGCACCTGCTGGTCCACGGGGCCATGCTCATCCCCGACGAGCCCGACCACCTCGTCAAGGTCACCGACGGCCAGAACGTGTACATCATCGACTCAGAGCGCGTCGCCTGGGTCCGCATCGCCATCCGCAAACACAAGTAAGACTCGGTCTGAACCACAGAGCACACAGAGCACACAGAGAAAGTCAGTAGATCGGTTCGAGACAATCCCAAATGTCTTCCTCTGTGCCCTCTGTGTGCTCTGTGGTTCAAACCCCGAGCGACTCAAGACTGCCAAGAACGTAGAAAGGAAAGAGAAATGCCCGCCAAAGCCATCGCCTACAACACCGACGCCCGCGAGAAGATCCTCCGCGGCGTCCAGAAGCTCGCCCACGCCGTCAAGGTCACCCTCGGCCCCTCCGGCCGCGTCGTCGTCCTCGAGAAGTCCTTCGGCGCCCCCACCGTCACCAAGGACGGCGTCACCGTCGCCAAGGAAGTCGAGCTCGATGACCCCTACGAGAACATGGGCGCCCAGATGATCAAGGAGGTCGCCAACAAGTCCTCCAAGGACGCCGGCGACGGCACCACCACCGCCACCATCTACGCCGAGGCCATCTACGCCGAGGGTTTGAAGGTCATCACCGCGGGCGCGAACCCGAACCTGGTCAAGCGAGGGATTGAGCAGGCCGTCTCGGCCGTCGTCGCCGAGCTCCAGGCCATGTCCAAGAAGGTCGAGAGCAGCAAGGAGATCGCCCAGGTCGGCACCTGCTCCGCCAACCAGGACAAGGAAATCGGCGACATCATCGCCAAGGCCATGGACAAGGTCGGCAAGGACGGCGTCATCACCGTCGAGGAAGGCAAGTCCCTTACCACCGAGGTCGAGCTCGTCGAGGGCATGCAGTTCGACAAGGGCTACCTCAGCCCCCACTTCGTCACCAACCCCGCCGCCATGGAGTGCGTGCTCGACAACCCCTACGTCCTCATCTTCGAGAAGAAGATCAGCAGCGCGAAGGACATGCTCCCCCTCCTGGGCAAGATCGCCGAGCAGGGCGCGTCGCTGCTCATCATCGCAGAGGACGTTGACAGCGAGGCCCTCGCCACGCTCGTCGTCAACAAGATCCGCGGCGTCCTCAAGGTCTGCGCCGTCAAGGCCCCCGGCTTCGGCGACCGCCGCAAGGAAATGCTCGAGGACATCGCCACCCTCACCGGCGGCCGCGCCATCATGGAAGAGCTCGGCATCCAGCTCGAGAACATCGAGATCGGCGACCTCGGCCGCGCCAAGAAGGTCACCGTCGACAAGGACAACACCACCATCGTCGAGGGCGCCGGCCAGTCCAACGCCATCAAGGCCCGCATCGACATGATCCGCCACCAGATCGAGAACACCACCAGCGACTACGACCGCGAGAAGCTCGAGGAGCGTCTCGCCAAGCTCGCCGGCGGCGTCGCCCAGATCAACGTCGGCGCGGCCACCGAGGTCGAAATGAAGGAGAAGAAGGCCCGCGTCGAGGACGCCCTCCACGCCTGCCGCGCCGCGGTCGAAGAAGGCATCCTCCCCGGCGGCGGCGTCGCCGTCCTCCGCGCCCGCCGCGCCCTCGACAAGCTCCGCAAGAAGGCCGACACCGACGAGCGCTCCGGCATCGACATCGTCTTCCGCGCCGTCGCCGCCCCCGTGAAGCAGATCGCCCAGAACGGCGGCCTCGACGGCTCCGTCATCGCCTCCAAGGTCGAGGAGTCCCAGGAGACCAACTACGGCTACAACGCCCTCACCCACGAGTTCGGCGACATGATCAAGATGGGCGTCATCGTCCCGACGAAGGTGGAGCGCGTGGCGTTGCAGAACGCCGCGAGCGTGGCGGCCCTGCTCCTGACCACCGAGGCCGCGATCGTCGAGATCAAGGAAAAGAAGAAGCCCGCGGGCGGACATGACCACGGGCATGACGACATGGACTATTGATATTTATGCCGAGAGTCGCTGAGCAGGCGACTCTCAGCTTTCTCTAAGGTGAACACATGGCAGCAGTCGACAGTAATGGTGCGACCATCTTTGTGGTCGATGACGACTTCGCGTCGGAGGCGCTCGTTGAAGCTTTGAATCTGCATGGATTCAACGCCGAGCGGCTGCGTTCCACCGCGCTCGCGATGAAAAATCTGGAGCGTCTGGCCTCAGCCGATCTTGTGATCCTCGATCTGATGATGGAGGGCGGGAACGGTGCCGGTTCTGCGGGGATGAAAGTCGCAACTGCAGTTCGAAAGAGGAATCCCGACGCGAGTATCATGGTATTGTCCGGCGTTTCCGATCCGACCACAATCGCAACCTTGAGGAGCGCGGGACTCGAGTTCAGGTCGAAACAGACCTACTCCGACATTCACTCTCTCATTGAGCAGATCGAACTCCTTGCCGGACCGAATGCTCGTTCTCGCACGCCTGAGCCACCAGTAGTTTTCATCGTGCATGGGCACGACGAGGCGGCCAAATTGGATCTCAAGAACTACCTCCAGAATACCTTGAGACTTCCAGAGCCGATCATACTCCACGAGCAGCCTTCCCTCGGACGGACCATCATTGAGAAATTTGAGGCGTACGCTTCGCGGGCAACGCTCGTGTTCGTACTCCTCACTCCGGATGACAAGGGCGCGGCCGTCACCGCTGACAACGACATGAAGCGTCGGGCCCGGCAGAACGTCATCTTCGAGATGGGGTATTTCCTTGCTAAACTTGGTCGACATTCAGGCCGTGTGATCTTGCTCCACAAGGGAGGCTTGGAGTTGCCGACCGACATTGCCGGGATGATTTACATTGATATTACTCACGGCATTGGTTCAGCCGGCGAGATTATCCGAAAGGAACTTGCGAGTGCCCTTGCCTGACGAAGGTCCCGACATCGGAAAACTGCAAAGCCGCGTCGCTGAACTTGAGCGCGAACTTGCTCGCGTTCAGAAGGAACGGGCGGAATACCTGCAGAATGTCTCGCATCAACTTGTAGCACCTCTGAATGCTATCAAGTGGCACATTGAAAACTTGACGAGCGGGCGGCTTGGTGTCGATCGTGCAAAGAAGGTGTTGCGTTCGGTGTACTCTCAAGCCACTATCGCCGTTCACTTGGCCAAGAATTTCGCGCTTATGTCCAATCTGGAGGGGGATCACGCGCTCGCAAGTCTCAAGGAGCCTCTTCAGGAGGTTGACCTGTGCCGTCTAGCGATCAACCTGGCCGACGATTTCCAGCCACAGGGCTGGGAGCGGGAAATTCAGATTAAGGTCGATGACGCGCAGCTTGGCGAGGCTCCGCCTGTGCTTGCCATGAAGCCGCTGATTAGCCAAGTGTTCAGCAACATTATTGAGAATGCGGTGAAGTATTCTCACGACGGAACGCTTATTCAGATTGCAGGACTCCACGACAAGAGCACAAACACCGTGGTTGTAGAGGTCGCGAACCGCGGGATCGGTGTGGACAGTAAGGAAACCGACTTAGTATTTGAGCGTGCTTACCGTAGCGAACGGGCTAAAAACAAGTACCCCGCTGGAACTGGATTTGGACTGTACATCGCTAAGAAGATTGTCGATCTCCATGAAGGCACTATCGAAGCTTACACTGACGAGCGGGGTTTCACTGTTTTCGCCGTTACGCTTCCTGTAAGCGCTCTCGAGGGTAAGGCCCGAGTCGTCCAACGTTCACGCGCGTGAGGTACCGATGCCAAAGACAGTGCTACTTGTTGACGATGAGCAAGGCTACCTTGAGGCACTGGCTGATGCACTAGAGTTCCAAGGCTACCGTGTTCTTAAGGCGACCAACGGATCGGCAGCGCTCGAGATCCTCAGCAGAGAGAGTGTTGATCTAATCTCCGTCGACATAATGATGCCGCCGGGTCCCGCGCTTGAAGGTGTAACTGGTAGTCACAGCACGGGGGTGTATCTATGCGGCGAGATCCGAAAGGTGATGCCATTTGTTGACCTTTTCTGCATCAGTGTCGTCAGCGAGCAGTCAGTAATCCGGAAACTTGAGGCGATTAACGTGCGGTTCCTCCGAAAGGGTGAAACGCCGCTCAAGACGGTGCTCGACATGTTCAACTCGCGGCTGACGGGAGTGGCCTACTCGCCGGATCGGCGAGGTCGCAAGAAGTAGCCGCGGGCTTCCTCTTCTAGCAAGGCAGTGCGCCCTATTGAGCGCGCAGGAGCCGCTCCCGCGCGCTCAGCACCCTCTCCCGACCGCCCATTCCCCGCCCCCGCCCGCTCCTAACCCCCTCCCGCACGACCACTAACGCCCCCAGCACGCCAAAAACGCACTCCAGCTCAACCACCCCCCGCTCCCAACCGATCTTCTCCTTCATCATGGCCACACTCCCCACCGACCCTGCGCAGCTGCTCGCCTTTGTGAAGGGCCACGGGCCGACATGGATCGAGCGGGCGGCGGAGCTCGGCCTTCAACCCGGCCAAGTAGCCGAGCTGGAGGCGGCGCTGGCGGCCACCGACGCGGCGTGGAGGCGGGCGTTTGACCTGCGGCGGGAGAGCGAGGCGGCGACGGCGGCGTACTACAACGAGGCGAGGTTCCTGTACGAGGCCAGCAGCGCCGTCGTGCGGACGGTGCGGACCAACGCCCTCAACACCGGCAACGAGTCGCTGTACGCCCTGGCCCAGATCGACGCCCCCCGCCCGCGCCGGCGCGAGGCCCCCGCGCCCGGGCAGCCGCACTCGGTGCGGTGGACGCTGGGCCCCTTGGGCGAAGTCACGCTCACGTGGAAGAGCCGCAACCCCCGCGGCGTGGCCAACGTCGTGTACCAGATCACGCGGAGCGTGCAGCTCATCGGCGAGCGGCCCGGCGCCGAGCCGCCCTTTGAGTCCATCGGCCTCGCCCACGGCGGCCGCACCTTCACCGATTCCACGATCCCGCCGGGGGCGCGCACCGTGCAGTACCGCATCCGCCCCGTCCGCGGGCAGCAGGTGGGCCCGGCGTCGGCGACGGTGGTGGTGCAGTTCGGCAGGTCGGAGGGTGATAGCGCAGTGAGGCTGGCGGCGTGAAAGTGCTGGTAGACTCCGCCCGTGCCCGGACCCACCGTCTATATCGAGACGACCATCCCAAGCTATTACTTCGAGACGCGCACCACCGCGCGGGCGGTGGCGTGGCGGGAAGCGACGCGGCAGTGGTGGAATCGGCACCGCGCGGGCTACTCGCTGGTGACCTCGAGCTTCGTGCTCAACGAGCTCGCACTCGCGCCGGCGGCCAAGTCCGCCCCCGGCGCGTCCCTGCTCGCCGGGCGGCCCATCCTGGAGAGCTCGCCGGAGGTCGAGCGGATTGCGGGCGAGTACATCCGTCGCAGGGTGATGCCCGCCAGCGCCGTCGGCGACGCCGCGCACCTCGCCGCGTGCTCCCTCCACGGCGTCAACTTCCTGCTCACGTGGAACTGCAAGCACCTGGCCAACGCCAACAAGGCATCGCACATACGATTCGTCAACGAGCAGTTGGGGCTGTCCGTTCCGATCCTCACGACCCCGCTGGAGCTGGTGCCCGAGGACGCGTCATGAAGAAGACCGCCAGGAAGAAGGCCGGCACACGCCCGCGCGGAAGCGGCGGTGATGATCCGGTCGTGAAGGAAGTGCGCGCCGTCCGTGCCAGGCTGCTCAAGAAGGGCGGCGGGACGGTGGCCGGTTACTTCCGCGCGATGGACGAGGTGAGCGAACGGCGCGCGATGTCCGGCGGGAAGCGCCGGCGCTCCGCCTAAACCGTCTTGCGCATCCCGCTGCCCCACAGGTCCTCGCCGCGCGCCCACGCCTCCAGCCACCCAACGAAGCCCTTCCCCTCGTCCCACATCGCCTGGCCCATGCGCCCGTCCGACTCGATGCCGCAGGGATCGAAGCGCACCATCGGCAGACCCTCGCGCGTGCAGTCCACGCACGACTGCACGGCGCAGCCCCAGTGGCAGATTGGCAGAACGCCCCGCGGCCACTTCCACAGCGGCTGCTCAGGGTCTTTCATGCAAAGCGACAGGTACAGGTCGAGCACGCACATGCCCTGGTCGTCGCGGTGGCCGTTGACCAGCCCCGCGAGCAAGTAGCCGGGGCCGAAGCCGCCGTTGCCAACCAACTGGTACACCTCGCGGACGGCCGCGGGCAGAACGAGCCCGGATTCGCTCTCGAAGATCGAGACCTCCAGGTCGGTCGCGGGCTTGCACGCGCCCGCCGCGGCCTCCCGCACTTCGTCGAGCCACTTCATCAGGCCACTGTAATGAACGCGCAGGCGACGCTCCATTGACGTGGGTTCTCCAGCCGTTCTTCACCCGTCCCTCACCGTGTGACGCCCCGCTTGAAGGTGAAGGAGTCCACCGATGGCACGCAAGGCATCCACAAAGAAGTCGGGCGGGGGCCGCAAGGCTGCTACCCGCGCGGCGTCCAGAAAGACGGCGAAGAAAGCGGGCAGCAGGACCAGCACCACGCGCAAGGCCACGACGCGCAAAGCCAGCACCCGCAAGGCCAGCACCAGGAAGGCGGGCACAGCGGCCGCGAAGAAGCCGGCCTCGCGCCGCTCGGGCTCCCAGCCGTGGAACCGGCCCAACCCGCTGCCTAAGTCGGAGCGCTCGCACCTCACGCCCGCGCAGAAGAAGAAGGCGCAGGCACAGGCCCGCAAGCACGGGCGCAGCCGCCCCAGCCTGGTGGACAACATGAACGCGGCCAAGACCCCGGCTGGCGGCGGCACGCGGCGCCATTCGAAGTCAAAGACGTCGGGCGCCGGCAAGTCCCGCGCGAGCAAGTCCGGCGCGAGCAGTTCCCCCGCGAGGAACTCACCGACCGATCGCCCCTCCGCGGCCCGAAGCGGCAAGCGTTCGCGCGCCGGCAGCGACAGCGACACAGGGGCCTCCCCGAGCCCCGGCCTGCACCCCGCCGCGCGGAACGTGCTGGTGGCTGTCGGCGCGGCACCGCAGCCTGAGCCCGGGGCCATGCACCTCTTTGACGCCCCGGTCCAGGCCGACGGCCATGTGGCGGCGAGTTCCACCAGCCCCTTCAACCCCGCGGCCCTGTCGCCCCGGCGGGCCGACCGCGAAATGCCGCCGCCGCGCTCGCGCTACGCCCGCAAGGCCCCCGGCGAGTGATTCCGCGGGATACCCTCACGCATGGCCACCCCGAAAAAGCCCGCCAAAGGGAACGCTGACAAGCCCGCCGAACCCGCGAAGCCTGCTGCGAAGCAGGCGGCGCAGCCCGCGCCCAAGCCCAGCGGCGGCAGCGCCAAGCACCTGCTCCGCGGCATGGGCGGCATGGGCATGGTGGGCGGCTCCGGCGGCTTCGGTGGCATGAACGCGGGCCCCGGCAACGCCGGCGCGGCCAAGGACACGCACAGCCCCTTCAACAGCAACGCCATGCAGGCCCAGAAGGCCGCGAGCCAGAACACGAAGGCGAACACCATCCAGGGCCGCAAGGCGCCGGGCGCCTGAGCCGCGTCTGACACGAGCATCCGACCCCGCGCCGCACTCCCGGCGCGAACCTTCCGCCCCCTGGGGCGTAGTATCTACACGATGACCCACGCGCCCGCCAACCTCACGCCGCGTTGCAGCAGTCCGCGGCCGGTGCGCGCAGGCCTTACGGGTCACGTCATCACGCCGCAGATCGCGCGCGAGCTCGCCCCCGGCTGAGCCCTTCCCCGAGCACACACGGCCAAGCAGCCGAGAAGCCCGGGGACAGCTCTCCGGGCTTCTCTTCTTTTCCAGCGTCCCCGTGTCGGGGCGCGACCACTCACCAACCGCTGTTGTCTCAGAAGGATCCGAGAGATCCGCGAAAGGAGTCCGCGCATGTCCACCGTGATGAGCAGCGTCGACAAGTCCCGCCTCGAGCCGGTGCTGGGGCCCGGCACCTCGTGGCCCAGCCACCACCTCCGCAACCTGATCGACACCTCGAAGATCGTCACGCCCAAGCGCATCCCGCCGGACGTGGTGACGATGAACTCGCGGGTGCGCATCCGCGACCTGCAGTGGGACGAGGTCGAGGTCGTCACGCTGGTGTACCCCGACGCCACCGGCTACGCGCCGGGGAGCGTGAGCGTCACCGCGCCGCTGGGCGCGGCCCTGCTGGGGGCGCGCGTCGGTGAGGAGGCGCGTTGGATGGGGGCGCGTGGGCCGCGGCGCGTGGTCGTCGAGGCCATCGAGTTCCAGCCCGAGAGCGCGGGCCAGTACGACCTGTGATGTGAGAGCCATCGCGAACGCCCGGCGCGGCCGACGCCGCGCCGTGTGCATAGAGACCGGGTAGTCTGATTCGCAGTAGCGAGGAGAGAGAGCATGGACGTGCAGATCAGACGGCTGACCGCCGCCGACACCGGCGCGTACGCCGCGCTGCGGCGCGAGGGGCTGGCCGACACGCCGCACGCGTTCACCGCGAGCGACGGCGACGACCCCGGGCAGGACGAGGCGGGCGTGGCGAGGTCGCTCGCGGGACCGGGCTACGCGATCTTCGGGGCGTTTGCTGCTGATGGAAGGCTCGTCGGGGCCGCCGGGATCAACCGCGAAACCCGCCTCAAGCGGGCCCACCGCGCCTGGGTGTGGGGCGTGTACGTGACCCCCGCCTTCCGCGGGCGCGGGCTCGCGCGCGGGCTGGTGGGCGCGTGCGTCGACGCGGCCAAAGGATGGGACGGCGTGCACCGGGTGCAGTTGTCGGTGAGCGCTACATCCGACACGGCGCGGCGCGTGTACGAGTCGCTGGGCTTTGTGGCGTGGGGCACGGAGATCGACGCCCTGCGGACGGGCGGGAAGTCGTACGACGAGGTCTACATGAGCCTGGCGATCTGAGCCGGGTTCTCTTGATGCTGGTTCACTTGACGCCGACGACCATGCCGTCGGGGCCGCAGAGGTGCTCGACGCGGGTGGAGGTGAAGCCGACCTCGCGCATCCAGCCCTGGCAGTCGGCGCCGGTGTAGTCGAAGCCGCCGTGGGTCTCGATGAGCATGTTGAGGCTCATGAGCAGGCCGAAGGCGTTGGTGCGGCGCTCGTCGTCGATGAACGACTCGTAGACGATGAGCGACCCGCCGCGGGGCAGGGCGTCGTAGCACTTGCGGAGCAGCTGCATCTTCTCCGCGAGGTCCCAGTCATGGAGGATGTGGCCCATGATGTAGACGTCGGCCCTGGGCAGCTCGTCCTTGAAGAAGTCGCCGGGGTGGAACTTCAGGCGCGAAGAGAGGGCGTGCTGCTGCACGTACTCATTGAAGATGGGGCCGACCTCGGGCAGGTCGAAGTTGCCGCCGGTGAGGTGCGGGTGGGCGAGGGCGACCTGCACGGGCACCGCGCCCTGCGCGGCCCCGACATCGATGAACGTCTTGTAGTCCTTCCACGGGAACTTCTGGGCGATGGCAGTGGCCGCGCCGAAGGAGAGGCCGGTCATGCCCTGCAGGAACTGGCGGAGGCGGGCGGGGTCGGCATAGAGCGTGGCGAAGAAGCTGCCGCCGTCGCGGACCTCGTTCTGCGGCGTGCCGGAGCGCAGGCCGTCGGTGAGGCGACCCCAGAAGCCGTAGAGGCGGGCGTTGCACATCTCGAGCATACCGCCGGCGTAGGTGGGCTTGTTCTTGTCGAGGTAGAGGTCGGTCGCGGGCGTGTTGCTGTACTTGCCGAAGAGGCCGCCCTCGCGGTGGAGCATGCCCAGGGCGACGAGGGCGTCGAGGAAGTCGCGGCTGGAGCGCGGGTGGAGGTTGAGCTTCTTCTCGAGCGTCTTGAGGTCGGCAGGGGCCTTTGCGAGCTCGGTGAAGAGGCCGATCTCGATGGCCGTGAGCAGGGTCTTGCTGCCCCAGAAGGCCATGCCCAGCTGCATGATGGCGTCGGGGGTGACGGGCGGGGTGCTCATTGGGGTGCTCCTCCGGGTAGGAGGAGATTCTAGTTCTCAGGCCCGAGAATTGCGGATTTTCCGGTGCAAGGAGCGGCGGCTGGAACGCAAGTCATTGCGGTCGCGGGTGCTCTTGGTAGGCTGGCGTGGCCGCGGGAACGCGGCGGAGGAGAGTGGTCATGAGGATGCTGATCGCGGCGGGTGTGTGCGCGCTAGTTGCCGGCGCTGCGCAGGGCGTCATCGTGGAGGGGACGGAGCTGGCGCCGTACACGGCGGTGAGCAACCAGCTGGCGAGCAGCCACGGCGTGCTGTTCAGCTCGCTGAACTATCCGGCGGTGACCTTCACCGAGGTGTACCCGACGATCTGGGGCGTGCAGGGGTGCGAGCCGTGGGCGCTGCCGAGCAACGGCGGGTGGTACAGCTCGCCGATCTTTGTGTCGTTCGTTGACCCCAGCGATGGCGTGACACCGGCGGTCGTGGGTACGTTCAGCGCCAACTGGGGCGACGGTGGCGGGGACTTCGACGCCGTGGACCTGCGGGCGTACGACCTCTCCAACAACCTGATCCTGACGCAGACGTTCACGGGCATTGGGCTGACGCAGATCTCGATCACGGCGGCGGGAATCAATCGCGTGGAGTTCTGGGCGAACACGGTGGTGGGCGACGTGACGTCCGACACCGGGTTTGACTGGATCTCGTATCCGACGCCACAAGTGCCGGGGCCGGGGGTGGTGGCGGTGATGGCGGGCGGGTTGATGGCCGGCGCGCGGCGGAGGCGGTGATCGCTTCGGTGTGGTGGGCGCAGGCACGATCATGAGGACATGATCGTGGCACGGGTCAGCAGGGGTGGCCGCCCAGGACGCGGAAGAAGGCCTCGATGTCCTGGTCGGTTCCGGTGTCGCCGTCGTTGTTGAAGTCTGCGGTGCCGCAGCTGGGACAGCAGTGGCCGCCGATGCAGGCGAAGAAGGCCTCGATGTCCTGGTCGGTGCCGGTGTCGCCGTCGTTGTTGAAGTCAGCGGTGCCGCACGTGCGCGGCGGGTGGATGAAGAACAGCTCGTTGCCGTAGGTTGGGTGGGAAAAGCGAGCGAAGACGCGCGTGCCAACCTTGTAGTAGGTAGCGCTGTAGAGGCTGACGTAGGGGTGGATGTCGTAAAGGGGTGCGGGCGGATTGAGAGTGTCGTAGTAGAAAGGAATATGACGCGGGACGAGGCTCGCGGAAGGAACGGCTGCGCTGAAGAACAGACCGTCAGGGGATGCGATTCCGGAGATGCTGGAGTTCGCAACTCCTGGGTTCAGGTCAACAACGAGCCTGGTGCCTTGAGGAGTGCCGTCACTACGCCACAACTCGCGCCCATTGGTAGAGTCAGAGGCCTGGAAGTAGAGCACACCGTCCTTCACCATCTGTCGGTAGGGGTTGAGCGTCAGGTCGAGGTTTGGCCCGGGCAGATGGAATGTGCCGGCCAAAGTGCCGTCGGTAGACCACAACTCGAACGTATTCGCGGCGATGTAGCGGCGGAACAGGGCACGGGGTCCGACCGAGATGAGTGATTCTCGGGCCGGGCCACCCGCTGGGCTAGTGATGTTGACCACCATGGAGGTGCCCGGCTGCGTGAGATCCGAGCGCCACAGTTCGGTACCGTTCCAGAAAAGCAGCCCAGAGTCGAACGCAGTGAGCCCTGTCGGATTAGCAGCGACAGGAAGCTGCACCAGCATGTTGTTGGCAGTGGGCGTGAGCGAGAAGAGCCCACGCCCGGTGGCGTTGCGGGCGTTGTTCACGAGGTGACCAGAAAGTGGGACTACTTCCGTAGGTGCGCCCGAGTTGGTCCCGGCCCAAGAATCCGAAACGAGGCTCGCACCGGTGGGCGAGAGCACGTACACCTCGCGCCCAGTTGCAGCTGTGGACGCGGTGGCGTACACGACCTCCCCGCTGGCGTACAACGCCGCAGGTGTTGAGGCCCCTGCGCCGGGCATGAGGTCTGATACCCGAGAAGCGGCGTTCGTTGCAGTATCGACAACCCACGGCTCCACTCCCGAGGACAGATCGTCGTACGCGAAGTAGATGTTTGCACCGCCGATGCCCAGGAACGCGAAGCCGGTGAGGTTGGCGGGGGTTACTAGGAAGTGGCTGGTGACCTCCGGAGCATCGGGGTCGAAGGTGAAGATCTCCAGACCACGGTGGGTTGTCGCGGTGACCGCTACCCGCCCATCGCAGACTCCACGGACTGTTGGAAATGCATGATCAGTGGACCAGCGCGGGTCAAAGACAATGGAGGTCCCCTGAACGGTTCCATCGGTGCGCATCAGGGCCCGCCCGTGCAAAGGGTCGTCGGCGGTGAAGTACGCGCGGTCGCCCACCACGACGGGGCGCGATGGATCAGAGGCGGACCGAGGGTGCACGTTCGCGCCGCTCACGAGCGGCACAGTGCCCGCAGAGGTGCCATCGCTCAGCCACAGGTCGTACTCGTCGCGAATCCCATTGTGATCCCATGTGTCGATCGCCAACAGGGCCTTTCCGTTGATGGCGGCGGACCACCCGTACCACGCGACGTCGTTGGGCTTCATGAGTGTCGCGAGCAGGCGGCTAGACTCGGGCGTGCCGTCAGTCGCGTTGAGCGTGCGGCCCGTGGTGTCGCGGGCGTACACAGCATCCCCGGCGACACCGACTGGGAAGCACAGCGCAAGGGGTGGGCCCCCGAGATTCAGCAGACCGCCACCCGGGGAATAGCGGTACATGCGGGACTGGTTGATATTGAAGTAGATGCTGCCGCCATGGGCGAAGATGGAGGCGGGGAGACTGGAGCCAGTCCCATCGTTAACGTCCGCAGCAAGCAGTGTTCCGAGGGTGGTGCCGTCGGTGCGCCAGAGCTCGGCCCCGTGCTCAGAGTCAAAGAGACGGAGATAGAGCTGCCCGTCCAGCCACGCGCTGGAGGTTGGGTCGGTCATTGTCGTGTGCGACGTGAAAAGGACGGGGGGGGTTATCCCGTCGCAGCGGACCAGCCCAGTCTCGGGATTGCGTGTCTGCATGATCGCGAACTGCTCATTTGCGTTGATAAAGGTGAACTCACCGTGAGCCAGCAGTTGCACGCTCGACGTCACTGGATCAGCGCTGTAGAGCCCCAAGCCCGCTGAGCTCTCGGCGACGAACAACAGCCGTCCACTCACGACGGCGTATGGCTCAGGGTCTGACGAAGCTGCACCGGGATTCAGGTCGGACACCAGCGTAGCCCCAGTGAGAGCCGCGTTGGTCATCCAGAGCTCTCGCCCGAGTGACGTCTGTGCGGTGAAGAACACCCGGTCAGCGACCGTCGTGAAGTGCATAGGGGAAGAACTCTCGGGACCAGGGGTGATGTCTGCGATTTTCCACGAATGAGCACTTGTGGTTTCGTACGCCCAGGGCTCGAAGTCAGTCTGGGGAACAGGTGCGGCATTGAAGTGGATAGTGGAGTCGGAGCCGCTGAACACGATGGTGGTGTCCCGGGCGGCCAAGTCCAGCCCTGCCGAGCCTCCAAACGTGCCAGAGGCGACGTTGAAATCGTGTACAAGCCTCGGCTGTGCGGCCGCGGCATTGGTAAACAGGAGGAGTGCGGCGAGTGGCATGCGGAGCATCTCTGGGATCATACAGAGTGGGTGTGGTGGAAGAGGTGCAAAAGCTGGCTTTCTACAGCTGTTATTAGTCCCAGTGCGCGGGGGCTGGGTTCTCGCTAGGGTGCGGGCATGGCGTTGTTGCTGAGCTTTGTTGCGGCGGTGTTCTCCATGTGGGTTCGGGCGCCGGCGGGGGTGGCGCCGCCGCTGGGGGCCGCGGCGCAGGTGGCGGGTGCCGTCCATCGGGCCGGCACGCCGCGGCACGTGGAGGCGGCGCGGGGGCTGCTGGCGGCGATGACGCCGGAGAAGATGGAGTACCGGCACCGGCCGAGCGTGGTGGTTTTTGAGGTTGGGAGGGAGGAGTGCCGGACGGACTGCTCGGGGTTCATCACGGCGGTGCTGCGGCACAGCTATGGGCTGAGCGATGAGGACGTGCGGCGGTGGCTGAAGAGCAAGCGGCCGGTGGCGCGGACGTATGCGCGGGCGACCAGGGAGGGGCAAGGGTTTTCGCGCGTGGAGAAGGTGGAGGAGTGGCGGGCCGGCGATGTGCTCGCGGTGGAGTACCCGCGGGAGGCGGAGGACACGGGGCACACGATGATCGTGGATGCGCGCCCGCTGCGGCGCGATGCGACGGCGCCGCTGCTGGACGGGACGGTGCAGTACGAGGTGACGGTGATCGATGTGACAGGCTCGCCGCACTCGCGGGACACGCGGCGAGTCGGTGGGATGACCCACGCGGGGTTAGGAAAAGGCGTGATCCGGGTGTACGCGGATGCGGAGGGGCGCGCGGCGGGGTACACGTGGGGGCTGGGCGCGAGGTCGGAGCTGAGGCGGCAGGGGGAGCGGGAGATGGTGGCGGGGAGGTGGGTGGGGATGCGTGGGCAGGGGAATGGTGCGCGGTCCCGCTAGTGATTGCTGAACCCGGGACTTCGGCCCAAGGCGGCCTCAGTCCCGGCGTCTAAGAAAAGAGCACCGAGATGAAGACATCTCGGTGGCACGATGTGAGTTTGAAAGCACCGAGATGAAGACATCTCGGTGGCACGATTTGGTGAACAACCCTGGGTGGGGGTCGTATACTTTGCTCGCACGTTCCCCGTGAGCGCCACCCCCGCTCCGGCCCGTGCGTCCACACTTCACTCGCCAGCCAGGGGGGATGGCTGACCTTGACCGGCGTTCTCGCCGCGAGGCGGACGCCACCCCGGAGGCCCGTGATGACCAAGTGGACGAAGAAGGACCTGCTCAGCAACCCGGTGAAGCACATCGATGTGACGGCGTTCGACGCCCGCCCGGTGATCAACAGCTACCGCAAGATGGCGTACAGCAGCCGCACGCTGGCGAACGCCGCGGACATCTACTCGATGATGCTGGCGGACAAGGAGTGCGCGGTGATCCTGACCCTCGCGGGCTCGCTGATCTCGGCGGGGCTCAAGAAGGCGATCATCACGCTGCTGGAGAACAACATGGTGGACGCGATCGTGTCCACCGGCGCGAACATCGTGGACCAGGACTTTTTCGAGGGCCTGGGGTTCAAGCACTACATCGCGCCCGGCAGCCCCGAGGCTCCGCCCGTCGACGACATGACGCTGCGGAACCTGATGATCGACCGCATCTACGACACCTACATCGATGAGGACAACCTGCGCGACTGCGACGCGCGGACGAAGGAGATCTTCGACGCGTTCCAGCCGGGCGCGTACTCCAGCCGCGAGTTCATCGAGGCGATGGGCGCGTACCTGGCGAACAACCCCAAGTTCGCGAAGAACGAGAGCCTGGTGAAGACCGCGTATCTCAAGCGCGTGCCGATCTTCGTGCCCGCGTTCAGCGACTGCTCGGCCGGCTTCGGCATCGTGCTGCAGCAGACCGAGGCGATCGAGGAGGGGCGCGGCCAGGTGGCGTTCGACAGCGGCAAGGACTTCCGCGAGCTGACGGACATCAAGCTGGCCTGCCGTGACACCGGCCTGCTGATGCTCGGCGGCGGCGTGCCCAAGAACTTCGCGCAGGACATCGTGGTGGCGGCGGAGCTGCTGAACGAGCGCAAGGGCGGCAAGGCCCGCGGCGACATCGGCATGCACAAGTACGCCATCCAGATGACGGTGGCCGACTCGCGCGACGGGGCGCTCTCGGGCTCCACGCTGCGCGAGGCGTGCAGCTGGGGCAAGGTGGACGTGGTGCACGAGCAGATGGTGTTCGGCGAGCTGACGGCGCTGTTCCCGCTGCTGGCCAGCGACGCCGTGCACCGCAAGGCGTGGAAGGCCCGCAAGGGGTTCAAGTTCGCCGACCTGTTCGAGAAGGACGGCGGGATCCCGCAGTTCAAGGCCGGGAACGGGAAGCGGGCGAAGGCCGCGGCGCGGTAAGCGGCCACGACAAAACGGGTAAGTTCAGGGGCCGCCGCGGGGCGGCCCCTTTCTGTTGATGAGCGGCACCCCGAGCGGATGCCGACCCTCGGAGGTTCCAACTGATGGAATCCGAGTCGCGCTCGCGTCGAATAAATGGCGCCGTGCCGGGTGGTGATTCCGGGGGCTGGCCGTATGCTGGCGTCCCCCACCCGCGCGGTTGGATTTCCCATCATCAGGAGAGTTGCGATGCGTTCAGGCTTTGCGATGGCGGCTGTGGCGGTCCTGGCGGGCGCGGCGAGCGCGCAGTTGACCCAGCAGTGGGCGACGCGGTACACGTCGGCGGGGAACATCGCGGACGAGACCCGCGGCGTAGCAGTTGACGGGGCGGGCAACGTGATCCTGGTGGGCAACGGGCGCGGGCCGACGAGCACGAACACCGACTCGGTGATCGTCAAGTTCGGGCCCGACGGGTCGCAGCAGTGGGTGCGGGCGATCGGCGGCGCGGCCAACGGTACCGACGCGTCGGTGAGCGTGGCGGTGGACGCCGCGGGGAACATCTTCGTCGGCGGCTATGTGCTGAACAACGGGACGTCGATCTCGTCGCGCGACGCGTTCGTGGCCAAGTACTCGTCGGACGGGAATCAGGACTGGATCCGCACGTTCGACTTCTACGGGCGCGAGGAGCAGCCCGGCGTGGTGCGCGTGACGCCCGATGGGCAGCACGTGTACCTGGGCGGCTACGTGAAGGTGGGCACGGGCGCCTTCGACTGGGAGTGGTTCGTCATCAAGTGGGACGGCCTGGGCAACAACGAGTGGAACCGCGTGTGGGACGGTCCGGCGGGGCCGGGGCAGTCGGACCAGGCCGACGCGGGCGTGATCGACGCCAACGGCAACTTCTACATGACCGGATCGTCGGCGAACACGTCGACGAGCTTCGACACCGATGCGGCCGTGGTGGGCTGGCAGCCCGACGGCACGCAGTTCTACACGGCCCGCTGGAACGGGGAGTTGAACGCTGGGGACCGCGGCAACGCGATCGCGGTGGACGCCACCGGCGTGTACATCGCGGTGACGGCCAACAACACGGCCAGCCCTGCGAACACGGACTTCGCGCTGGTGAAGTTCGACAGCACGGGCGCGGTGGTGTGGGAGCGCGTGTATGACGCAGCGGGGCTGAACGACGCGGGGCTGGGCGTGACCCTCAGCGGCGGGAACGTCTACGTCGGCGGCGTCACGCGCACGGCGTCCACTGACGCGGACATGACCGTCCGACGCTACAACACCAGCGGCGACCTTGCGTGGACGGCGACCTGGAACCGCAGCGCGGTGAACGGGACGGACTCGTTCCGCAACATGGCGTTGCTGGGGGACAGGGTGGTCATGCTGGGCACGAGCAATAACGTGATCGGCGGAAGCTTCGGCATCCGTGAGGACATCGCCACGGTGGTGGTGGACGCCAACTCGGGCGCGGTGGCCGGGGCGGTGCTGTACGACGGGGCCGCGGCGCGGGGCGACTTCTCGTGGGATGTGGTGGCGGACGCTGCACGGAACCGCGTGGTCGTGGGCGGCCACTCCAGCGGCGGCACGACGAGCAACTACGACATGCTGGCGGTGGCGTATACGCCGGCGCCGGTGTGCGGCACGGCGGACTACAACGGCGACGGGGACATCGGCACCGATCAGGACATCGAGGCGTTCTTCGCGTGCCTCGGCGGCAACTGCTGCCCAACCTGCTTCGCGGGCGGGGCGGACTTCAATGCTGACGGCGATATCGGCACGGACCAGGACATCGAGTCGTTCTTCCGCGTGCTGGGCGGCGGGCCCTGCTGAGTTTCCGGCGTGAGTGAGATGTGAGTGAGACAGGCCCCGGGGCGAGCGCCCCGGGGCTTTTTTGTTGGTGAATGCAATTCCGCGTGCGTTGTGGCCGGATTGGTAATCTTTCGGCGTGATGCTGCCGCTGCCCTATCCGACTTCCCGCCTGGTGCTGCGACGGTTCGAGCGTGCGGACGCCGCGCCGATGCTGCCGCTGATCGGCGACTTTGAGGTGGCCAACGGCGTGCTGCGCATCCCGCACCCCTACACGACGGAGGATGCGGACGCGTTCCTGTCGATGCTGGAGCGTGAACCGGAGAAGCCGATCGCGGCGGTGACGCTGGATGGCGCCGTGATTGGCGCGGTGGGGCTTGAGCTCGACGGCGTGCACGGACGCGGGGAACTGGGGTACTGGATCGGGCGGCCGTACTGGGGCAGGGGCTACGCAACGGAGGCGGCGCGGGCGATGATCGCGATCGGGTTCACGCGCCTCTCGCTCAACAAGATCACGGCCCACCATTACACGCGCAACCCAGCGTCGGGGCGGGTGCTGGAGAAGGTGGGGATGGTGCGCGAGGGGCTGCTCAAGCAGCACTTCCAACGGTGGGGCAGGTACGAGGACAGCGTGGCGTATGGGCTGACGCGGGATGTGTGGGAGGTGCGATGCGCAGGTACTTGATGGCTGCACCCCGCGCTGAGAATGGATGAGCCGGTGTTGCAACCTGCATGTAAGACGCTGACTTTCTCGGACCTTACGATCCTTGCCAGAATCCCCAGAGGCCCTCGCTTCACAGTATCCACTCCCCATCTACCGCGCGCAAGTTGTTGATCCTTGGGCAGCTGCAGCCCATGAGCAAAAAAACCGATGGAATCCCTGATTGGCCCTTGCATGCGGATTGAGGAGCCCGTTAGTCTGTTTTTTCAGCGCCGCACGTGGCGGCGTACTTCGGGGGGAAATCATGAAACTCGCAAAGGCGCTCGCCCTTCTCACGGCTGTCATTTCGCTTGTAACGAGCTCACGCAACGCAGTGGCGGATGATGTGTTCCGCCCGGACGGGGTGCGCATCGTGCAAGCCGACTGGACCTTCGTTCCGGTGGTGCAGATCACAGAGACAAACTCGGTCGACGTGGTCGGGGTGCTCGCGCTGCGTGACTCCTCTCAGGTGTACGGCGACAATCTCGTGGCGGTGTGGTACGAGAACCCACACGCAGATGAGACATGGCCGGCGATCTCGTGGAAGTCGCAGTCGCAGTGGGACGCGATCACCTGGGTGAAGGACACCTACGGCATCACCGAAGAGTGCGATTTCATGTGGCCCACGAGCGAGGAGAATCCGAACGAGCCCGCGCTGGTAGAGCCTGAGGGCTACGAGGGCGGGCTGATCGAGGGTGATCCCTTCGCGGAGCTGCTGGGGCAGTACACGCACGCGGAGGTCGTCGCGATCCTGGTGGAAGCGGGCTACGCCGCGGCGAGCATCCCGGTGGACGTCGCGGGGCCCTGCGACAGCAAGTCGCTCCTGCCCGCGCTGGTTGACGTGACGGTGGCTCACGTCCTCTTCGATATCACAGAGGCCGAGGCTCAAAATGCGCTTGTCACGATGGTCTCATCGAGCTGCGCTCAACTGACTATCGCGGCCTGGAATCCGTTCCCGCCTCCCGGCACAACCGCGCCGGGGATCTATGTTCCGCGCCCGGCCTTACCTGGTTATCCGGCCTCGGACCCGCGGTCGGTGCCGGGGCACCCATCTGTACCACGTTGCAGGACCACCGTGAGCCCCGCGGCGTGCATCTGCACGTGGACCGAAGTGTGGTACAACTGCCCCGGGTGCCCGCCCGCGCCGGGAGGTGCGCCAGGCGCCATCCGCCGGCGGGTCACCCTGAACTGCCCGGCATCGGTGTGCACCGGGCCCGTCCCCAATGCCCCCGGCGCGGTGCCTGGCGCGGCGGGGTGCACGCCGGACGATCGACTGGTGGTGGTAAGAAAGCCATGATCCAAGAGAGCAAACACTCGAAGGTCTGGCTCGTACTCACGCTCCTCTGCGCGGGCAACCTCCTGGGTTGGGCGTTGCTGGTGAGCCATGTTCGGGGCAACTACTACCGGGAGTTCCACAGCGGGACGCTGCCGGGCGACTGGCATGGAACCGTCTACTCGGCGTTTGCGCCGGCGATCGGTTATGGGGGCGCTGACCCTCACCTCTTGTGGAGCGCTGCGGATGCGTCGATGTTCTCGCTGGGAATGCCGGACACGGCCGCGCGTCCGTTCATATTGACGTCGCTGGGGCTGCTCGGGGTATTGGGCGTGCTGGTCGGCGCCTTCCTCCTCTACGGGGCGCGTCTCACATGGGGGCGCGGGCTTGCGCTTGGAGTAGTTGCCTCCCTGGCGGCCTGGGCGTCGCTGGACCGAACGTGGGAGGCGAGCACGCTGGTGACGCTGGGGCGACTGGTGCTTGGCATGGCCGCGGCGCCGGTAGTGGCCTGGTCATTGGGGCGGCTCTGGTCCGGGGCACGCGTGCTCCGCTCGCGGGATGTCGCGGCCTGGATGAAAGGGTATCTGCCGGCTGCTTGCGTCGGCGCATTGGTTGTCGCCCTCATACTGGCAGCCACGCTCGGGATTTTCGAGTGGGGGAAGTCGCTGCGTGCGCGAGCCTACCAGCTGAGTCATTGGGCGCAGGCGTGGGCCTCTGTGCGGACGGTATCTGCAAGCACCTCGGAGCTCATGGGCGTGCTGCGGGTCAAGATCGGCCCGTGGTATCACTTCTCGTCGGGAGAAGGTGACGGCTGGTTACGCATCACCGATGGCGGAGGCGAACCTTCGCAAGCGCGAACGTGGTGGCTGGTGGTGCGTCCAGCGGGCACGGTCGACGCGGCGGCGTCACGCGTGGTTCGGCCGGATTCGACGTACGCCGAGGGGCGGCTGGCGATCACCGAGACATCGTTCATCATCATGTCGGCGATCCCGAGCCCGGAGATCTTTGGACAGAACCAGACCGCCGTGCTGAGCCATGTGTGGAAGCCCACGCTCGCGGTTGTGGAAGACGACAAGGTTCCACCGGTTGTTTCGGACTGGTGCCAGCGGGTTGCCGCGGCGTCCCCATCGACCCCTCGGGCGGCTTCTATCGGGCACGCTTCGCGCTTCGCTGTGGCGCACCTGGCGGCGTTCCGGCCTTGAGCGATCAAAGGAAGCCGGGTCTGCTCTGCTCGAGGTGGGTATGCTGAGCGCATGCCGAAACCACCCTACGAGAGCCGTCAGCCCTACGACCGCACCCGCATCCACGCCGCGGCGATTTACTGCTCGGACGGGCGTATCGGCGAGCACTTCGACGACTTCCTGCAGAACGGCCTGAACCTGCCGCGGTATGACCGGGTGGCGCTGCCGGGCGGGCCGGCGTGCCTGGCGGCGCACCCGCAGGCGACGCTGGAGCAGCAGGGCGTGGTGGATGAGCTCAACTTTCTCGTGGAGGCGCACAAGCTGCAGCGGATCGTGCTCATCCAGCACGAGGGGTGCGCGTTCTATGCCACGCGGCTGGAGCTGAAGGAGCCGCGGATGGAGCTGGTGCAGCGGGCCGACCTGGTGCGGGCCGCGGCATTCGTGCACAAGGTGACGGGGCTGTCGAACATCACCGCGTACTTCGCGCGGCTGGTGGAAGACCGTGTGGTGTTCGAGGGCGTTGAGGTGTGATCAGCCGGCCCGGCGCTTACGGGCGCGTTTGTCAGGCCCGCCGGACTCGAGCGCGGCAATGTGCAGGTACGGGATGTGTGCCCAGCGGTCCGAGTTGGGTTCGGCGATAAAGACCGCGCTTTTCATCAGCACCACGAGGTCAGGGTTGCTGACCGTGACCGCGCGTCCGCTGCTGCTGATCACGCGGAACGGTTCGAAGGGTTCCTGTTCGAGGCGCTCGCGGAGGTCGTCAACGATCATGCAGGATTCTACCGCGCGTGGGCAGACTCAGGCCTGCTCGAACTTTCTGGCCGTGTCTTCGAGCTTTTTGATGCGGTCGCGGCGTTGCTGGACCATGGCGCGCCACTTGGTGGTGTAGGTGGACGGCTTGCCGGCGACGGCGGTTTGGCCGGGGGCGGGGCGGCGCATGACCTCGGGGTAGGTTTCGAGGAGCTTCTCGAGCTCAGTGAGCGCGGCCGTGGCCTGCTTGAGCGCGGCGAGGGCGGTCGCCGCGGCCTTGTGGTATTCGGCGGCGGAGAGGTCCTTGGCGGCGGGCCAGGGGAGCTTCAGCGCGGCCTTGGCGGCGTCGTGCTGCTGGTCGATGGTGGTAAGGAGCGACTCGGCGCGCATGGAGCGGATCGCGACGCCGGCGGTGATCGAGCGCTCGACGCGCGGTGCGTTCTTGAGGTCGCGCCGGTTCAGCACGAGCGGCCAGGTCTCGAGCGTGGCGCTGGCGTACCGGAGGCGCACGGCGTCCCTGGCGGCGAGGGAGACGAGGTGGTGGCCGTCCTTCTCGATGACCACGGGGATGACCTCGCCGTCAGCGGGGCGCTCCCATGCAGCCTTCACTTCATTGCTGTTGATCACGGCCCACACGGGGCGCGAGGGGCTGAGGAGGGCGGTGTCGAGGGACTCGGGGAGGGCGCGTTCCTTTGCCTGCGGCTGCATCCACGCCGCGAGTTCCTCGAGGACCGTGTCGTTGCTGGCGGCGTCGGGGGCGAGCGCGGCCTGGGAGATGCCCGCGGTGCGCCCGTGGATGGTGAGCTGCGGGGCGAGGATGCAGTCGTCGGCGACGAGTCCAAGGGCGAGGGCGCCGGCGCCGACCTTCTGGTCAGAGTCCTGGAGGTAGGCAACAGTGGGCACGGGGCACTCGCGGAGGGCGCGGGCCATCGCGTGCACGACATCGAGGCGGGATTCGTCGCCGCTGAGGTGAAGAACGACCAGCGCGCAGCGGTCGCGCTCGGCCTCGACCAGCGCGACCTTGAGCTCCCTGGCGGCCTGCATGGTCTCCAGGTTCCCGGTGATGGTGAGGTGGACGACCGAGCCGGGGCGGGCGCGCGGCTGGGCGTGGGCGGTGGTGGCGAGGAGCAGGGCGAGAGCGAGGAGGAGGGTGCGCATGGGGTGTGGACCTCCGTGCGCAGGTTATCACGAAGGCACACCCTCCAAGCGGGTCGTGCCGCCCCTCTCATTGCGGGGTTGAGCGAAAGTCGCTCCCAAATGCCGCCGATGACTGGAGGTACGACGGCTTTTGGAGGTGTGTTATGGGTCCCTCGGAGAAGGCGTTCAACCAGGTGAAGTCGATCCTCGGGAAGCTGGATCGGTCGATCGATCAGCTGCGTGAGCAGCGGACGACGCCGCCGGCCCCGGCCGCGGCGGTTGTGACGCACGCGCGGGTGGAGCCGCCCAAGCCTGCGCCGGCTCCGGCACCCGCGCCCTATCGCTCGGCAAGCGGGTTCGGGCGGGCGACGCCGATTACGCCGACGAACAACTGAGCGCGACAGGAAGCCCGCGCGTGAGCAAGGGCATCGCCGCGCTTTGCAGAGATACGAGCAGCTGCGGTCGCACGCACCTGTTCACCCAACGCACGCCCGCGAAGCGCGGGCGTGTCGCTCCCTGACGGTCGCGGTTCCTATACCGCCGCGGGCTCGGTGTAGAACTCGTCCAGCACGTTCATCCAGTCCGCGGTGCTGCTGATGGCGATCATGCGCAGGCGGACCTGTTCGGCGCGCGGGTGGTGGGCGGCGAAGCGGATGCCGAACTTGCGCATCATCTTGCTGGTGGCGTCCTCGCCGTGCTTGAAGCGGCGGGTCACTGCCAACGACAGCTCGAAGTGCTGGCGGAGGACCTCGCGCTGCTCGCTCACTGTGGGCGCGGCGGGGGCATTGCCGGCCATCATCTGGCGGGCCTGGCGGAAGATCCACGGGTTGCCGATGCAGCCGCGGGCGACGCTCACGCCGCTGACGCCGGTGTAGGCGATCATGCGGAAGATCTCGTGCACGTTCCAGATGTCGCCCGAGCCGAGGATGGGCGCCTGGTGGTGCTTCTTCACGATGTCGCGCAGCAGGTCCCAGCGCGAAGGGCCGACGTACTTCTGCTGCACGGTGCGCGCGTGCACGGTCGCCCAGGCGTAGCCCATGCTGAACGCGGCGCTGAGGATGCGGTCGAAGTTCGCGGCCATCTCGGGCGTGTCGTCGAAGGCCCGCCGGATCTTTAGGGTGCAGGGGATGCCGGCGGGCACGGCCTCGCGCACGGCCTCGAGGATGGCGATGGCGCCGTTGGGCTCGGCGAGCCAGTGGCCGCCGCGGGCCTTCTTCTCGATCTTCTTGACGGGACAGGCGAGGTTGACGTCGATGACCTCGAAGGAACTCTCGACGCCGGGACTGAGCCGCTCGGGGCGAAGTCCCGGGTTGAAGTTGGGCGCAACTGCCAACCCGGGACTTCGGCCCAGAGCGGCCTCAGTCCCGGCGTCGTACGCGATCTTCCTGTACTCCCGATCGCTCCGCGCCTTCTGCTCCACCATCTTGAGGGCGGCCGCGGCCATCTCCCGGGGGTCGCTGCCCATGATCTGGCCGGCGAGGGGGTGGTCCTCTTCGCCGCCGGGGATGTTGTCGTGGAGTTCGCCCAGGTCGGCCTTGTCGAAGCCGCGGCCCCCGGCGAGGAGGGTGCGGTCGAGAAGAGCCTCGGTGACGCAGAAGGGGCAGCCGTGGCGGCGGGCGATGATGCGCATGGCCGCGTCGGAGTACCCGGCGAGGCCGGCCTGGAAGAAGGGGGCGTCAAACGCGGGGACGAGGGCGGTGATGCGGGGGTCCATGCCGCGACGCCCCACCTCCTCCGCGATGCGGCGGGAGTCGAGGTTCTCGCCGCCCGGGGCGATCGCGGGGCTGGGCGGCGTAGCGTTGTTGCTCTCGCAGGACATTCAAGGGACTATAGAGACGTGACCCAACACTCCCCCACCGCTGTTATCCGCGTTCCAGGGCTTGCGACCCGTGTTCTTGCCGCGGCGCTCGCGGCGGCCACCTTGCTGGGTGCTTGCAGGTCGGGCCCTTCCAAGGTGGACTACGCCCGCTCGTTCCCGCCGCTGGCGCAGCAGGGGAACGTGAACGTGCAGGTGGTGCGGAAGGTGACGAAGATCGAGCTGACCAACACCACGGCCCGGGACTTCGGCCCATCAACGCTGTGGATCAACTCGCGCTTTGCCCGGCCGGTGGAGTCGTTCAAGGTGGGTGAGACGCTGACGCTGGATCTCCGTGAGTTCCGCGACGAGCACCATGACGCGTTCCGCGCGGGCGGGTTCTTCGCGGCCGAGCCGCCGGACAAGATCGCGCTGGTGCAGATCGAGACGCAGGGGGCGGAGGGGAAGCCGGAGCTGATCGGATTTGTCGTGGTGGGCGGGGGCGAAGAGTGAACATTCTCGTTGTGGGCCCGCACCCGGATGATCAGGAGCTCGGCATGGGCGGCACGGTTGCGCTGCTGGCCGACCAGGGGCACGACGTGCTGCTGCTGGACGTCACTGACGGGTGCCCGACGCCCCGGGGAGACCGGCCCACGCGCCTGAAGGAGGCGGCGGAGGCCGCGGCGGTGCTGAGGGTGAGGCGGCAGCTGCTGGACCTTCCGAATCGGCGGGTCGAGCACACGATCGAGAACCGGTACAAGGTGGCGGGTGTGATCCGGGCGCACCAGGCGCAGGTGGTGTTCCTGCCGCACCCGGAGGATGCGCACCCGGATCATCTTGCGGTGACGCGGATCGTGGAGGATGCGCGGTTCGACGCCAAGCTCACGAAGCTCGAGCTGCCCGGGGATCAGGGACGGCCGCCGATCTACCCGAAATGGCTGATCTATTACTACTGCTCGCACCTGCGGCGGGTGCCGGATCCGACGCTGGTGATGGACATCAGCGCGACCGAGGAGCGGAAGATGGCGAGCATCATGGCGTACCGCTCGCAGTTCGCGGATAACCCGCTGAATATGCAGGTGCCGGAGTGGATCGCCGCGGGCAACCGCTACTTCGGCTCGCGGATCGGCACGCGGGCGGGCGAGCCGTTCTACACGAAGGAGCCGCTGGGGCTCGGCAGCCTCGGCGGGCTGGTTTTCTAGGCCAAAAAAGAAAAAACCCGGCATTCAGAAACAGAGCCGAACGCCGGGTCTCGTGGGGGTCTGGGTTGTTCAGGGTCGGGTCGAAGAAGCGGAACGAATCGGACGCAAGAACATTCGGCGCACACGCCGCGGCGGTTGCTGATCAGAAGAAAAAATTTGTGGGTGCCCCGGGGGGTGCACGCCTGTCTGCACGCCCCAACGGGGGGTCTGCGGCGATAACGCGGCTGGTCAGGCCGGTGCGCCGGCTTTGGGCTTGAGGCCCAGGCGCTCCATGACCATCTGGAGGTCCGCCCACACCTTGGCGCGGTTTTCCGGCGTGTAGCTGCGGAGCAGGAACGCGGGGTGGTAGGTGGGCATGACCGGCACTTGCGTGCCGCCCGGCAGGCACATGCTGGCCCACTTGGAGCGGAGCGCGCCCATCGCTGCGGTGGGCGGGCAGCGGAGCACCGCCTTGGCGGCGGGGAGGCCAAGGGTCACGATCGCCTCGGGCCGGATAATCGCGACCTGCTCGTAGAGGTACGGGGCGCAGGCCTCGATCTCTGTGGGCGTGGGCGTGGCGTTGTTGAGCGGGCGCGTCTTGAGCACGTTGCAGATGTAGACGGTCTCGCGCGAGAGGCCCATGGCCTCGATCATCTTGTTGAGGAGCTGGCCGCTGCGGCCGACGAAGGGCTTGCCCTCGCGGTCCTCGTCTTCCCCGGGGGCTTCGCCGATGAACATGAGCCTGGCATCGGGGTCGCCGTCTCCCCAGACGATGTTGGTGAAGGCGGTGACGAAGTTCTTGTGCGGGGCTTCTTTCTCGTAGCGGGCGCGGAGGGCCTCGAGCGCGGCGACCTTGGCCTCGCGCCCGTGGACGGGGGCGATGGGCTTGGCCTCGACGACACTGACTGGGGCGGCCACCGGTTCGGGCGCGGCGGCGGGCGCGGGTTGAATCTCCTCGTCGACGCTGGTGCGGTAGACGGGGACGAAGTCAACGCCGAGCAGGCGCGCCGTTTCGGCGTGCTGGCGAGCGAGCCTGACCAGCCGTTCCTGATCCATGGGCGGAGTGTACGTGGGGATCACTTGGGGGCCGGCGCAGTCGAGGGGGAGGTCGGCGTCTCTGCGGGCGGCGTGGGCTGCTCGCCCTGCGGCTTGGGCTCTTCCTTGACGGGGTCGACCGGCGTCTTCTCGGCCGGGGGCTGAGCGGAGGGCTGAGTCCTCTCACCGGGGACCGTGTCGCGCGGGCCGGCCGGGCGGGCCTGAGCGCCGCCGGTGACGGGAGCGCTTGGGGTGCCCGCGTAGCGCTCGAGGATGGGCGGGAGGATCGCGCCGGCGAGGCCGCCGCAGATGAGGCCGACGACCAGGCCGGGGATGAACATGCGGACGAACGGGCTGGACTGCTTGGGTTGATCGTTGGCCATAGCCCCTCCGTGAGGCGAGTGGGGTCGCTCCGTCGCCGGCGGACTTTGCCGGGCGTGCGTGTACAGGTTACCGATTCGCGAGCCTCACGGAGGTGTGGGTGGGGTCAGGCTGGCGGTTAGCCCAGGACTCGGCGATGGGGGTCATGAAGGCCGCGAGGAGGCCGCCGCAGACGACGCCCAGGATGAGGCCGGGCAGGAAGTTGAGGATGAGGGAGACGATGCCGCTGCTCTTGTTGCTCATGGGACTGACCACCTTCCTTGGTCAGTCGCTATCGGATTTTTCGGGCGCGGGGTTGAGGCGGGGGCTAGAGGCGGCGCATGCGGGCCATCCAGCGGCCGTACTCGAGGACGGAGGCGATGAGCTCGCGTTTGGTGGCGGGCATGCCCCGCCCGAAGGCGGTCTGCATGCGCCAGGTCCAATAAGGACCCTTGAATCGGAATCCGGAGATCCAGCCCAGGCGGAAGAGCTGCCAGAGGCCGGCGAGGTTGTCAAGGAGGCGGCGCACGTCCGCGTGAGTTTATCGCGGTAGTCCTTCAAGTACTCAGCGTCGGTCTTTTACCACGGCTTCTTGGGGCCGGCGGGGGCTAGGCTCTACTTCGCTTTGCTTGCGCTTCGCTGCCGACTCCCGAATCGCCGTCTGCTCCTTCACTGACGTCGGCACCCCCGGCTGCACCCCGTCCTTGCCCGCCTGGCTGAGTGCCCGCAGCCCGGCCTGATCCAGCGCCCGCATCTGAGCTTTCACTGCCGGCGACGGCGGCGATGACTGCCTCCGGGACCCGCTTGAGCTCTCGCTACTTGGTGATTGCGGCATCGGGAATTGGAATCAGCGGGCGCCGGCGAGGGAGCGGCGGTACCACTCGACCGTCTCGGCGAGCCCCTCCTCGAGCGTGGCGACGGGCTCGTAGCCGATGAGCTGGCGGGCGGCGGAGATGTCGGCGAGGGAGTGCTTGACGTCGCCGGCGCGCTCGGGCTTGTGGGCGGGTTGGAGGTGGGGCTGGCCGGTCTGCTGGGCCATGATGGTGGCGAGCTCGGCGATGCTGATGCGGCGGGCGGTGCCGACGTTGAGGACCTGGCCGCTCAGCGGGGCCTGCGAGGCGCCGGCGAGCAGCGTCGCGAGCACGGCGTTGCTGACATAGGTGAAGTCCCGGGTCTGGGCGCCGTCGCCGTAGATAGTGGGCGGCTCGCCGGCGATGAGGGCCTTGGCGAAGGCGGCGACGACCGCGGCGTAGGCCGAGTCGGCGGGCTGGCGGGGGCCGAAGACATTGAAGTAGCGGAGGCTGACGGTGGAGAGGCCGTAGCAGCGGGCCCAGACGGAGAGGAGCTGCTCGCCCGCGATCTTGCTGGCGGCGTAGGGCGAGAGCGGGTTGAGCGGTTGAGTCTCGACCTTTGGGAGCGTGGGCTGGTCGCCGTAGGCCGAGGAGGACGCGGCGAAGACGACGCGCCGAGCGGAGACCTTGCGGGCGGCCTCGAGGACGCGGAGCGTGCCGGTGGCGTTGACGCTCCAGTAGCGCTGGGGCTCGAGCATCGAGCGGGGTACGGAGCCCAGCGCGGCCAGGTGCAGGATGATCTGGGCGCCCTGGGCGGCGTCGGCGAGGGCGTCGTCATCAAGGATCGAGGCATGGGTGAAGCGGACGCGCTCGGGCTCGAGCTCGATGAGGCCGGAGAGGTGCTCGAGGGTCGAGTTGGAGAGGTCGTCGATCACGCTGACGGTGGCGCCGAGGGAGACGAGGGCGTCCACGAGGTGGCCGCCGATGAAGCCGGTGCCGCCGGTGACGCACACCGTTTGCCCCGAGTACACGGAGCGCAGGCGGGCGACCTTGTCGGCGGGGAGCTTCATCAAGCCTTCAATCTTACGGAGAACAGGGAGATAGGACCAGCCACGAATGGGGTGAGGTGGTTTGTGGCTTGGGCTTTGGGTACCCCGCCGCTCCGCGGCGGTGGTTCGGCGCAGGGATGGCGGGTGCGGGCGTGCACCCTGGGGTGTCAGGTAGTCGCGTGTCGCGCGAAGAGCCGCCGCGGAGGGGCGGGGTACCCACTGCCCACTGACACCCACGCCTCGTGGTATATCTTTGATCCACCGTGACGATGAACCCCACCGCACAACTGCTGGAGCCCGAGGTCCGGGAGCTGATCCTGGAGGGGCGGTACAGCGAGCTGCGGGCAATTCTGCACGAACTGCCGCCCGCGGACGTGGCGGACATCCTGTCGGAGCTCACGCCGGAGCAGGCGGCGCTGGGGTTCCGGTTTTTGCCGCGGGACGACGCGGGCCTGGTGTTCAGCTACTTCTCGCCGGAGTTCCAGGAGGAGTTGCTGGCGAAGCTGGGGGCCGAGGCGTCGGTGAAGGTGGTCGAGGCGATGACGCCCGACGACCGCGTGCGGCTGCTGGATGAGCTGCCGCCCGAGGTGGCGCAGCGGCTGATCGCGAGCTTCAGCCCTGAGAACCGGCGGGAGACGCAGGCGATCCTGGGGTACCCCGCGCGGAGCGTGGGGCGCCTGATGACGCCCGACTACATCGCGATCCGCCCGGAGTGGACGGTGGCGCGGTCGCTCGAGCACGTGCGCAAGGTGGGGCGGGACGCCGAGACGATCAACGTTCTTTATGTGGTGGACGACCAGGGCCGGCTGATCGACGACCTGCGGCTGCGGCAGGTGCTGCTCTCCCCGCCTGAGGCGACGATCGACTCGCTGATGAACCAGTCGTTCGTGCACCTCACGGCCGACCAGCCGCAAGAGATCGCAGTGCAGCTCATGAGCCGCTACGACCGGCTGGCGCTGCCGGTGGTGGACTCGCGGGGCGTGCTGGTGGGGATCGTCACGGCGGACGACGTGGCGGACGTTGCCGAGCAGCAGGCCACTGAGCAGATGCAGCGGATGGGCGGCGTGCAGGCCCTGGAAGAGCCGTACATCGACGCGACGATTTTTCAGCTGGCGCGGAAGCGGTTCACGTGGCTGGCGGTGCTGTTCGTGGGCGGCATGGGGACGCAGTTCGCGATGGAGGGGTTCGAGAGCGAGATCGACAAAGCGGCGGTGCTGAGCACGTTCGTGCCCATGATCGTGTCGGCGGGCGGCAACAGCGGGTCGCAGGCGACGGCGCTGGTAATCCGGTCGCTGACGGTGGGCGAGATCGCACTGCGGGACTGGGTGCGGGTGCTCAAGCGCGAGCTTCAGGTGGGCATGCTGCTGGGCGCCGTGCTGGGGGTGCTGGGGCTGCTGCGGGTGGCGGTCTGGGGCTGGATGGGCTGGTTCGCGAAGACGGGGGCGGACGGCAAGATCACTGATGAGAGCGCGCGGGTGCAGGACCACTTCGCGCTGATGGGCATGAGCATCGGGATGGCGGTGGTGGGCGTGGTGCTGTGGGGCACGATCATGGGGGCGATGCTGCCGTTCCTGCTGAAGAAGATCGGGCTGGACCCGGCAACGAGCTCGGCGCCCTTTGTGGCGACGCTGGTGGACGTGGTGGGCGTGGTGATCTACTTCACCGCTTGCGTGATGCTGCTGCGGGGGACGCTGCTGTAGAAGGACGATGCCGGGACTGAGGCCGCACTGGGCCGAAGTCCAGGTTTGCTGCGCGCACGAACCCGGGACTTCGTCGAGGATTCCTCAGTCCCGGCGTCACGATGAACCAAAAACAAAGCCGGGCGCCCTGGAGGGGCGCCCGGCCGAAGGATTCACAGGATCACGCTCAGGTGAACTGGATTAGAACACCAGCTGCATCTGGGCGATGAAGGCGATCTCGCCCTCCTCGGTGTCGCCGAGGAAGCCGTTGCGGGTGTTGCCTTCCACGAAGCCACCGGTGCCGAAGAGGGCGGAGGTGTCCTCGAAGGCGTAGGCGGCCTGGAAGGTGAACTTGGCGGCGTGGCTCTCCTTGGAGATGTAGTAGTTCATGCCGATGGTGGCGAACATGTTGGTGTCCTCGCCGAGGCCACGGTCATCGTCCCAGAAGATGGCGTCCCAGCGGCCGAAGAGCTCGACCTGCTCGGTGACGAAGATGCCGCCCTGGATCATGGCGCCGAAGTCATCGACGTCGGAACCGGCGGGCGGGGAGAAGTGGGCGCCGTAACCGGCGGCCATCACGTTGTAGCCGGGGCCTTCCCAGCTGGCGTCGATGGTGTAGACGAAGGTGTCACCGTTGTCGACGGTGCCGCCGGTCTCGCCGCCGGACTCCCAGTTGACGCCGGCGCCGATGAGCAGGCCGTTGTCGGGAGCGGAGCGCCAGCTGGTGATGTCGTTGAAGCGCTCGAAGGAGCCGCCCATGGCCTTGAAGTCAAAGCGGGCGTTGAGGCCGAAGTCGTTGGACTCGCTGGTGAAGTCGGTGTTGCCCGAGTTCGTGCCGTCGGTGATGCCGCCGACGAAGCGGAAGGCATCAGCCTGGTAGGAGAACTGGAGGCCCTGGGTGTAGCCGGGGGAGAAGACGCGGCTGGTCACCGAGCGCTCGGCGGCGAGCTGGAACTCGTCCTCGACGCTCCACTCGCGGGTCAGGGGCATACGGAACTGGCCCCACTTGAGGCCGAAGCCGTTGTCCCAGGTGTACATGCCGTAGGCGTCCTCGAGGCCGAAGGAGCCGACGTCAGAGAACTCGCCGCCGAAGTTGCCCTGGATCTTGAAGGTGAGGTTCTTGTCCCACACGTTGCCCCAGAAGCGGAGGCGGGTGGTGGGCTGGCTGAAGCCGGTGGTGAGATCGTCGGGCTCGGCAACCGTGGCGTCGTCGCGGAGCGAGACGGTGTAGCGGGTGACCGAGGTGCCGCCGATGTTCAGGCGGTTGTTGCCGGTGCTGTCGCCGATGCCGAAGGTGGCGGCGTACAGCGAGTTACCGGCGGGGCCGCCGGCCAGGAGGCTGGCGCGGGCGCCGGCGTCGGACATGAGCTCGGCGTTGTACGCGCGGCCCTGGTCCAGGTTGGCGTTCTGAGCGAACGCGGAGGCCGTGAGGCCCAGCGCCGCACCGGCGACGATCACAAGCATCTTGGTCTGCATCTATTCGACTCCTTCTTGAAACACTGCTGACACGTGATCCTTCGAATGGCCTTCGGGCGCTCCGTCCCGAGAGACCCACGACTTCCGGCGGCTACAACAGCCGACCGGTGACCTGACCTGTCTGGCACGCGGGACTCCGTCCTGCGGGCCGTTCCTACGCATGAGCCCCGGGGGAACCGTGGCTGTTTGTCTGGCACGAACGAGAGGGGTTCAAACTCGACTTCCGTCACTCGACCTTCGAACCGCCGTGCTGCTGAATCCCCCAGCCGTCGGCGGTGGGGCGTTTGATTCAGCCCCCGTCAGAAACCACAGGCCTATCTCGCGCCTGTCGCGGTCCTTGACGCCCCAATCGGGGTCGGACTATACCCAGCCCGATTAGCGAACGCAAACTCCCGCGGTCAACTTTTTCGGTTGATCCCCGGTGCGTGGACCACACTTTCTCTGGACATTTGCGATTCGACTCTTAACCAAAACCGAACCGAGAGGGTCTGGCCGTTGCCCGGTCCCCCACTTAGTCTTCTGTGCGCATGGCCGACGCGGAGTGGTATAAGCAGTCACTAACTGTTTGTGGTTTGGTTACTTAGACGAGGCGGCACAGCATGGCAGAAACCCGGCACGTGCTCGTCGTGGACGACGAGAAGGACTTATTGGACCTTCTCTCGTACAACCTGCGGAAGGCGGGGTACCAGGTGAGCACGGCCGCGACGGGGCTCAAGGCACTGCAGATGCTGAGTGACCGGCGGCCGGACCTGATGATCCTGGACGTCATGCTGCCGGAGCTGTCGGGCACGGAAGTCGCCTCGCGGGTGCGGTCGAACCCCGAGACCGCGGCGATCCCCATCATCATGCTCACGGCCAAAACAGCGGAGGCTGATCAGCTGGTGGGGCTGACGGCGGGCGCGGATGACTATGTGACCAAGCCGTTCTCGCCACGGGTCCTGCTGGCTCGGGTAGAAGCGGTGCTGCGGCGGGTGGCGAAGCCGAGTGATGATCGAAAGCTGATCGAGCTCGGTCCGATCAGCGTGAACCTCGAGACACACGAGGCGTTTGTCGGGGGCGAGCTGATGAAGCTGACGCTCACGGAGTTCCGGCTGCTGAGCTCGCTGATCGCGGCCGGGGGCAAGGTGCTGTCGCGCCAGCTGCTGATGGAGCGGGCGATGGGACCGGGGGTCATGGTGACCGAGCGGACGATCGATGTGCACATGACGGCGGTGCGCAAGAAGCTCGGGTCGCAGGCCGGGGTGATAAAGACAGTGCGGGGGGTGGGGTACCGGGCGACGCTGGACGAGGGCGGAGACGAGGGCGGGGGCGAGCAGGCCTGATCCTCTTATAGGATGGGCGCTGGTGGAGCCGTCGAGCCCGACAATCACGTTCCAGAGGTGCATGGTGCTGGGTGCGCCGGCGATAGCCGGACTGGCGTGTGCCGCGACGGGGATGCCGCCGGTCGGAGTCGCAATCGTGGCGGGCATCGCAGCAGTGGCGTCCGGGTGGACGCTGGTTCGCGCGGGAGATCGCGCGCTCGGCGGTGTGCGCGAAGAGTTGCGGCGTCACGCCCGCGAGCTGGAGGAGACTCGGGAGTCAGCCCAAGCGGTGGAACAGGAGCTTGGCTCTGTGCGGGCGGTGCTGGAGGCATCGCCCTGGCCGATGTTCGCCACGGGGGCGGCGGGCGAGGTGGTATTGGCGAACCGCGCGGCGGAGGAGTTCTTCCAGCGGGGCCCGCGGGGGCTGATCGGGCGGTCAGTTGAGGACCTGGTGACGCAGGGGGATGTGATCACGCTGCACGCCGCGGCGTTGTCGGGGCGGGAGGCGACAGGCCAGGTGCGGCTGCAGCGGTCGGACGGGACGCGGATTTACCAGGTGAAGGCCGGGCCGGTGCGGCTTGGGGCGGCGCGGTCAGGGGCGGTAGTGTCGCTGCGGGACATCACGGAGCTTGCGACGGCCCTGCAGCTGAAGACGGACTTTGTGGCGAACGCGAGCCACGAGCTGCGGACGCCGGTGGCGAGCATCAAGGCGGCGATCGAGACGCTGGCGGACGGGGCGTGGGAAGACGAGGGGATGCGGTCGCGGTTCACGCAGATGATCGCGAACAACGCCCAGCGGCTGGACGAGATGATCCGCGACCTGATGGAGCTGTCACGTTTGGAGTCGCCGGAGTCGGTCATTCGAGTCGAGGAGGTGGACCTGGGCGCGGTGATCGAGGACGTGTACGAGCAGCTCGGCGCGTTCGCGGCGGAGAAGCAGCTGCGGCTGGAGGTGGACGTCGAGCCTGGGGTGACGCGGCTACGGAGCGACCCGAAGCTGCTGCGGCTGGTGATCAAGAACCTGGTGGACAACGCGATCAAGTTCGCGAACGTTGGGACGCCGGTGCGGGTGGTGGCGCGGCGTGGCGAGGGGAACGGGGGCCTGCGGGTGCAGGTGATCGATCAAGGGGTGGGGATCCCGATCAACCAGCAGCAGCGGGTGTTCGAGCGGTTCTTCCAGGTGGACCCGGCGAGGACGGGGTTTCAGCACCGGCGCGGCACGGGGCTGGGGCTGGCGATCGTGAAGCACGCGGTGAAGGCGCTGGGCGGGGCTATTTCTGTCGAGTCGGTGTGGAAGCAGGGGACGACGATGACGGTGGAGCTGCCGTGGGAGGGGCCTGCTTCGTAGATTCTGTGGAGGCCTTGAGGCTGAACTTGCCGGGGCTGCAGGTGTCGTTGCCGGGCAGTTCGGTGTGGGGGACGAAGTCGCCGGTGGGGCTGGAGCGCTGCACGCTGCTGCGGGCCTCGGGGAGCTTGGACTGCCTTGGGGCGGCTTCGGGCTGCTGCTTCTCGCCCCAATAGAGGCACTCGACGGGCTGGCCGTCGGCGTCGTAGAGGGCGATGCAGTCGGCGCTGTTTGAGAAGGCGACGTACTGGGACCTGGTCTCCGCGGAGAAGACGTAGGCGTCGTGGAACTTGGGGTTCTTCGTCGGGGCTGAGTCCTTGGTGCCGCAGGGCTGGGCGGGGCTCGACTGGTAGCCGTTGAAGAGGACGACGACCTCGCCGGGCTGGAGGGTGAGGTCCGGGAAGGTGAAGGAGAAGCGGTTGTCCTGGTCGCCGGGCTTGTCCTTTGCTTTGTTCTTGTCCTTGGAGTCGGTCGGCGGGGACTTGCGGGCGTCGGCGATGCGGTAGCCCTTGAGGTTGATGGGCTTGGCGTGCGGGTTGACGATCTCGATGAACTCGTCGCCGGTGGCGGAGCGCTTGCCGTCCTGATCAGGGTCGGCATCGCGGGGCACGGCGTAGAAGACCTCGGTGACGAGCGGGTGCAGCGGGGCGTCCTTCGCCTTGTCGGCGGCGGGTTGCGTGGTCGGCTGCATCAACAGAGTGGCGGCGAGCGCGAGCATGGGTTCCTCCCCCATTGGTGGGCGGGGAGATTACCAGATACGGCGCGGGCGGCGATAGCATTTGGGCCTCACGGGAGGCTGTCACAGGAGACTGGCGATGCGGATGTACGGGATTCTCGCGGTGGTGGCGGCGGGCCTGGCTTCGGCGGCGTGGGCTCAGGAGAAGAAGGACGCGGCGCCGGTAAAGACCCAGCCGGCGGGTGACGCGCCCAAGGAGGCGCCGAAGCAGGAGGTGCAGCCGGAGTACCGCCCGGAGGCCGTGGACTGGCTGAGGAAAGAGGCCGGGACGGTGATGCCGCTGATCGCCAATATGGACGTGCGGAAGATCGCGTTCAGCACGACGTGGCTGCCGGTGATCGACGAGCGGGTGATCTACGTCGACAAGCGGTGGACGAAGGCGTTCACGCCCGAGCAGTTCGAGAAGCTGAGCGAGGAGGAGAAGAAGACGCTGCACCCGGAGAAGTTCGACGGGTACCGCTTCTACTTCACGCGCTACGGCTCGCCGCTGGCGTACCTGCGGCCGCTGGACCTGGTGGCGGATGCGATCGGCGGGCCGATGCCGCTGCGGGGCAAGAAGATCCTGGATTACGGGTACGGCACCATCGGGCACCTGCGGCTGATGGCGAGCCAGAACATGGACGTGACGGGCGTGGAGGTCGACCCCTCGCTGAAGGCGCTGTACTCGCGCGAGGAGGACACGGGAAAGGTTCCGGGTGTTGGGATGGACGACATCCCGCCGCCGGGGAGCCTGACGCTGGTGCACGGCAAGTGGCCGGGGGACAAGGACGTCGCGGAAAAGGTGGGCGGCGGGTACGACATCATCACCAGCAAGAACACGCTGAAGAACGGGTACATCAACCCTGAGCAGAAGGTGCCCAAGGAGATGCTGGTCGACTTGAGCGTGCCGCCCGAGGAGTTCGTGGCCAAGGTGCACGCGGCCCTCAAGCCGGGCGGGGTGTTCATGATCTACAACATCAGCCCCAAGCAGACGCCGCCGGGCGAGGGCTATAAGCCGTGGTCGGACGGGCGGTGCCCCTTCCCGCGCGAGATGCTGGAGAAGGCGGGGTTCGAGGTGCTCGAGTACAACAAGGACGACAGCGCGACGATCCGGCGGTTCGGCGCGGCTCTGGAGTGGGACAAGAAGATGGACCTGGAGAATGACTGCTTTGCGGTGTACACGCTGGTGAGGAGGAAGGCGGAGGAGCCCCCCACTCCGAAGTGATTGCACGATCCACAGTTACGGACAGCGCGGCCCGACGGCGGGCCGTGCTGTGTTTTCGGGTGTGCCCGGTCTGCCAAATGGGCAGAGTTGGGAGTGCGTTTCCGGGGAGTGGCTGGTCGGAATCGCCTCTGGGGCAATCTCGCGGGGTTTGGTGGACCGGCACGGGGCTCGCTCCGATAGAACCGAGGACGGCGCGGCTGTGCTGGAGACCTGGTGGTCGTCGGCGCGGGCGCGGCGTTGGCCGGTGCTGGTGCAAGCCCGGTGCTGGGCGTGAGTTGGTGTTGGTGCGAAGCCGGTGATCAGCAGATTCAGGGGAAATCAACAACGCGTGAGCGAACCTGACGCCTGATAATCATCGAACTGTGGTTGGGACCCGCGACGATTCCCCAATCGTTTACGGGCACCCGGGAGCAAGCAGATGTTTGAACGTTTCACCGATCGAGCCCGCAAGGTCATGGCCCTGGCGAACCAGGAGGCCCAGCGGCTGAACCACGAGTACATCGGGACCGAGCACATCCTGCTCGGGCTGGTGAAGGAGGGTTCGGGCGTGGGGGCGAACGTCCTGCGAAACCTGGACGTGGACCTTCGGCGCGTGCGTCTCGAGGTGGAGAAGCTGGTCAAGGCCGGGCCTGAGATGGTGACGATGGGGAAGCTGCCCCAGACGCCGCGGGCCAAGAAGGTGATCGAGTACGCCATCGAAGAGGCGCGGAACCTGAATCACAACTACGTGGGCACCGAGCACCTGCTGCTCGGGCTGCTGCGTGAGCACGACGGCGTCGCGGCCCAGGTGCTGCTGAACCTCGGCCTGCGCCTGGAGGAGGTCCGCGAGGAGGTGCTCAACCTGCTCGGGGCTGGCAACGAGGGCCAGAGCGAGGGCGGCGAGACCGCGGGCGGGGCCGGCGGGCTGGGTTCCAGCTCGTCCAGCTCGGCGGGCGCCAGCGCTTCCAGCGGCGGCGGGGCAACCGCGGCCGCGGCCAAGGGCAAGAGCAAGACCCCGGCGCTGGACAGCTTCGGGCGCGACCTGACCGAGCTGGCGCGCGAGGGCACGCTGGACCCCGTGATCGGGCGCGCGACGGAGATCGAGCGCGTGGTGCAGGTGCTGTGCCGGCGCACGAAGAACAATCCGGTGCTGCTGGGCGAGGCGGGCGTGGGCAAGACCGCGATCGTCGAGGGCCTGGCGCAGCGGATCATCGCGGGCGACGTGCCCGAGATCCTGCACGAGAAGCGCCTGGTCGTGCTCGACCTGGCGATGATGGTCGCGGGCACCAAGTACCGCGGGCAGTTCGAGGAGCGCATCAAGGCGGTGATGAACGAGGTTCGTCGCGCCAAGAACGTGATGCTGTTCATCGACGAACTGCACACGCTGGTGGGCGCGGGCGGCGCCGAGGGCGCGATCGACGCGTCCAACGTGCTCAAGCCGGCACTCGCCCGCGGCGAGATCCAGTGCATCGGCGCCACCACGTTCGACGAGTACCGCAAGTACATCGAGAAGGACGCGGCCCTGGCACGCCGCTTCCAGGCGATCACCGTTGACCCCCCCACCAACGACCAGACGGTGGAGATCATCAAGGGCCTGCGCGACCGCTACGAGACGCACCACCGCGTGCACATCACCGACGCCGCGATCAAGGCGGCGGTGGAGCTGAGCGGCCGTTACATCACCGGTCGCGTGCAGCCCGACAAGTCGATCGACGTGATCGACGAGGCGGGCGCGCGGGTCCGCATCAAGAGCATGACCAAGCCGCCGAACCTGGCGGAGCTCGAGGCGGACATCGAGCGGCTGAGCGTCGAGAAGGACGAGGCCGTGAAGGCTGCCGATTACGAGAAGGCGGCGGAGCTGCGCGACAAGGCGGAGCAGCTGCGTCGCAAGAAGGACGAGATCCAGAAGGAATGGCGCGCCAAGGCCCAGGAGGCCGACGGCGTGGTCGACGAGGAGATCATCGCGGAGGTCGTCTCCAAGATGACCGGCGTGCCGCTCAAGCGGCTCGAGAAGGATGAGGCGCAGCGCCTGCTCCAGCTCGAGAACGAGCTGCACAAGAAGGTCATCAGCCAGGACGACGCCATCAAGGCGATCTCGAAGGCCATCCGGCGGGCCCGTGCGGGCCTGAAGGACCCCAAGCGTCCGATGGGCAGCTTCATCTTCGTCGGGCCGTCGGGCGTGGGTAAGACCCTGCTCAGCAAGGCGCTGGCGGAGTTCATGTTCGGTGACGAGGACGCCCTCATCCACCTGGACATGAGCGAGTACATGGAGAAGCACAACGTGTCGCGCCTGGTCGGCGCTCCTCCCGGCTACGTCGGGTACGAGGAGGGCGGCCAGCTGACCGAGCGGATCCGCCGCCGGCCGTACGCGGTAATCCTGCTGGACGAGGTCGAGAAGGCGCACCCGGACGTGTTCAACATGCTCCTCCAGATCATGGAGGAAGGCCGCCTGACGGACAGCTTCGGCCGCAACGTGGACTTCCGCAACACGGTGCTCATCATGACGAGCAACCTGGGGGCGGACCTCATCAAGGGCGGGGCGGGCTTCGGGTTCACCAAGCGCACGGAGGCGACGGACTACGACAACATCAAGCAGGTGCTGATGAAGGAGATCGAGCGGTTCTTCCGCCCCGAGTTCATCAACCGCCTGGATGACATCGTGGTCTTCCGCCCGCTGACGCGCGACGACCTGACCCGCATCGTGGACTACGAGGTGGGCAAGCTCGCCAAGCGCCTGAAGGCGAACGGGTACACACTCGAGACGGACCAGGCCGCGAAGGACTTCCTGATCGAGCGCGGGTACAACCCCGAGTACGGCGCCCGTCCGCTGCGCCGCAGCATCGGGCAGTACGTCGAGGACCCGCTGTCCGAGATGCTGCTGCAGGGCAGCTTCGAGGCGCCGAGCACGATCACCGTGACGCGCCGCAAGGACGCAGACGGGAAGGACGAGGACCACCTGTTCTTCGACGCCAAGTCGACGCCCGGGGCCGAGCCCGCCGCGCCGGACAAGGGCAAGCCCAGCGAGCCCGCGCAGGCGCAGAGCACGTGAGTGAGTTTCTAGAGTGAGCTCCCGAGGCCCAGGACGCGTGTCCTGGGCCTCTTTTGTTTCCGGTTGCGGCGAGCGGGGTTCGGGGATGTGGAGGCGGTGGGCGGAGTTCGTGGCGGTGTACTTCGGCGGGCCCGCGGCGGCGCTGGTGTGGCTGCCGCGCCCGTGGACTTTCCCGCTGCTGTTCGCGTGGGCAGCGGTGTGCGGGTGGATGCTGCGGCGGGACGCGACGTTCGACCGCGGACAGCTGGTGAACATCGAGGGGTTCCGGCGCGGGCTCCCGCTCGTGCTGGTGCGGTTCATGGTGCTGGGGGTGGCGCTGTGCGGGCTGGTGCTGTGGCTGAGGCCGGACGCGTGGCTGAGCTTCCCGCGCCAGCGGCCGGGGCTGTGGGCGCTGGTGATGGTGCTGTACCCGGTGCTGAGCGTGGTGCCGCAGGAGGTGGTGTGGCGGGCGTTCCTGCACCACCGTTATCGCGGGCTGCTGCCGAGCGCTGTCGCGCGGTGCGCTGCGGGCGCGGTGGCGTTCGGGTTCGCGCACGTGGTGATGGAAAACTGGCTGGCGGTGGCGCTGTCGACCTTCGGCGGCGTGCTGTTCGCGATGACCTACGAGCGGTCGCGGTCGCTGCTGCTGGCGTGCGTGGAGCATGCGCTGTACGGGTGTCTGGTGTTCACCGTCGGGATTGGGAAGTACCTGGTGGTGGGGGCGGCAGGGCCATAACGCCATAGCAGGACGGTGGCATCGTACGGCACAATGCCGTATACTTGTTCAGAGGTGCGCGATGGGCAACGTCCGATACAGCAAGATCACCATCCGGCAGCCGGAGCCGCTCAAGTCGAAAATTGAGCAAGCAGCCGCCTTGCGCGGCATGACCGTTACCAGCTTCATCAATGGGATGCTGGAGCTCGCTGCCGACCACACGCTCCGCCGCATTCGCGCCCGCGAGCTCACTGAAAGGGACAGTGCGGCATTGTTGTCGATGCTCAGCAACCCCGCCCGCCCGAACGCGGCGTTACGAAAGGCGGCGGCTCGGTACCGGGACCGCGGCCGTGCGTGATTCACTCCGATTCGAGAAGTTCGACCGTGGCAAGCATGATCGACAGAGCTTCGACTGCGGCGTTCTGGCGCTGAACGAGTTTCTCAGGACGAGGCTTGGACAACACACGCGTCGATCACTGACGCAGGGGTATGTACTCGCCACACCAGAAGGGCGGATTGCGGGCTACTTCACACTGGCGGCAAGTCGGCTCATGGTGACGGTGATACCTGACGGTCACGGTTATCCAGCGAAGATGCCGCTACCGACGACGCTGCTGGGGCGCCTCGCAGTTGATCGGTCGTTTCAGGGACAAGGGCTCGGCGAACTTCTGCTCGTGCATGCCCTCAGAGTGACGGTCGAGGCGAGCGAGACCGTGGCATCGGCCGCGGTCGAGGTTGATGCGAAAGACAAGCGTTCACGCGACTTCTATGCTCGTTATGGATTCGCCAGCCTGAAGGACGACGCTCTCCACATGTACCTCCCGATGGTGACAGCGAAGACCGTCGTTGCTTCGCTTGGGCACTAGAACCGCGCCGCTTCGAGCCCCTCGCCAGGGCGCGTCAGGAACAAGCGGGTGTAGGCGACGTGGAAGCCGGCGCGGCGGGCGTTGCGTTCGGTCCCGATGCCGGGGGCGGCGCCGATGGTGGCGACCTTGGCGCCGCGGTCGCGGGCGGCGAGCAGGCGGTGGTGGATGAGGGCGGATTGCAGGCCGCGGTTGCGGAACGCAGGGAGGACGCTGAGGCCGAAGAGCGCCGCGATGTCGCCGCTGACCTCGAGGGCGCCGGCGGCCGCGGGCTTGTCTTCGATGAACGCGGTGTAGGCGAGCGTGCGCGGGTGGGCGGCGCACTTGGCGGCGAGGGCGATGGCCTCGGGGCGCGGGTCCTTGCCCTCGGCGAAGCCGATGCAGCCGGTGAGGGCGAACTCATGGACACTGGCTTCGTCGCGCGGGTTGACGGTGCGGATCTCGAGGCCGCGCGGGGCGGGGTGCTCGCTGGGCGGCTCGATGGGCGCCGCGAGGTCGCGGAACAGGACGTTCTCGAAAAACACGACGTTGAAGCCGCGGCCCTTGAGGCACTCGAGCAGCGACTTGTCCGCGAAAGGGCAGACCTCGATGCGCGGCTCGGCCCCCCACTGCTCGTGGAAGGCGATGAGGCGGTCGATGTCGGCGGGGGTGACGGGGCCGGCCATGCCCAGGCCAGTGGCGGAGTTGATCCACGTGCCGCGCTCGCCGCGGGTGGCGACGCCGCCGGCAATGTCGATGTGCTCCTGCGCGACCTCGGCCATGCCGGTGCGGAGGCGGGCTTCTTCGAGCTGTGCGACGCGGCGGAGGTCGATCATGGGTGTGCGCGCTTGCCCCCGCCGGTCACGCGGGCTTGCGGAGGATCATCGTGAGGTCGGCGCGGGTGAAGGCGACGGGGACGTTGATGTTGGCTTCCTTCCAGTAGGCCTGGAGGTGGGACTGGTCGGGGGTGGGCTGGCAGAGGCTGTGGACCTCGGGCTCGTAGCCGTGGGCGACGACGAGGGGGTTGAGGTCGCCCAGGGCGAGCTCGAACTCGTGGTAGCTGACGCCGCGCCCCCAGCGTGCGAGGCGCTCGAGGGCTTCGTCGTGGGACTTGGCCGCGGCCTCGGCAATGGACTGCGGGAAGGCGGCGCGGGGCGAGCGCGGGGCGTACATGATGGCCAGCTCGGCGGGGAGCATGTGGTAGAAGGGGAGCATGGCCGTGTGGCCGTCGAAGTAGGTGAGGCGGTTTGGGGTTTCGACGACGACGAGCAGGCCGCCGGGGCGGAGCAGGTTCCAGCAGGTCTGGAGGGTGTCGATGCGCTCCTGCACGTGCTGGTGCTCGAGCACGGCGTAGAGGAGGGTGACGTCGAGCGAGCCGGCGAGGTGGTTGTTGGTGATGGTGGTCAGCAGGCCGGTGGGCGAGGTGAGGTGGAAGGTGATGTTGGTCTGGTTGAGGGCGCGGGCGCGGGCCTTGGCGCCCTCGAGGCCCTCGGCGTCGATGTCGTAACCGTGCACGTGGGCGGCGGAGTGGGCGATGCCGGAGGTGCTGGAGCCGGTGCCGCAGCCGACCTCGAGGACGTGTTTGCCCTTGAGGGGCATGACGCGCTCGATCCAGGGGACGATGTGGTCGAGGCAGGTGTAGTAGCGGTTCTTGGTGATGGCGGCGATGTCGCGCTGGCCGTCGGGTGAATCGAGGTAGGCGCGGTCCCAGTTGCGGAAGTAGGTCTCGCGGAGGGCCTGCTCGATGGCGCGCTCCTGGGCCTGGGTGAGGCGCGGGGCGAGGGGGCGGGCGGGCTGGGGTTGAGGCTGCGGCTGGGGTTGGGCGGCGGTCGCGGCCGGAACGGCGGGCGCGGGAGCGGGCTTGCGGAGCAGGCGTGAGAGCATGGGGACAGGATAACCTCACCCCATGGTGAAGGATGAGCTAACGAAGCGCGGGCAGGCCTCCCCCAAGGCCCTTGAGGGGGTGACGATCGCGCGCGAGCTGTTCTGGCAGAACGTGATGCGGGAGATCCTGACGAGCCTGTCGGTGATCAGCAGCATGGGCGAGCAGCCGGCGGACCTGTTCGACGGGCGGCTGGCGGTGATCACGCAGCTGGGGCAGCGGGTGCCGATCGCGGGTGTGATGCCGCTGTTCGCGTGCGGGATCGACACGAGCGACACGGAGCGGGAGCTGTCGCTGGCGGTGGAGTGCACGGTGTTCCAGATCAGGACGCCGGGGGGCGAGGTGTTCACACTGCCGCTGCACGAGATGCGGTCGTTCCACTCGCTGAGTGAGGAGCTGATCGAGCGGATCCGCAAGGAGTCGGCGGAGCGGCAGGACGAGAGCGAGGAGCACGAGCCGTTCGGGTTCGCGGCGTACACATCGCTGGCGCGGACGAAGCTGCCGGGGGATGATCCGGGGACGACGCTCTTTGAGGGCCCGGAGGCGAGCCCGGACTGAAGGCGGGTACCAAACACGGAGACCCGGAGAGCACGGAGGGGAATTCGAGACTTGAACGCGGAGTACGGCGGAGGGGAGCGGAGTTTCGCGGAGCGAGGGAACAGGGGCGGCGAAGAAGGGTGCGGAACTGACTTTGTGCCGGTGCCGCTACCTTCTCTCTTCTCTCCCCGTTTTCCTCTTCGCCCTCTTCTCCGTGCTTCTCCGTGACTCCGTGTTTGGTTCCCTCCTGGTGTTCGGTTTCGGTCAGGTTTTTCACGGGGCTTGAAGTCTGGGGGCTATGGTGCAATCCAGTTGGCCAGGGACGGCGAAGCCATTCGTGCTGGCTTGGTGCAAGGCCTGGAGTTCCGCATGCGCACACTCGTCGCGATTCCCGTGTTCAATGAAGAAAAGTACGTGCGGCGGGTGCTGGAGCGGGTGCTCTCGTACAACCCGGATGTGCTGGTGATCGATGACGGCTCGACCGATGCCACGCCGCGTCTGCTTCCGGAGTTCCCTATCGAGATGATCCGGCACGCGAAGAACCGCGGGTATGGGTCGTCGTTGCGGGATGCGTTCCGGTTCGCGGCGTACGAGAAGTACGACTGGCTGATCACGATGGACTGCGACGAGCAGCACGAGCCCGCGGCGATTCCGTCGTTCGTGCAGGCCGCGGCGGAGGATGGGGGCGACATCATCAGCGGGTCGCGGTACCTGGCGAAGGAGGAGGGGCAGGACCGGCCGCCGCCGGAGCGGCGGGCGATCAACGCGACGATTACGGCGGAGCTGAACTGCCGGCTGGGCGGTGCGCTGGGCACGCTGCTGACCGACGCGTTCTGCGGGTTCAAGGCGTACCGGGTTGCGGGGCTGAAGAAGCTGCGGCCGACGGTGAAGGGGTACGCGTTCCCGATGCAGTTTTGGGCGCAGGCGGCGGCGGCGGGGCTGAAGGTGCGGGAGCTGCCGGTGCGGCTGATCTACAACGACCTGAACCGGACGTTCGGGGCGACGCTCGACGACCCGTCGGTGCGGCTGGCGCACTACCGGCGGGTGCTGTACCGGGAAATCGAGAAGCTGGGCGAGCGGCTGCCGCGGGCGGCGCGGATGGGCGTGACGGAGCCCTACTCGAAGGAGTGCTGCGAGAAGGCGAAGGCCGCGGGGGTGGTGCTGCCGGGCGCGAGCACGCGGTATGAGTGCGGGGCGAGCAAGCAGGAATCGGTGCGCGAAGAGGAGAGCACCCGGCGCAACGGGTGCTGCCGGCATTGAGCGGGGGGGCGGGCGAGGAGGGGGTGCGGGTGGAGCAGGGGGGCTCGCTCGCCGGTTTGTTGGCGAAACGCAGCAGGGAGGAAGACCACCGAGATGAGGACATCTCGGTGGCACGGGTGTGGACCGGCCATCAGGCGGAGTTCTGGCATCCGGGGATCATGGCGAAGTACATTGCTGCGGGCGCGGTGGCGGAACGGGTACGGGCGACGGGGGGGCGGGCGGAAGTCACGTGGCTGGTCGTGGACCAGGACGCGAACGAGCCGTGGAAGGTGCCGTACCCGGGGCTGGTCGAGGGGAAGCTGACGCGGGCGGTCTGGAGTGTGCCGTTTGCGGACAAGGGCTCGGCAAGCGCGGGAGCGTTCGCGGCGGAGACGCCGGCGTGCGCCCTGCCGGTGCTGCAGCCAGGGCCAGCGCCGAGGGGGGCGCTTGTGTGTGTGGATGAGGGGCTGGAGGCGGTGCGTGCGGCGCTCGTGCGGCACGCGGGCGAGTCGAACGCGGCGCGGCAGGTGACGATGGCACTCTGCGACCTGCTGGCGGCGTGGTGCCGGCCAGACCGGGTGGTGTACGCGTCGGGGCTAGCGCGGACGCCGGAGTTTGGCGAGTTTGTTGAGCAGTTGGGGCGGGAGCCGGCGGTGTGTGTGCAGGCGTATAACCGCGCGGTGGCGGCGGTGCCGGAGGCGCGGGTGCGGGCGCTGCGGGTCGAGGGTGGGCGGGTTGAGCTGCCCTTATGGCGCATGCCTTCGGCCCCCGGGCGGGCGCGCCGGGCGGTGTGGTCGGATGAGCTTGCGTCGGTGAAGATGGAGGAGCTGTCGCCGCGGGCGCTGGCGATGACGGCGCTGGTGCGGATGGGCCTGTGCGACCTGTTCATCCACGGGACGGGCGGGGGCGTGTACGACCGGATCACGGAGCGGTGGCTGGGCGAGTGGCTGGGCGGAGAGCCGCTGGCCCCCACTGCTGTGGTGACGGCGACGCGGTACCTGCCGTTCGATGTGCGCGTGCGGAGGCCGGAGGAGATCGCGCGGGCGCGGTGGGCGGCGCACGCGGCCCGGCACAGCCCGGCGCTGCTGGGGGATGCTGATGGCGAGCGGCGGCGGCGGGATCTGGTGGCGGCGGTGAAGTCGGCGCGGGCGCGGGGGGAATCGCCACGGGCGGCGTACGAGGCGCTGCACGCATTTCTTGGTCAGGAGCGCGAGGAGCGGGCAGGCAACCTGCAGGAGCTGGAGCGTGGGGCGGTGGAGGCTGCGCGGGATGTAGAGGTGGCGGGGGTGGTGTATGACCGGACGTGGCCGTTCCCGCTGTACCCTCGCGGGGTGCTGGATGGGTTGAAGGTGGAGGTGGAGCGGGCGGTTGAGGGGGCGGATCAGAAGAAGGCATGAGGCATGGGGCATGAGGCATCGAGGCGCCGGACGCGGAGGCACGATCATGAGGACATGATCGTGGCACGGGTGTTCTGCCTCATCGCGTGTGTGGCCTCGATCATGGTTGGGTGTGAGCGGAAACCGGCGGTGGTCGAGCCAAGGCCGAGCGGTCCGCGGGTGGTGGTGCACAGCCCGGCGGTGGGTGTGATTGTGCGGGACCTGGGGCGTGCGGAGATGGTGGTCGGGCGGCACGGGCATGACATCGTGCTGCCCAGGTCGCTGCCGGTGGTGGGGTCACAGGAGGGGTTTGACTACGAGGCCCTGCTGCGGGCGAGGCCGACGCACGTGATTGCGCAGTGGGGCTCGCGCGAGCTGCCGACGCGCCTGGTGGAGATGTCAAAGGCGAACGGGTGGCAGTTGCTGGACACGCGCCTGCTGTCGCTGTCGGATGTGCGGAGCGACACGGTCGCGGTGGATGCGTTCCTGTGCGCGGCGCGGGGGGTGATGCCGCCGAGCGCGGAATGCACGACCCTGGTCGAGCGCATGGACCGGGCATGGACCACGCGCGGGGAGGGGTTCAAGGAGCTGGGGCGGGTGCTGCTGCTGGTATCGGCCTCGCCACCCGCGGCGTTCGGGCCGGGGTCGTGCCACCACGAGGTGCTGGAGCGGATCGGGGGCGTGCCTGCGATCACGGAGGGGAGCGCGTACATCGAGCTGGACACGGAGCGGCTGCTGCGGATCGCGCCGGAGGTGATCGTGCTGGTGTCGCCGCGGGGGTACGGGGTAGAGGCGAGTGAGGAGACGCGGGCGCGGGGGGCAGCGAAGCTGGAGGCGCTGCGGGGGTTGCGGGTGCCGGCAGTGGAGCGGGGGCGGGTCGCGGTGATTGATGACCCGCTGGCGCAGCTGCCCAGCACGAGCATGATTGGGTTCGCGGAGGAGCTGGCGGGGGTGCTGGAGGGGATGCGTGCCCCCTCCCCACGAAGCACCGCGCCGTAGCGGAACCTATAATCAAACATGGCTGATTCGCAGGCCAACCCTCCATTCCGCCTCGATCGAACCGCATTCTCGGTGGTCCCGATCGAGCAGCAGGAGGACGAGGGTGCGTATTGGGCAACAAAGTCATCCGAGGAGCGGATACGAGCGCTCTTGTACCTACGGTGGATCGCCTATGGACCTGCGGCTACCGGAAGACTTCAAAGAGTTCTTGAGGTTGCTGAACTCGGAGCAGGTTGAGTACCTCTTGGTAGGCGGGTTCGCGGTCGGGCATCATGGCTACCCCAGACCAACGGGTGATCTCGACATCTGGATCGCGATCAGTGAACAAAATGCGAATCGGCTTCTGAGCGCACTCACCAAGTTCGGTTTCGGGGGCACGGGTGTAGGTACGGATTTATTCCTCAAGCCTCGGACCGTAGTACGGATGGGACATCCACCGGTCAAGATCGAGATCATCACCTCGGCGGCCGGTGTTGACTTCGCGGACTGCTTCGCGCGTCGACAGATGGCAGTCATCGACGGCGTATCGGCCGCGGTGATTAGCCGCAACGACCTGCTGATCAACAAGCGCGCGGCCGGCCGCCCCAAGGACGTGAATGACGTGCAAGTCCTGGAAGGCAACAACCCTGCCTGATCACTCCGCGTCGGCCTTGGGCTTGTAAGCCGCGACGACCGCGGCCTGGATCTGCGGGGGGGTGCGTTCGCTGTGGCTGTAGTCCATGGTGAAGCTGCCGGCGCCGCCGGTCATGCTCTTGAGCTCGTTGGAGTAGTTCTGGAGCTCGCTGAGTGGGGCTTCGGCGCGGACGACGCAGACGTCGGACGAGAGCATGTCGGTGGACTGCACGCGCCCGCGCTTGGTGGAGATCTGGCCGGCGAGGTCGCCCATGTAGCGGCTGGGGGCGGTGATCTCGAGGGCGACAAAGGGCTCCATGAGCACGGGCTTGGCCTTCTGCACGGCGTCGATGAAGGCCTTGCGGCCCGCGGTGATGAAGGCGATTTCCTTGCTGTCCACGTCGTGGTACTTGCCGTCGTAGACCTCGACGCGCACGCCGGTGAGCGGGTAGCCGGCGACGGCGCCCTCCTGGAGCACCTGCCGCACGCCCTTCTCGATGGCGGGGATGAAGTTGCGGGGGATGCTGCCGCCCACCGTGGCGTTCTCGAACTCGAAGCCCTCGGGGTGGTCGGCGGGGAGGGGCACGACGCGGAGGTAGACCTCGCCGAACTGTCCCGCGCCGCCGGTCTGCTTCTTGTGGCGGTGGTGGCCCTCGGCACGGGCGGTGATGGTCTCCTTGTACGCGACCTTGGGCGTGGTGGTGATCAGCTCGATGCCGTACTGGTGCTTGAAGCGCTCGATGATGATGCGGAGGTGGAGTTCGCCCAGCCCACGCATGATGGTCTGGTTGGTGGCGGCGATGCGCTCGACGATGAAGCAGGGGTCCTCGGCCATGAGCTTGTGGGTGGCGGCGCTGAACTTGGTCTCGTCGGCGTGGTTCTTGAGCTCGATGGCGAGGCCGTACATGGGCTTCGGAAGAGGCAGCGGCAGCAGGTGGACGCTGTCGAGCTCGTGGCTGTCGTGGATGACGCCGTTGAACTTGATCTCGTCGATCTTGGCGATAGCGCCGATGGCGCCGGGTCCGACCTCACTGACCTCGACGTGCTCCTTGCCCTGGAGCAGGAAGAGGTGGCCGAGTTTCACGGGCTTCTTGTGGTCGTCGATGAGCACCTCGGCCTTGGCCTTGACGGTGCCCTGGTGGACGCGGAAGTAGCCGAGCTTGCCCAGGAAGGGGTCGGTGGCGACCTTGAAGATGTGGGCGAGGAGCTTGGCGTTGGCGTCCCCGGGTTTGCTGTGCCACTCCTGCTCGGTGCCGTCCGCTTGACGCATCTGGAACTCGGGCGGGTTCACCTCCAGCGGGCTGGGGCAGAGGCTGGCGAAGATGTGCAGCAGGTCGTCGGCGCCCACGCCGGTCTTGGCGGAGACGAAGCAGATGGGGACGAGGTGGGCGTCCTCGAGGGCCTTCTCGAACGCGGCGTGCAGCTTCTGCGGGTCAAAGCCCTCACCCTTCTCGAGGTACTGCATGGTGAGGTCCTCATCGAGCTCGATGACCTGCTCGACGATGGCCTTGTGGGCCTCCTTGACGGAGGAGAAGTCGGCCTGGTTACCGGCGGAGTCGTTGCCGTCGTGCTCGAAGACGTTGACGACCTTCTTGCCCTTGAGGCTGGGGAGGTTGATGGGCAGGCAGATGGGGCCGAAGGCCTTCTGCAGCTGGCTGACGATGTCCTCGAGCATGCCGTCCTGCACCTCGTCGATCTTGTTGACGATGAGCATGCGGGGGATCTTGCGGTCCTCGGCGACCTTCATCATTCGCCGAGTGATGGAGTCGATGCCCTTGTTGGGGTCGATGACGACGGCGACGGTCTCGGCCGCGGGGAAGCACGCGATGGCGTGCCCGATGAAGTCGGCCAGACCGGGGGTGTCGATGACGTTGACGAGGTGGCCCTCGTAGTCGAAGTGGACGAGGGTGGTGTGGAGGGAGTGCTTGTGGGACTTCTCTTCGTCGGTGTAGTCGGAGACGGTGTTGCCCTCGAGGACCGTTCCGAGGCGCTTGGTGCTGCCGGTAGAGAAGAGGAGCCGCTCAACGAGGGAGGTTTTGCCCGACCCTCCGGGCCCCACCAGGACAATGTTGCGGATGTCGGCGGCGGGGCGGGTGGGCATGGGATGTACCTCCTCAAGTCGGGTTTTTCGGCCAGGGCCCTTCGGGGCCCCTCACGGGTTCAGTGTAAAGCGTGAGTCAAGGGATCGGAAGGGTGGCGTTGGCATTTTGCCGGGCGCAGAATGTGCGGGGGGCGGGCACGGGCGGACCACCGAGAAGAAGACTTCTCGGTGGCACGGTCGGACTAACCTCGGGGTATGCCCGACACGATCACCCGCTTCGCCCCCAGCCCCACCGGGCACCTGCACATCGGCGGGGCCCGCACCGCCCTGTTCTGCTGGGCCTTTTCGCGCAAGCACCACGGGCACTTCATCCTGCGCATCGAGGACACCGACCAGGCCCGCTCCAGCGAGGCGTCGGCCCGCGGCATCATGGAGGACCTGGCGTGGCTGGGGATTCTGTGGGACGAGGGGCCGGAGTTCACGGCGGTGAACAACCACGGGAAGTCGAGCCGCGTGGGGGGCAACCCGCGGAACGTGGAGGGCACGTTCTTCCAGGCGCAGCGGCTGCACATCTACAACCGGTTCATCCTGAAGCTGGTGGGCGAGGGGAAGGCGTACCCGGCGTTCGAGTCGGCGGAGGAGCTGGACGCGAAGCGGAAGGCCGCGCTGGCGAGGAAGGAGACGTACCGGTACGACCGGGCGGCGCTGGCCATTCCTCTGGAGGAGCGGCTGGATCGGATGAAGGAGGCGGATGCGAAGGGCGTGCCGTATGTCATTCGGTTCCGCGCGCCGGACGAGGCGATCCATGTCGATGACGAGGTGCTGGGGGAGGTCAAGTACGCGGCCGGGGAGCTGGAGGACTTCGTCATCCGCAAGGCGGACGGGTTCCCCTTGTACAACTTCGCGGTCGTGATTGATGACTACACGATGGGCGTGACGCACGTGTTGCGGGCGCAGGAGCACCTGAACAACACGCCGCGCCAGGTCGCGCTGCAGAAGGCGCTGGGCTTCCCGCACCCCAAGTACGCCCACATGCCGCTGATCCAGAACATGGATGGCAGCAAGATGAGCAAGCGGGACAAGGCGAAGGCGGCCCGCAAGGCGGTAAAGGATTTTCTGGCGGGGCAGGGGCAGGGGGCGTTCAAGAGTTTGACGCGGAGCGGTAAGAAGGACGCCGATGTTGCTGTTGTGCTCGCGGCGCTTCACGAGGTGGACGAGGGGCTGACCGGGAAGCAGCTGGGCGACTTCATCGAGGGCGAGTCGGACGACATCACGGTGGCGGAGCGGATCGCGCGGCGGTTCGGGCTGGCGCTGCCGGAGATCGAGGTGCACGACTTCCGCAAGGCGGGGTACCTGCCGGAGGTGATCTGCAACTTCGTGGCCCTGCTGGGGTGGAGCCCGGGCGAGAACGTGGAGAAGTTCTCGATGGACTTCCTCGCCAGCCGCTTTGACCTGGAGCGGATCGGCAAGACCAACGCGAAGTTCGACCGCGTGAAGCTGCTGGCGTTCAACGGCGACGCGATGGCGGCGATGTCGGCGGATGTGTTCCAGGAGCGGCTGCGGGTGTGGGCTGCGGAGTTTGAGCCGGCGCTGGTGGAGCGGTTCAGCGGGGAGCGGTGGGCGCTGTTCGCCGAGACCGTGAAGGCGCGGTGCAAGGTCTTCGGGGACGCGGCCAAGCAGGCGGCGTTCGCGCTGGTTGCCGATGACGGGTACACCTTCGATCCCGCGGCGGTGAAGAAGTCGCTCCAGGGCGGCACGCCGACGGGGCTGTCGCTGCTGCAGGGCATCCTGGCGGATGTGCGGGCGGCGCAGCAGTTTGACCCGGTGTCGGTGCAGGCGCTGCTGGACCACTTCGCGGCCATGCAGGGCGTGCAGGTGGGGAGTGTGGCCCAGCCGCTGCGGGTGGCGCTGACGGGCGGGGGGGTGTCGCCGCCGATCAACCTCGTCATGGCGCTGCTGGGGAGGGACGCGGTGGTGCGGCGGATCGAGCGGTGTATCAACAGTTGCAGTTGATCCCCGAGTCTCCATTTTTCCGCTTTCCGCTTTCCGGTTTCCGCTTTTCCTACACTCCGCCCGCATGCGTGAGCTTGAACTGTGGCAGGCGGTGGTGCTCGGTGTCGTCGAGGGTGTCACCGAGTACCTGCCCATCAGCTCGACCGGGCACCTGATCCTCGCCAGCGCGGCGATGGAACTCGACCTCGAGTCGCAGGCGGTCAAGGACTTCGGCATCGTCATCCAGGGCGGGGCGATCCTGGCGGTGCTGGGGCTGTACTGGCCGGCGGTGGTGAAGATGCTCCAGGGGCTGATCGGCAGGGACACGCAGGGGCTGCGGCTGCTGGCGAACCTGGTCATCGCGTTCCTGCCGTCGGCGGTGGTCGGGCTGCTGCTCAACAAGTGGATCGACTCGCACCTCATGGGCGTGCTGCCGGTGATGGCGGCAGTGCTCGTGGGCGGCGTGTACATGATCGGCGTGGACCTGTGGGGGCAGGGGCGGCTGGGACGTGCGGGGGCGATGCGGCCGTGGCGGGCGGAGCCAAAGTCGATCTATGACGTGACGGCGCGTGAGGCGCTCATGATCGGGCTGCTGCAGTGCTTCGCGCTGTGGCCGGGGACGAGCCGGTCGATGATGACTATTTCGGGCGGGCTGTTCGCAGGCCTGCGGGGAAGGGAGGCCGCGCAGTTCAGTTTCCTGCTGGGGCTGCCCACGCTGACGGCGGCCACGCTGTACAAGCTGTACAAGAACCTGAGCCACGCGAAGGAGACGGGGACGCCGAACATGTTCGAGGTGCTGGGCGTGGGCGCGTGCGTGCTGGGGATCGCGGTCGCGGCGGTCTCGGCGGGTGTCGCGGTGAAGTGGCTGGTGGGGTTCCTGACGCGGCACGGCCTAGCGCCCTTCGGGTGGTACCGCATCGGGCTGTTTGTGGTGCTGGTGGTGCTCAGTCTCACGGGGGTTCTGTCGATAGGAGGGGGCGCGGGGCAGGATGACACGAGGCCGCCGCAGACGGTGGCGCCGCTGAGCTGGCCTGAGGAGAAGAGATAGGAGCCGCCGCGGAGCGGCGGGGTACCCAAAGAGATGAAGACGAGCTTCCCCAAGGACAAGATCAGGGTCGTGCTGGTGGAGAACATCCACCCCGAGGGCGCGGCCATGCTCCGCAAGGAGGGGTTCAGCGTCGAAACGCTGAGCGGCGCCCCCGACGAGGCCAAGCTGCTGAAGCTGGTGGTCGATGCGCATGTGCTGGGGATCCGCAGCAAGACGGAGGTGACGCAGCGCGTGCTGGACGCGGCGCCGCGTCTGCTGGCGGTGGGCGCGTTCTGCATCGGGACCAACCAGATCGACCTCGCGGCCGCGCGGAAGCAAGGCGTGCCGGTGTTCAACTCGCCCTTCAGCAACACGCGCTCGGTGGCGGAGCTGACCATCGCGGAGGTGATCGCGCTGTACCGGCGGCTGACGGAGAAGACGGTGCAGATGCACGCGGGGGTGTGGGACAAGTCGGCGAGCGGGGCCCACGAGGTGCGGGGGCGGACGCTGGGGATCGTGGGCTATGGGCATATCGGGTCGCAGGTGTCGGTGCTGGCCGAGGCGCTGGGCATGCGGGTGCTGTTCTACGACATCGTGCCCAAGATGGCGATGGGCAACGCCCGCGCGGTGAAGAGCCTGGGCGAGCTGCTCAAGGAGAGCGACGTCGTTACGCTGCACGTGCCGGCGACGGAGGCGACACGCGGCCTGATCGGGGCGGCGCAGCTGAAGAAGATGCGCGCAGAAAGCTACCTGATCAACAACAGCCGCGGCAGTGTCGTGGATGTGTCGGCTCTCTCGGAGGCGCTGAGGAGCGGGCACCTGGCGGGGGCGGCGCTGGACGTGTTTCCCGACGAGCCGGCGCACAAGGACCAGCCGTTCCACTCGCCGTTGCGGGGGCTCGCGAATGTGATCCTGACGCCGCACGTGGGGGGCTCGACTGAAGAGGCGCAGGCGACGATCGCGGATGACGTGTGCACCAAGCTGCTGAAGTTCGTCAACGTGGGCAGCACCACCGGCGCGGTGAACGTGCCCGAGGTGGAGCTGCCCGAGCAGCCGGGGACGCAGGCGATGGCGGATGAGGAGGTGAAGGCGGTGCCGGTGCAGCGTCCGCACCGCATCCTGCACTTCCACCGCAACGTCCCGGGCGTGCTGAGCAACATGCACCGGGCGATCGCGGAGATCGGGGCGAATATCTCGGCGGAGTACCTGCGGACCAGCGAGGAAGTGGGTTACGTCGTCCTGGACGTGGACCCCACCGACGGTGAGCAGGTGCTGGCGCGGCTGCGGGAAATCCCCGAGACGATCCGCGTGCGGATGCTGTGGTGAGTGGGTGCCAAACACCGAGGCACGGAGAGCACGAAGTTTGAGCTGAGGTTTCGGCGGCTGGTGTCGTCACGTACGCCCGCTGCTAGAGCGCCCGCTCCCAGCGGTCCACGGCCATCCCGTCCTCGGTGGCCTTGCCGATGAGCGTGAACCCGCAGCGGCGGAGCACGCCGCCCGAAGCGGGGTCGCCGCTGAGGGTGTGGGCACGCACGTGGGTGACGCGCCCGAGCGTGCGGAGCCACTCCAGCAGCAGCCCCACCGCCTCGCTGGCGATGCCCTTGCGCTGCTGCGAGGCCACGACGCCGTAGCCGATCTCGAGCACCGCGCGGCCGTCACCCTCATTGGCGGGCGGGCCCTTGCAGCCGAGGGTGCCGATGATGAGCTCGCCGCCGGGTTGCCGCAGGTAGATGAACCACGAGGTCCAAAGCGGCTCATCGGGGTGCGCCTGCGCCTTCTCCAGCAGCCAGCGGATGGGCCCCTCGTCCCAGTGCTCGGGTGGCCAGTCCGCGGGAACGGGGCACCCGACCGCGTCCTCGAAGGCTGCGCGTGACTCGAGCTCAGCAAGCAGCTGCTCAACGGTTGCAGGGCGGACCACCAGACGCGGTGACCTCAACGGACCTGCACCCATCGCCACCCTTCCCTCCACTCTGTCCCCCCTCAGTGCTCTCCGTGTCTCAGTGTTTGGTCCTCACTTCTTCAGCGAAGACATATCAATCACGAAGCGGTACTTCACATCGCTGCGGAGCATCCGCTCGTACGCCTCGTTGATCTTCTGCATTGGGATGATCTCGATGTCGCTGACGATGCCGTGCTTGGCGCAGAAGTCGAGCATCTCCTGTGTCTCCTTGATGCCGCCGATGAGCGAGCCGGCGATGCGGCGGCGGCCCATGATCATCGGGAACATCTGGATGGGCGGGTGCGGGTGCTCGGGGGGCGGGGCGCCCACGCAGCACATGGTGCCGTCGCGCTTCAGCTGGGCGATGAGCGGGTTGAGGTCGTGCGAGGCGGAGACGGTGTTGACGATGAAGTCCAGCGTGCCCGCGTGCCGCTTCATCTGCTCCGCGTCCTTGCTGATCACCACCTCGCTCGCGCCCATGCGGAGGGCGTCCTTGGCCTTGTCGGGGCTGGTGGTGTAGAGGACGACCTCGGCGCCCATCGCGGCCGCGAGCTTCACGGCCATGTGGCCCAGCCCCCCCAGGCCGACGACCCCGACCTTGGACTCATCGTGCACATCCCACTCGCGGAGCGGTGAGTAGGTAGTGATGCCCGCGCACAGGAGCGGGGCCGCGCCGGCGGGGTCGAGCTTGTCGCTCAGCCTGAGGACGAAGTCCTGGTCAACAACCACGGAGGTCGAGTACCCGCCGAAGGTGTGCCCGCCCTCGTGCACGTCTACGCCGTTGTAGGTGAACACCACCGGCTTGCCGCCCGCGCTCTCGCAGTAGTTTTCGAGCCCTTCCTTGCAGCTGCGGCACGTGCGGCAGGAGTCCACCAGACACCCCACCGCGGCCATGTCGCCGACCTTGTGCTTCTTCACCTGAGCGCCCACGCGCGTGATGCGGCCGACGATCTCGTGCCCCGGCACGCAGGGGTACAGCGTGTTGAGCCACTCGTTGCGGGCCTGGTGCAGGTCGCTGTGGCACACGCCGCAGAAGAGAATGTCGATCTCGACGTCGGTTGGCAGCGGGTCGCGACGCTGGATGCTCATGGCGTTCAGCGGGGTCTTGGCGTCAGGGTTGCCGAACGCGGCGACAGTTTTGGGCATGGGGACGGGCTCCTGGTGTGCCGATGCTAGTGCCGGTGGATCGGGCGCGTGTGAAGCGGCGCTTCAGATTCACAGACACTTCGGGGTGGAACCTCAGCGGCCATTTGCACGCCGCTCAGCCTGGCTGATCGCAAAGATCAGTTCCTGAACCCGATTACCGAGCTCCGCGAATGGACCCGTACCGCTGCTCAACTGTGCCACCGAGTCACTTGCGGTGAACAGCCCCTGATCGGTGATCACCGTAAACCGCATCTCCTCTACACCGGGTAACGGAATGAGTGGGGAGGGCGACATGAGTGGCAGCACCTGTGCAGCCTCGTCCAGCACCTTGATTCCCGCGTCGCGCACGCCCGGTTGGTCTCCCGCGCCGATCACCCCACCTCCACCGGAGACGTAAACACTGGCCGATCCGTCGTTCATGAACACGACGGTTGTGGTACCGATGTCCATCCCCCAATCAACGACGATCCCGTGAACCTGATGAGGGGTGACCCGGGGTGTGCCTGCGGGGACCCGGAATGTGAGGGCCCGCTCTCGCAGATCTCGATGGATATCGCGGCGATTCTCGGTGTTGGGCGCCCTCTCTACCTGCACCGGCTGGTTGCCCACCGCGCGGGGGGCGGACGCGGTGTTCTCGGCCTTCTCCTTGCATCCTGCAAAGGCCAGTAGTGCCGGAGCCGAGAGGGCGATCAGACCACGGGTAGTTCTGGCGTATGTGAACATGTGTGACAAGCTAGCACATCAGTGTGGCCGGCTGCGAGGACAGGTGAGCTTGGTTAGGTGGGGTTCACTCCGCAGCCGCTTCAGACGAATGACGCGAAGGCAGGGTGGTACTCGACGAGCCCCGAGCATCCCTTCAGCGCGGCGGGTCGCAGCTCCAGCACGCGGAACGCGCCCGGCGGCGGGTCGTAGATGCAGGTGAGGGCGCGGTGCTCGGCGGGGATGAAGCCGAAGCGGGCGTAGTAGTCGGGGTCGCCGAGGACAACGATGGCGTCGAAGCGGCGGTCGGCCGCGCGGGCAATGAGGGTGCGGATCAGGCCGGAGCCGAGGCCCTGCCGCTGGTGCTCGGGGAGCACGCCGATGGGGCCGAGGCCCAGGATCCGTGGCTCGCCCTTTTGATTCAGCGTGCATGGGCTGGCGGCGACGTGGGCGGCGACGCGGCCGTGAACCTGCGCCACCAGCGAGAAGGTGAGGGCGCGGGCGGAGTGAAGAGCATCGACCAGATTGGCTTCCGCCGGCGTGGGGAAGGCCTGTGAGTGCACCGTGTGGATGTGCTCGCGGTCAGTGGGCACTTCGTCGCGGATGATGACGGCTGGAGGCGGATCGGGCAGCCGCGCCCATACCTGCGTGTGGTTTTCATCGAAGGCGGGGAACGCGACCACGCTCCACCAGTCGGCGCGGTAGTGCTCGCAGCGGCGCTGCATCTCGGTGACGAGGGCGTCGTATCCGGTCATCTCCTCGTGCACGCACACGGGGTCGCTGCTGCCCTCGACATCGAAGCCGAGCCAGATGCGGTCGACGCCCCAGCAGTCCTGCTTCCAGGCCCTCACGGAGACGAGGTCGGGCCAGCGGAAGGACTCGATGAGGGTGTCGCCGGCGAAGACGTGCACGTCGTCGCCCTCGATGGTGACGCGGGTGGGGAGGGGCTTGGGGTCCTTCTGTTTTTTGGTACCGAACATGGCTCTACTGGTCCGCGCTCTGCTCCACCTGGGCCAGCCGCGCGCGGAGATCCGGGGGCAGCGACGCACGCACGGGCTCCGTGACGAGGCCCACTGACAGCATGTCGGCCACGTGCACCTGATCGATGGGGCGGAAGCTCGTGAGCTTCATACGGACGAGCGCGGGCAGGTCCAGCACCCAGAAACCTTCGGGGTCACGTACTGCCTCCTCTACGTCCGGCGAGGGGACTATGTACGATGGCCGGATGCGCTCGCCTGCCCAAACCAGGTGCACACCCGACTTCTTGCTGGGCTCGTCGGGGTCGATGAAGAGCACTAGGTCGCGCAGGTCTTCGCGGGCGTAGCCGAGGGAGGTCAGGGCTGCGGTGATGCGGGGTACATCCGCGCGCCGGACCAGGATGTCCACGTCCTTCGTGGCGCGAGTCGCGCCGGGATCTACGCGCCCCACCCACGCGGCAACAGCGTTACCCCCGACGACGGCGTAGCGGATGCCCGCGGCGTCGAGTGCGGCGGCGGTGCGGCGGAGTCGCTGCTGGATACGTTCGATGGCCATGATGTGGGAGGTGATGCCCACGGAGGATTGTAGCAACGACGGACCTGAAACCGGTCACAGGTGAGTTGATCGATCCAGATGCCATAAACACAACCCGTGGTAGGTGTCTGCGTCCAACACGTACACTGCGCCGGTTGCGAGGTTGCGAATCTTCCAATACAGCATGTCATCTACCCACTTGCCGCCGTGCATGATCCCATCCAAGGGATGTGTTTGCTCGAGGACTTCCGCAGACCCTTCCGCGACGGCACCGGCCAGTTCCGCGCATAGCACTCGGAACTCATCGCAGTTCAGTTCTGCCCACTCAGGCCAGCTTCCAATGTCCATGTTCAGATGACCCGGTCGTCCTTGCGGATCCCCAGCGCCGGCCGCACGTCCACCTGCACGAGCACCTCGCGCTGGACCTGCTTTGCTGTTTCGGGGTCCACGTAGTCGCTGTGGCAAGAGAGCTTGCCGTCCGCATCGGAAGACCCCTCGCTGACGCTCGGGGCTCGCTGGGCCATCGCCTTCTTCGTCTTGCTCGCGAGCTTGTGGATCTCCTCAGGGCTGAGCACGCCGCGCTTCTCGAGGATGGCCTGCTGCTCGGGGGTCAGCGCGGCGGACTTCACCGCGGCGCCCACGCGACCGTTCGCGCCCACGCGTTCGAAGCCCTCGGCCTTGCCGCTGGCGAACTCCTGGATTTCCTTGCTGATGCGGACGCTGCACCAGTCGTGCCCGCACATGGCGCAGAAGTCGGTGTCGACGTCGAGGTCCTCGTCGTGGTAGGCGCGGGCGGTGTCGGGGTCAAAGGAGAGCTCGAAGTGCTTCTCCCAGTTGAGCGCGGCCCGAGCCTTAGTGAGCTCGTCGTCGCGGTCGCGGGTGCCGGGGATGCCGAGCGCGACGTCCGCGGCGTGGGCGGCGATTTTGTAGGCGATGCAGCCCTGCTTCACGTCGTCCTTCTTGGGCAGGCCCAGGTGCTCCTTGGGCGTCACGTAGCAGAGCATGGCCGCGCCGTGGTAGGCCATGCTGGTAGCGCCGATGCAGCTGGTGATGTGGTCGTAGCCGGGAAACATGTCGGTCACGAGCGGGCCGAGCACGTAGAACGGGGCGCCGTGGCAGAGCGTGCGCTGCACCTTGGCGTTGTACTCGATCTGATCGAAGGGCACGTGGCCGGGGCCTTCGATCATCACCTGCACGCCGCGGCGCCAGGCGCGCTCGGTCAGTTCGCCGAGGGTCTCGAGCTCGGCGAGCTGGGCGTCATCGGTGGCGTCGGCGAGGCCGCCGGGGCGGAGGCCGTCGCCGATAGAGAACGTCACGTCGTACTGGCGGAGGATGTCGCAGATCTCCTCCCAGCGCGTGTACATGATGTTCTCCTGGTTGTGGACGAGCATCCACTTAGCCAGAAGCGACCCGCCGCGGCTGACGATGCCGATGAGGCGGTTCTTGACGTACTTGAGGTGGGCGCGGCGGACGCCCGCGTGGATGGTGAAGTAGTCCACACCCTGACGCGCCTGGTGGTGCAGGCTCGCCTCGATGGTCGGCCAGTCGAGGTCTTCGATCTTGCGGCCGATGATCATCGAGTAGATCGGCACGGTACCGATCGGCACGGTGGAGTGCCGGCAGAAAGCCTCGCGGCAGGCGTCGATGTCGCCGCCTGTGGAGAGGTCCATCACCGTGTCGGCCCCCCACTTCACCGCCCAGTCGAGCTTCTCGATTTCCTCGTCGGTGCCGCTGGAGACCGGGCTCGCGCCCATGTTGGCGTTGATCTTGGTGCGGCTGGCCCGCCCGATGCACATGGGGTCCAGGCGATGTCTCAAGTGGTTCACGTTCGCGGGGATCACCATGCGCCCCGCGGCCACCTCGTCGCGCACGGCCTCGGCGGCCCTGCCGGGGAAGAGCGTCTCGAAGTGCGGCTCGCGCTCCGCAACGCGGCGCATCTGCGGTGTGACAACGCCGAGGCGGGCGAACTCGAGCTGGGTAACCGGCGTGAACGCCCGCGGGTAGGTGACGCGGACGTGCTCGCCACGCGCGGTGGTGAACTCGACCTGCTTGGTCGCCTCGTTCTTGCAGCAGGAGCAGGCGGTGGTGCCCCGCGGGCCGTCGTTCTCTGGCGCGGCCTCGGCATCGGGCACATTCGGGTTCGCGCTCGCCACTCGCCCCATCCACGCGAGGCCCGCCTTCGTGCTCTTCCAGTCGGCCGCGCCCGCGGCGTCGGTGCGCTCGACCGACCATCCCTCGGGCAGGAAGTCCCAAGCCGTCTTATCGCTGGCCCGCGGCATGCCGGGGGTATCAGGGCTGGCGAACATCAGCGGACCTCCGACATCGTGCCGGAGCGCGAAGGACCCAGGCGTCGTCACGCCGCCATCATTGCCGGGGTTGCGGGCGCCGTGGAGGGGCAGGCGGAGTCGCGTCGTTGGTGCGGTATTGGTCATTGGTCAAGCCTCGGTCGATGGCCTCGCTGGCCCGGTTCGTTCGTTCAGTCGTTGCTCTCATCGGTTTCGGTCGCGGAACCACCGATGCCGTTGGACAGCCCCGCCCATGCGGCCTGGAACCACACGGCCACGGTCTCCCAGCCCTTGGGGGCCGTGCTCACCCACCGCATGGTGGTGGAATGCTGGCCCCGCTCGCAGTAGATCTCGTAGAGCACGCCGTCGACCGTGAGCCCGCCGGGCGCGGGCAGCACCGGCACGTTGAGCAGCGCGAGCTGGCCGATCAGGCTGCGGCTGTTCTCAGGATTGGCGGTGAACTGCCGCTCGTGGATGGTGGGCTTGAGCTCGCCGGCGTTGCCGGACTGCAGGCGCTGGACGTCGCCGTTGAAGTCCCAGAAGCGGACCACCACGGCCTCGCCCCCGCGGGTAGGCATGATGCCCACCGATCCCAGGCCGCCCAGGGCGACGTGGGTGGTGAGGCGGAGGGTCCAGCGGCCCTCGGTGACGGCGCGCTCGGCGAGGGCGCGCAGCTGGGCGAGGTCGGGATGTTGTTCTTGGTCCACTGATCGCTTCCCTACGCCGGTGCGAACCGGATCAGGTTCCACGGGTGCTTCTCAGCGGCGGCCCCTGTGGACGCCGCGCCCCGAGCGAATGGCCCACTGTATGCTCGCGGCCCTATGGCCATCGGGGTCGCGCTCATCCGCGGCATCAACGTCGGTTCGACCCGCTCGCTGCCCATGCAGGTGCTGCGCGAGTGCTGCGAGCGGGTGGGGATGCTGGATGTGCGGACGTACATCCAGTCGGGGAATGTGGTGTTCCGCTGGGCGGGGCCCGGGCTCGCCAGCGTCGCCGCGAAGCTCGAGGGCGAGATCGAGCAGGCAGGCGGGTTCCGTCCGGCGGTGGTGCTGCGGACCCGTGCCGAGCTGCACATGGCCGTCGCGGCCAACCCGTTCGCGGCGCGAGCGGAGAACGAGCCTGCGAAGCTGCTGGTGGTTTACCTGCAGGGCAAGCCCTCCGCGGGTGCGGGCGCGGCGCTCGATCAGGTGAAGCGGGGCAACGAGCAGCTGCGCCTGGTCGGGCGTGAGGTTTTCATCGACTTCCCCGACGGCGTCGGCAAGTCCAAGCTATCTCTGGCGGGGGTCGAGAAGGCGGTGGGCGTGGGCACGGCCCGCAACTGGAACACAACGCTGAAACTGCTGGCCATGGCCGATGAGCTCGATTGGGCTTGACGGCCGCACTGCTCCGCGAAACCCTACGCTGCTGGCGCGACACCCCGTTCCGGTGTCTACTCGCGAACCCGTGGGAGTACAACCATGACCCGCCTCCTGTCTCTGCTGTCGGTTGTCCTCGTCGTTGTCCTTGCGTTCGGCGCTGGTGGCTGCGCCGGGCGACGCGTGCCCGAGGGCACGCACAGCGCGACCTACGAGGGCTCGAAGGTCGCGTACGAGGTCCGCGGGCGCGGCCAGCCGGCGATCGTGTTCGTGCACGGGTGGGCCAGCCGCGGCTCGTTCTGGGAAGCCCAGATGAACGACCCGGGGCTGCGCGACCGCTTCACGCTGATCGCGGTCGACCTGCCGGGGCACGGCGGCAGCGACAAGCCCGACAGCAGCTACACGATGGACTCGCAGGCCGGCGCCGTGGCGGCGGTGATGCAGGACGGGGGCGTCGCGCAGGCGGTGCTCGTCGGGCACAGCAATGGCACGCCGCTGGTGCGGCAGTTCTACCGCCGTTTCCCGGAGAAGACGCTCGGCCTGGTGGTGGTCGATGGCGCACTGCGGCCGATGCTCGCGCCCGAGATGATGGACCAGTTCCTCCAGCCCTTGCGCGGCCCGGAGTACCGCACGTGGATCGACCAGTTCCTCACGCCGATGCTCGCCCCGATGAAGGACCCCGCCATGCGCGAACGGGTGAAGGCGTCGATGGCGGCGACGCCGCAGAACGTGATGGTCCGCACGATGGAGGCCGCGGCTGACCCGTCGATCTGGACCGAAGACCCGATCAAGGTGCCGGTGCTCGCGGTGATGGCGAAGTCGCCGTTCTGGACCGAGGGGTACCGCACGCACGTGGAGGGGCTGGTTCCCGACCTCGAGTACCACACGTGGGAGGGCGTGTCGCACTTCCTGATGATGGACGAGCCCGCGCGGTTCAACCAGCTGCTGCGGGAGTGGGTCGAGCGCGAGGTCCCGCGGCCGAAGTGATGAGCGAACCCGCGGCGCTCACCGCGGCTTGCAAACCGGCACCTACTTCACCGTCCCGGGAACCATCCCCACCGGCACGCCCGCCTGCTCGTTGGGCGGGCCGGGCATGAACGGGATGTGCTCCCACCACTTCTTGCCGCGGTTGAAGACGGGGTAGACGTACACGCTGCGGGCGGCGAAGAGGTTCTGGTTCGACCCGTACCACGAGAGCCACAGGGCGCGGTCGATGCCGAAGTCCTGGCCGGTGAGCGTGCGGAGCGAGGCCTGGGCGTTGCGGTTGACCGCGAGGTTCTCGTCGGCGAGGGCCTTGATCAGCGCCTCCACCACGCGGTTCTCGGGGTACTGCCCCAGAGCGCTCGCGGCCTCCATGCGCACGCCCGGCTCGGTCTCCTTCTCCACGTCGAGGCGCGCCATCAGGGGCTCGATCGCGGCGGTGCTGTGGATGCGCTGGAGGGCGCGGGTGGCCTCGGTGCGGACCATCGGGTCTTCATCGCTCAGGCGCTCGATGAGCAGCGGCGCGTGCTCGGGAGCGCCGTGAGTGCCCAGCCCGCGGGCCGCGGCGGCGCGGACGCCCGGGTCGGTGTCCTTCACGTTGTCCACAAACAGTTGGATATACACCGGCTCGCCCGCGAAGGGGGCGTTGGCGAGCAGCAGCGTGCCGCGGTAACGCTTATCAGGGTCATAGGGGTCCACGGCCCACTTGGCCGCGTCAGCAGGGCTGGGCGGGGCGAAAGCCTCGAGCACGCTCTTGGCGCCGGGCTTCATCTCGACGCCGATGGCCTCGCAACCGGTGAGTGTCGCGGCGCTGGCGAGCAGCAGAAGGGTGGGCACGAGGAGCAGGAGCCGGCGGTGCTGCATGGGCCGCGAGTATACGGACGGGCGGGTGTGACTGCCGACCCGCCGTCACGCTACTTACTGCCGCAGGGCCATGGGCGGCCCGAGCAACTCCTGGAGCACGATCGCCCGCCGGATTTCCCGGGGGTTGAGCACCAGGTCACGCCGCCCGATCGGGCGGGCGGCCTGCGGCTTGGCAGGCGCGGGCTCAGGCTCGCTCGTGCCGCGCACGGCGGCGGCCCGCTGCTCAATCGCCTCGACGGCGGCGCGGGTCTTGGCCTCGGCCTCGCGGTTGGCGACCTCGCGACGCTCGTTGCGGCGGCGGGAGTCGCGAGCCGTGCGGTCCCGCTCGGCCGATTCACGCTGCTTGTTCGCGGCTTCCACACGGGCCTGGCGCTCGCGGTTCTGCTGCACCCGCTGCTGACGTTCGGACTCGGCCTTAACCCGCCGGGCCGACTCCCCGCCTTCCTTGGAGGGCATGGCCGTGGGCGTCGGACGCGTGGTCCGCTCGGGCATGGGACGCGGTTCAGGCATCCGCTGGGGCGCGGGCTGGGGCGGCGGGGGCACCGTGATTGCCCCACCGGCGGCGGCGCGCCGGCGGCGGAGTTCCTCGATCTGCGCCCGCCGCTTCGCGGCCATCTCCTCCAGCGTGGCCCGGGCCGACTGCTGGGCCTGCACCTGCGGGGGGAGCGTGGGGGTCTCGACAGGGGCGCCCGCCCGCGGGCCGGTGCGGAGGGCGTCGAGCTCGGCCTGCTCCTTGCGGCGCTGGCGCTCGCGCTTCTCGGCCTGTTCGCGCATAGCCGTGACGATCTTCACGATCAGCGAGCTGAGCGCGATTAAGATCACGAGGACCAGATGCCAGTTGATGTTGAGGTTGTTCACGCCGCCCGATTATACGGGACGGGCGGGCACGAGCACCCCGGGGTGGTCGGGGGCGGCGGGGTCGATCAGCCGCTGGAAGGTGACGCCGTAGACCCGCTGGAGCAGCTCGGGGGTGAGCACGTCGCGCGTGGGCCCGCCCGCGGCCACCCTGCCGCTCGAATCGAGCACCACCACTCGGTTGGCATACCGCGTAACAAGGCTCAGATCATGCAGGACGACGACGACGCCGGAGCCCTTGGCCGCGAGGTCGCGGAGCACGTCCATGGTGCGGAGGGCGTGGCTGGGGTCCATGGCCGAGACAGGCTCATCCGCGATGAGGTACTGGGGGCCCGGGTGGCCTTCAAGCTGAGCGAGGGCGCGGGCGACCGTGACGCGCTGCTGCTGGCCGGCGCTCAGCTGCCCGAAGAGATCGCCGGCGCGATCGGCGATGTCGAGCTTCGCGAGAGCCTGGGGCACGAGCGCGTCGGCCCCCCCCTCGCCCGCGCCGTAGCGGCCCAGACGCACGACCTCCGCGGCGGTGAAGGGGAACGCGACCTGACTGTGCTGGGGGACGTAGGCCATCAGCTTCGCGCGCTCGCGGTCAGGGATTGATGCGACGGCACGCTCGCCGAGCGTGACGCGTCCATCGGCGGGCCGCACCAGGCCGAGCAGCAGCCGCAGGAGCGTGCTCTTGCCCGCGCCGTTGGGGCCGATGAGGGCGGTGACCACGCCCGCCGGGAACTCGGCCGTGACGCCCTGGAGCACCGTGCGGCGCGGGTAGCTGAAGTGAACGTCGCTGGCCGCGAGCATGGGCAAGCCTAGGGTGCGGAACCGCCGCTCAACGGACCCGGCGGGCGTCTGTACACTGCGACCATGCTTACAACCACCATGGCGCAAGCCCAGCGGCCCGCGGGGGACTCCGAGTTTGCGGTCTCCCAGCACATGGGCAAGATCGTCGGCGTTCTGCTGATCGTCATCATTGTGCTGTTCGTCGTTCAGAAGGTGAAGGGCAAGAAGTGACGACTGGCCCGCGCGTGGTCATCGCGGGGGGCAGCGGCTTTCTGGGCCTCTCGCTCGCGCGTCACCTCAGCGGCAAGGGCTACGGCGTCACCATCCTCTCGCGGAGCGTGCTGCGCCCCGGCCCGTGGCGGCACGAGGTGTGGGACGCCCGCACGGTCGGAACGTGGGCCGCAGCCCTCGACGGCGCCGACGCCTTGGTCAACCTCGTCGGCCGCACGGTCGACTGCATCAAGACGCCCGACCACTGCGATGAGATCCTCCGCTCGCGCGTGGAGGCGACGCGCGTGCTGGGGCAGGCACTCCGCGAGCGCGGCAAGTTTCCCAGCGTCTGGGTGCAGATGAGCACCGCCCACATCTACGGCGATCCGCCCGAGGCCGTGTGCGACGAGGACAGCGCGTTCGGCTACGGCCTTGCGCCCACGGTCGGGCGCGCGTGGGAAGAGGCGTTCGAGCAGGCCCTGCCGCTGGGCACGCGCGGGGTCGTGTTACGTACCAGCTTCGTGCTCGGGCGCAACGGCGGCGCCCTCACCAAGCTCGCACGCCTGGCGCGCCTGGGCCTGGGCGGCCACACCGGGCACGGCCGCCAAGGCATGAGCTGGATCCACGAGGCGGACATGAACGCGCTGTTTGAGCGGGCGATCGACCGCCCCGCCATGGAGGGCGTGTACATCGCCACCGCCCCGCACCCGGTGAGCAACCGCGAGTTCATGCGCGAGCTGCGCCGGGCCGTGCGGATGCCCATCGGCCTGCCCGCGCCGGCGTTCCTGGTCCGGCTGGGCGCACCGCTGGTGATGCGGACCGACCCCGAGCTGGCCCTCTACGGGCGGTACTGCGTCTCCCGTCGCCTCCGCGAGGAGGGGTTCCAGTTTCTGTTCCCGACACTCCAGTCGGCGCTGGGGGACCTCTTCTCACCCGGGCCGCGGTGAAACGGATGGTGTCCAGCGGCATTGTCGCGGTAGACTGGCGCGCGGAGGCCACCATGAACGAAGGCGACGAGTTCCTCAAGAAGCTGCCCGACTCCCACAAGCGCCGCCTGCTCATCCTGCGGGTGAAGAAGGCGGACGCCGAGCAGGTGAACGAGGTGCTGTCGTGGGGGGCTGACCCCAACTGGTGCACCAAGGGCGGCACGCCCGCGATCATCCGTCTCGTGCGCAACTTCACCGTGATGGCCGACGTGGTCGAGGTGCTGCTGCGGTACGGCGCCGACCCCAACGCCCGCGACCCCATGGGGCTGCGGGCGATCGATTACGCCCGCATGCGGCTGGCGAAGTTCGAGGGCAAGCCGCGGAAGACGCCGCGGCGGAGCCCGTCCCTGACCGCGGGCGGGGAGCTCAAGCTGAGCGAGCGGGAGTGGAAGTTCGTGGACCGGATGGAAGCCACCCACCCGGGCGCGGGCGAGATGTACCTGCACGAGCGGCGCAAGGCGGCGGAGAAGGTGTTCGACAACCGCGGCAACCTCGAGAAGATCGTGGCGATGCTGGAGCCGCTGGCGGACTGACGCTGGGGCGAACGAAGAGGACTCAATGGCAACGACTGACCCCACCGACATCCTGCTTCGGCACGACGCCTGGGCCACCCGCACCGTCCTGCACCTGTGCGAGAAGCTCACCCGCGAGCAGTTCCACCAGAAGTTCCCCATCGGCCTGGGCTCGCTGCACGAGAACCTCACCCACATCATCAGCGCGACCCGCCGCTGGACCGACCGCCTCGCCGGGCGCACGCCCCGCCCCATGCTGCACAGCGTGCCCAAGTACCCGCATATCCCCACCGAAGCCATGGACCGCACGCCCGCGGAGCTGCTGAAGCTGCTCGACGTAGCCGAGCGTGATCTCGCGGCCACCGTGCAGGCCAGCCGCGCCAGCCACTTCGCCGACACCGTCCACCTGGACTGGCCCGGCGAGGACGGCACCAAGAAGCGTTACACCTTCACGCACGGCGCGGTGATCGTGCACATCTGCACGCACGCGATGCACCACCGAGCCCAGTGCCTCAACATGCTCAAGCACCTGAGCGTGCCCGGCGTATCCGACAAGCTGCCCGACCCAAGCGTTACGGACTGGGTGGCGGAGGTGGAGACGCCGGCGGTGGTGGTGTGAGCACTGACCCGTCCGCTTCCGGGCCGACCAACCAAAGAGGTTCCAGCGTGAGGAAGACAGTCATGAAGACGAAGAGCACCAAGGCAGCGGCCACCAATGCAGCCTCCACCAAGGCGAAGATGCCCGCCATCGACCCGGTGTACGACCTTTCGTCGCCGCAGTTCAACATTCGCAAGTACATCAAGGCCGGGCTGGACCCTGACGGGAATGGGACTGGCGGGTGGACGCCCCTGTACTTCGCGCAGATCAGGGGCGACTGGTGGGCGATCGGCGAACTTGTGCGCCGGGGCGCCTCCATCAAACCGCCGGGCGGGTTCGTAACTCCTGTCGCCGTCGAGGTGGGCTCGTGCGGTCCGCAGTGGCTGATGGAGCTCCTGCAAAGCCGCGGCATCGACTGGAACGTGCCGAACTGGGGCAGTTACTCCGCACTCATGCTCGCCGCCATGAATGGACGGTCGCGAACGTCAAGTTCCTGCTCGAGAACGGTGCTGACCCCAATCATCAGGGCCTCGGGAAGAGCACAGCCTTGCACGCCTGCGTCTTCGTGCATCAAACGTACGAGAAGGAAGAGCGGCGCACTGTGAATGCCGTGGCGAAGTGCATGCAACTCATCGTCGACCACGGCGGCCGGGTCGATCTAAAGGACGAGGACGGCCGCACGCCCGTCGACCTCGCGCTCACCATCGCGCGGAAGCGCAAGGGCCTTGGCTGGAGCGATCCACGCCTGAAGCCTCTCGGCATCACGACGCCTAAGCCCGCCGCGTCGTCGGCACGCGCGCGACCCAAAGCCCGCAAGTCATCCCGTTGAGCCGAAGGTGCGTCAGCGCCCGCTTGGAATCGACCGCACCAGCCGCTGGAACTCCGCATTCCCCCGCAGCGAGTCCAGGTCGTGGTCCTGCAGGACCTGCTCCAGGTCCTTGAAGCCCGCGTCGATCGCCTTCGACAGCCACGACAGCGCCTCATCCTTGCGACCCAGCAGCGCACACGCGCACGCCGCGTTGTACATCGCGTCGATCTTCAACGCAGGGTTCGGGATCTCCACCGCCTTGATGTGATGCGGGAGGGCCTGGGCCGGGTGACCGGTGACGTGCATGGAATAGCCGTAGCGGAAGTGCACGATCAGGGCGTCGTAGCCGGCGTCGATGGCCGCGCCGTACTCCGCCGCCGCCCGTTCGAAGTCCTGGGCGGCGAAGGCCTGGTGTCCGGCCACGGCGTGCTCGCGCGCTTTCGCCTCGTCGACCTTCACCGACGTGCGGAGCGGCACGGAAGCACTCGGGTGCTCCGGCGCACGCTCTGCGGGGCGGCCGGCGCACCCAGCCACAAGCCCGAGGCAAACCGCGACCAGCAAACCCGTGAGCAAACGCACACCCGTGTTCATGATCAGCCTCCTAGAACGCTCGACCACATCACCTGGACGCGCCGGCAGACACTTCCCGCCGCGACTACAACCGCGGCAGCCACACGATACCGAAACGCGCCAGCAGCCCGAGCACCACCACGCCCCCAAGCAGCATCCCCACCCGCCGCAGCATCGACGCCGGTATCTCATACGGCACCTGCGCCGCCCGCTCCAGCCCGCACTCCGGGCACGTGCCCTCAAGGTTGTCGCGCATGTCGTACGCGCACCGCACGCACGCCTTACCCACCCGCGACTGGTAGTGAATGCGCTGGATGTTCTCAAGGATGACGAACAGGGCCGCGCCCGCGATCACCGCGACGCCGAGCCCCGGCAGAACGACCACCCACGTCGCCTTTGCCACCACCAGCACCAGCACCGCAAGCGGGATGGTCGCGATGGTGCACCACAGCACCACCCGTATCCAGCCCTCGATCTCCAGCCGGTGCTTCATCCCACCTTCTCGGCCTTCATCTCCCGCGCCATCAGCTGCCCGATGGCCTCAATCGGGTCCATGCCCTCGAACAGCACCGCGTGCACCGCGCTCGTGATCGGCATGTCCACGCGGTACTTCCGCGCCAGCTCCATCACCGACTTCGTCGTCGCCACACCCTCGACGACGTACGGCGAGGTCCGCAGGTAGTCCGCCAGCTTCACGCCCTTCCCCAACGCCTCGCCGCACGAGCGGTTACGGCCCTCGGGCGAGAAGCAGGTGGTCGCCAGGTCACCCACGCCCGCGATGCCGAAGAACGTGTCATGCTGCGCCCCCATCGCCAGCCCCAGCCGCGCGATCTCCGCCAGCCCCCGCGCCAGCAGCGCACTCTTGGCGTTGTTGCCCGCCTGCAGGCCGTCAACGATCCCCGCCGCGATCGCGATCACGTTCTTCACCGCACCTGCGAGCTCCACGCCCAGCATGTCCGGGTTGGTATAGATCCGCATCCACGAGTTGCCGAACAGGCACTGCACCTCGCGCGCAAACGCAAGGTCATCGCTTGCCGCGATCATGGCCGCGGGCAGGCACCGTGACAGCTCCGCCGCGATCGTCGGCCCCGACAGACACGCGTACCGCCGCGGCCTCGCGTCCGGGTTGTCCTTCCCCGTCTGCCGCAGCACATCGGACACCACCTGCGTCGGCCGCAGCAGCGTCATGTTCTCGATGCCCTTCGCGACGCTCAGCACCCCCGCCCCCGCGGGCACGTGCGGCGAGAGGCGCGTCCACACATCGCGGATGTACTGCACGGGGATCGCCGACACGATCAGGGAGGCGTCCGCCACCGCCGCGTCATCCCTGAGCACCACCTCCACCTCATCAGGCAGCCGGAACCCCTCCAGACGGGGGCTCTTGCGCGTCTGGGACAAACGCCCCAGTTCGACATCATCGTGCCCCCACAGCTTCACCCGAACCGGGCGGCACAACGGCCTGCCCCCCGAGGGCTCCACGTCCGTCGGCACCGGCCCCGTCCCCCCCGCCGCCAGCAGCCCCGCGCACACCAGCCCCATCTGCCCCGGGCCCAGCACCGTCACCACCGGACGGTCATCATTCTGCGAACTCGCGCGGCCTTTGCGCTGGGCCATGGTCAGGCTTCCTGTTGAGGGGAGGGCGCGCCCGCCCTTGAAGACACCCCGATCAAAACCCGGCTCGAACCGGCTGATGGGGCAGGGCGTAATGGTACCGGTCGCCCGCCCGCGCCGTCGGTATCCCCATCCACAGGACACCGGCGGCGGAGGTTGCGATACTGTTAGCCCCCCGCGGCCTTCTCGCCGCGGCCTGTAGTTCCTCTGGTTCATGGATCGACTGGAGCAGCCCCGATCATGGCTCACGATCACGCCGCCGCCGCACCTCACGCGCACTCCCACAAGCATGACCACGTGCACGACCCCAGCGACCCCACGTGCTGCTCGCACCACGAGATCTCCATCGAGCGCTGGATCCTCTTCACGCTCGTGGGCGGCATCCTGGTGCTCGCGACCACCATCGCCACCATCTTCGGAACGGGCAGCTCGGAGATCGCCAAGCTGCCGGCGATGATCGGCGCGGTGCTCCTCGCGATCCCCCTTTTCATGGCGGCCGTCACAGAGCTGCGCTCGCTCAAGATCAGCAGTTCCTCCCTCGCCGCCCTGGCGATCGTCGCCGCCCTCGCCATCGGTGAATACACCACGGCCGGCTGGCTCGCCTTCATCCTCGTCGTCTTCGGCCAGCTCGTCCGCCGCAGCGCCAGTGGCGCCCAGCGGGCCATCGAGCAGCTCGTCAAGCTGACCCCCGACGTCGCCCGCGTCGTCCGCAACGGCGCGGAGCTCGAGGGCGTTTCCCTCCGCGAGATCAAGGTCGGCGAGATCGTCCGCGTGCGCTCGGGCGAGAACCTGCCCGTCGACGGGCGCATCATCACCGGCCGCTCCACGCTCAACCAGGCCTCGCTCACCGGTGAATCGGCCCCTGTCGAAGTCACCGTTGGCGACGCCGTGTACGCCGGCACCAGCAACCTCACCGGCAACATCGACATTCAGGTGACGCAGGTGGGCGCCGACACCACGATCGGTCGCGTGACGCAGCTCATCCGCCAGGCCGAGCAGAGCCGCACCCCCCGCCAGATGCTCATCGAGCAGGTGGCCAGCTTCTTCGTGCCCGTCGTCCTCTCCGTCGCGGCCATCGCCTGGTTCGTGATGAGCCAGTCGAATGACCCGGCCGTCAAGCGCGACGCCATGCTCACCGCCGTGACCGTGCTCGTCGTCGCCTGCCCCTCGGCCCTGCTGCTCGCAAGCCCCTCGGCCATGCTCGCGGCCTTCGCCGCGGCGGCCCGCCTGGGCATCCTCATCAAGCAGCCCAACTACCTCGAGGCCGCGGGCAACGTCACCGCCGTCGTCATGGACAAGACCGGCACCATGACCACGGGCAAGTTCCAGGTCACCAAGCTCGCGCCTGCGACGGGCGTCGAGGGCGCCGAGCTCCTCACCGCGGCCGCCAACGGCGAGCAGCACAGCAACCACCCGCTCGCACAGTCCATCCTCACCACCGCCCGCGCCGCCCGCATCGCCGTGGACGGCAGCACCAACACCGAAGAGATCCACGGTCGCGGCGTCCGCGCCCGCACCGGGCTCGGAGAGATCTGCGTCGGGCGCGCCTCCTGGCTCATGGAGCTCAACCCGGGCATCCGCGCCGAGGTCGAGGGCGTTGAGTCCAAGATCGAGGGCATGACCGGCGTGCACGTGATGAAGGACGGTCGCTACCTCGGGGCCGTGGGCCTGGAGGACACCGTCCGCCACAACACCAAGCACGTGGTGCAGCGCCTGCGCGACCTGGGCATCCGCTACATCGCCATCTTCACCGGCGACCGCCTGAGCGTCGCCAAGCGCGTGGGCGCGAACGTGGGCGTTGACGCCATCGAGGCCGAGTGCCTCCCCGAAGAGAAGCACCAGCTCATCAAGGAGATGGTGAAGGGCGGCTTCCGCACCCTGATGGTGGGCGACGGCATCAACGACGGCCCCTCGCTGGCCGAGGCCGACGTCGGCGTCGCCATGGGCCTCGAAGGCTCCGACATCGCGGCCAACTCCGCGGGCGTCGCACTGATGAACGACGACCTGTCGCGCATCCCCTTCCTCATCGAGCTCTCCCGCCGCACGCGGGCGATCACCTCGCAGAACATCGTGATGAGCGTGCTCATTGCGCTGGTGGGCCTGGTGCTGGCCGCGACGGGCAAGTTCACCAGCATCGGCAGCATCGGCCTGCCCCTGGCCGCGTTCTACCACTTCGCGGGCGACGTCTTCGTCATCGGCAACAGCTTCCGCCTGTTCCGCTTCGGCGAGGACCACGCCGCGGCCGAAGCCCCGGCGGAGGCGCCGGTGCTGGGGCGTCGCGCGGGCAGCGCGCGTGGGCTGGCGGCTCAGAGCGCCTGAGCCGTCATGGGTACCCCGTCTCCCGAGACGGGTGTTCGAGGACACTACCAAGGCCGTCCCGCAGCGGGGCGGCCTTTTCCATGTCTGTATCCTCCTCAGTGCATGAACACCCGCGACGCCCTCGCTCTCATCGAGCAGCACGCCGACCCAAAGGTGGCCGCTGGGCTGGACCGCTTCGGCATCACCACCGGCCTCCGCGTGCTGGGCATGTCCATCCCAACGATGCGAAAGCTCGCAAAGCAGATCGGCCAGGACCACGCACTCGCCCAGAAGCTCTGGGACAGCGGCGTCTACGAGGCGCAGTTCATCGCCTGCTTCATCGCCGACCCCGCCGCCCTCACTGTCAAGCAGATGGACGGGTGGACGAAGTCCTTCGACAACTGGGCGACCTGCGACACCGCGTGCTTCTGCCTCTATGACCGCTCGCCCCTCGCATGGGGCCGCATCGAGCCGTGGGCGAAGTCCAGGCACGAGTTCGTCAAGCGCGCCGCCTTCGCCACCCTTGCCGGCCTGGCCGGTCACGACAAGTGGGCGAGCGACGAGCAGTTCCTCGCCTTCCTGCCGCTGATCGAGCGCTGCGCCGATGATGATCGCAACTTCGTCAAGAAGGGTGTCAGCTGGGCGCTGCGGGCGATGGGGGTGCGCCGCCCCTCACTCCGGCCCGCGTGCACCGAGCTCGCCCAGCGCCTCGCCGCCTCCGACAACCCCACCACTCGCTGGATCGGCAAGGACGCGCTGGGGGACTTCGCAAAGGCGAATGCGCGGAAGAGGTCCAAACTGACGCGCACATCTCCGTAGGTCAGATAGGACCTAGAGGACGTAGGGGCCCTATCAGACCTACTTGACCTGCCCCTACATCCGCTCCAGAGTCGGAATCCCCAGCACGTGCAGCCCATCCTCCAGCACGCGCCCCGTCACCGCCGCCAGCTTCAGCCGCCCGCGCCGCTGCTCTTCGGTCTCGGCCGCCAGCACCGGGCAGTTCTCGTAGAAGGCGCTGAACGTCGACGCGAGGTCGTACAGGTACTGGCACATCCGGTGCGGCTCGCACAGGTCCGCCACGCTCCGCACCGTCGCCGGGTACCGCAGCAGCGCCAGGGCGAGTTGCTTCTCCGCCGGTGCGCTCACGCTTGGAGGCGTGCTCTCCCAGCCGCCGGCGACGCCGCGCTCGGCCGCCTTGCGGAAGATGCTCTTGATCCGCACGAGGGCATTGAGCAGGTACGGCCCGGTATTGCCCTCGAACGAGAGCATCCGGTCGAAGCTGAACATGTAGTCCTTCACGCGGTCGGTCGACAGGTCCGCGTACTTGAGCGCGGCGATGCCCACCGCCTCCGCGATCTTCCGCGCCTGCTCGGGCGCCTCCTCCGGGTTGCGCTGCATCACCGCCGCGGTGGCGCGCGTGATCATCTCCTCGATCAGGTCCGACAGCTTCACGCTCTCGCCCGACCGCGTCTTGAACGGCCGCCCGTCCTCCCCCAGCACCGCGCCGAAGCCCGCGTGCTCCATCACGGCGTCCTCGCCGGTGCCCGCGTTCTTTGCGTACCCCGCCCGCTTGCTGGCGAAGAACACCTGCCGCAGGTGCAGGTTCTGCCGCAGATCCACGGCGTACACGATCCGCTCCGCCCCCAGCTTCTGCACGCGCCGCCGCACGGCACAGATATCCGTCGTCGCGTACAGGTACCCGCCGTCGGTCTTGCGGATCAGGCACGGCTCCTTGATCCCGCCCCACTCGGGCTTGTCCAGCCGGATCACCAGCGCCCCCTGGTCCACCTCCGCCACCCCCCGCTGCTCCAGGTCCGCCACCATGGGCGAGAGCTCATCGGCGTAGCTCGACTCGCCCGCGTTGTGCGCCTCCGTCACGGCCACATTGAGCACGCGGCAGACCGAGAGGCACTCGGCCATCGTCACGCTGTAGATCTTCTGCCACACCGCGTACGTCGCGGGCTCCTTCGCCTGCAGCTTCACCAGCGTCTGCCGCGCCTCGATGAAGTTCTCCGTCGCGCCGCCGACCTGCGCCTCCAGCTCCGCCTCCGCCTTGGGGCCCAGGCCGTACTTCTTGACCGCCTCCAGCCCCGCGAGGTCGCGCTGGCACTCCTGCTGCGCGGTCTTGTACGCACTATCGAGCTCATCAAGCGTCAGCGTGTCGATGTTGATCTTGCCCGCCGCGCTCAGCTTCATGAGACGTGCGGTCACCATCGCGATGGGCAGCCCCCAGTCGCCCACGTGGTTCTGCCGAATCACCTTCTCCCCCAGCCGCTCGAACGCCCGCGCGATCGCATCGCCGATCACCGGCGACCGGAGGTGCCCCACGTGCATCTGCTTCGCGAGGTTCACGCCCATCAGGTCCACGACCACCGTCTTCTGACGCGCGGGCTTCTCGATGCCCAGCCACGGCGTGTCCATCTGCTGCACCAGCGCCGCCAGAGCATCGCCCCGCAGCCGGATGTTGATGAACCCCGGCCCCGCGATGGACGCGGGGGTCAGCGCCTCCGCGATATCGCCGATCTGCACCGAGGCAACGATCTTCTCCGCCACCTCCCGCGGCTTCATCCCCAGCTTCTTGGCCAGCCCCATGGCCACGTTGGACTGGTAGTCGCCGAACTCCGGGTTCTTGCTCGCAGAGATCGCCGGGTCGGCATCAGCGGCCTGCGGGAACGCCGCCGCGATCCCCGCGCGGAACCGCTCCCCCAGCAGCTGCACAGGGTCCTTGGACGACGAGTTCGCACCAGTGTTCTCAGCCATAGGGGGCGATGATAGGTGCAGGTTCGGGGGCCGCAGACCCTGCGTGCCATGGCGACGTCTTCGTCACTGTGTCCTCCCGCTCCCTTCACCTTCACATCCCCGACCCGTCAGACCCGCCCCTCGCCTTCCGCTCTCCGCTTTCCGGTTTCCGGTTTCCGGTTTTCCCACACCCCCTCCACCGCAACCCTTGCGCGTTGGCAACCACCAACTCCCCCGCTACCTTGCCTTCACGCATGGACGCGTCACCCACCCCACCATCGCTGCCGTTCCACATCGCTCGGGCCTACGCGCCGTCGACGCCGGTCCGCCCTGCGCCCGCCGCGCCGATCACCACCGCCAGCGGCGTAACCGTCCGCCCCAGCGGCGACTCCGTGCAGCTCTCCGGCCACCGCCCACAGCCGCTCCAGCAGAACGTCGCCCGCCTCGCCGCTGCGAAGGTGCAGCAGACGCCCGACTTCGTTGCCCCCGCGCCCACGCCCGGCACGCTCCCGATGTACCGCCACCCCGCGGACAAGAACGCGGCCGCAACCGGCGTGCAGGTCGGGCGGGTGATCGACTTCAGCGCGTGATTCCTGTCCTGGGTACCCCGCCGCTCCGCGGCGGTCTTCTCGCGACAGACTAACGGGTGCTGAAGTTGTGCGTGCTGCGTCAGACCATGCAACAGCGGAGGCCGCCGCGGAGCGGCTGGCCACCCAAAGCCGTCACTTCTTATTCAACTCCGCCGCCGTGAACATCTTCCCCGTGCTGTCACGTTCCCACGTCCAGCTCGGCCCGTGCTTCTTCTCGTAGAACTCCCACAGCTCGAACCAGTAACTGCGGAACGCGTGCCGCCCCATCGGCGCGAAGTGCTCGTGGATCTTCTTCATGATCTGCGCCGAGCTCCCCGTCATCCCCAGCACCGCCTTCCCGTGCCGCACGCTCTCCGTGTCGCAGGGCAGCCGGTGGTACCGCCCCAGCAGCTGCAGGATGTTCGCGGCCGCGTAAGGCCCGATCCCCGGCAGGTCGATCAGCGCCTCGTACAGCGGCTCATCCGGTGTCGCCGGGTCTTCCATCCACCCGACATCGATCCCCCCGCGCGACTTGGGCAGCGTGAACAGCTTCGCCAGCTCCACGATCCGTGCATCGCGGTAGCCCACGCGGCAGCGGGCCCGCAGCGTCGCCGGCCGCGTCCGCGCCAGCTTGGTCGCGGACGGGAACCCGTGCCGCTTCCCGCCCTTCACCTCGACCGCGTCACCGAGCACCTCGCAGATTCGCCGGTTCATGTTCACCGTGTTCGGCCAGGTGACGTTGCAGCTCGTCACCGTCTTGATCACATCCTCGAAAAGCGTCGGTGACCGGAACAGCCGCCCGCGCCCGATCCCAGCGAAGCGCGGGTCGCTGGCGTGGAACTCGCGCAGCGTCGATGCATCCTCATCCAGCCGCAGCATGCGGGTCAGCTGGACCGTCAGCTCCTTCTTTTCTTCCTTCAGAAGCGCCCGCCCCACCTTCACCGCCAGCTCGCCCCCAGCCTTCTCCTGCGCCACCTCCACCAGCGCCGGCCCATCCCCCAGCGTGCACACCCGGCTGAACACCCCCGACCTGGGGTCCCAGTGGTTGGGTGCCAGCAGGAAGTACCCGTACGAGCACACATCCCGCCGCAGCAGGTAATCACCCGGCGTTTTCAGCTTCATCCGCGTCGCCATGCCGACACGGTAGCCCCCGCCGCAAGGCCAGTTTCACCCCCCGCAAACCTCGCGCCCTTCAACTCTGGTCGCCACGGGAGGTGTCCATGGAAAGCAGAGCCAAGGTCGCGGGACATCCACTCCATCAGATGCTCATCGTGTTCCCGCTGGGCCTGCTGGCCACCTCGCTCATTTTCGACATCATCTACCGCTTCAACGGCAACGGCCGCCTCGCCGATGCCTCGTACTACATGATCATGGCGGGCGTGATCGCCGGGCTGATCGCGGCCGTGCCGGGCGTCATCGACTGGCTCGCCATCCCCGCCAACACGCGGGCAAAGGCCATCGGCCTCTGGCACGCCATCGGCAACGTCATCGTCCTCACCTGCTTCGCGATCAGCTGGGTCATCCGCAACAACAACGACACCACCGCGCCCACCAACGGCGCCCTGACAATGTCGGTGCTCGGCGGCGGCCTGGCCCTGGTCACCGGATGGCTCGGCGGCGAGCTCGTTGATCGCCTGGGCATCGGCGTTGACCCCGGCGCCCACGTCAACTCGCCCAACTCAATGGGCGGACGCCCCGCCTCCGAGATCGACATGAACTACGTCACCGCGGCCGAGAACCGCTCGCCCGCCTCCACCTCCACCACTGCCGTCACGCCGGGCCGCGGGGCCATGGGGCGTGCCACGGAACCAACCGAGCGCCGGACCGACATCGGTGCGGCGCGCCCTACGACCCAGGACACCGACCGCGGCGGGCCGCCGGTGTGATGCCACGACGGCACCCGCGGACGGACGTCCGCCCTCAGCTCCGCGGCCGCACCCGCCGCTGCAATCAGGAAGACACGCCAGGCGAAGACACGTTCGGAACAGGCGAAGGCGGCGAGCAGACGATGAACTGACACGCAGCAGAAAGATCAACCAAGCTCTCTCTCTCCAAGCCCCCCTGGCCCTTGCTGGGGGGCTCTCTTTTTGGACATCAAGTGACGTTCGCAACGAGCCCCGAACGAAGTGAGCGGGCGGTGCTGCCTTTCGCGCGGAAGGCTCCTTACGCCCGTGCGTCGAACACCCGTCACTTCGTTCCGGGCTCGTTACGGACGTCGCTGCCTCAACTCACGTCACCGTTCAGCTCACGCGCTCTTCCGCGCTCTTCCCACCATCACCCCCGCCACCACCCGCAGATCCCGCACCAGGCCCGCGTACGCCTCGCGTCGCTCCTCGCTCGAGGGCTTCCGCAGGATCGCCGACGGATGCCCCGTCGCCAGCACGAACTTCGCCCACTGCGTCCCCTCAATCAGCTTCCCGCCCTCACGAGTCACCCGGAACTTCGCCCCCAGCAGCGACTGCGCGGCCGTGGCCCCAAGGGCCACCACCACCCGCGGCCTCACCATTGCGATCTCGCGCTCCAGCCAAGGCCGGCACGCCTGCGTCTCCCTCGACGTCGGCTTGCTATGGATTCGCCGCTCGCCCTTCGGCTCGAACTTGAAGTGCTTTACCGCGTTGGTTACGTACACCTTGGACCGGTCGATCCCCGCCTCCTGCATCGCCTTGTCCAGCATCCGGCCTGCTGGCCCCACGAACGGCCGTCCCTCCCTCTCCTCGACATCCCCCGGCTGCTCGCCCACGAACATCACCCCGCCGGCCCGCTCGTTCCCCTCGCCGAACACCGCACGCGTCCCGCACTTCCAGATCCCGCACCCGCGGCACACCAGCACCGCCTTCCGCAGCACGTTCAGCGAGACCGCCCGCGCCGGGATGTACGCCTCCGCCGACGGCGCCTCGCCGCCCGACGGGAACTCCGGAACCTCACGCGCTCCACCCGGCTTCCCGCGTCGTTTCATTGCTTCACCATGCCTGTGTGGTACGAAACGGGCATGAGCCAGCGTGTCCTGAACTTGCCTGCCAGCTGGACGTCTGGAGGCCGCGTGCCTTGATGCACTCTTCTCACCCGCCCTCTCCCCCGCGCGACTTCGACGTCCTGATCGTCGGCGGCGGCCCCGCCGGGCTCTCGGCCGCGCTGGTGCTGGGCCGCTGCCGCCGCTCCGTGCTGGTCATCGACGCCGGCCACCCGCGCAACTACGCCTCGCGCTGGGCCCACAACTACCTCACCCGCGACGGCATCCCGCCCATGGAGCTCCTCCGCCTGGGGCGCGAAGAGATCGCTTCCTATGGCGTGCAGTTCAAGCAGGGCGTCGTCGCCAAGGCCGACTGCCTGAACCCCGGCTACAAGGTCGAACTGCTCAGCGGCGAGTCCTTCACCGGCCGCAAGCTGCTCCTGGCCACCGGCGTCACCGACGTCCTCCCCGACATCCCCAACCTCGAGGCCTTCTACGGCCTGGGCGTGCACCACTGCCCCTACTGCGACGGCTACGAGTACGCCGACCAGCCCATCGCAGCGCTCGGCGAGCCCAAGAAGGCCCTCGGCTCCGCCATGAACCTGCGCACCTGGTCGCCCCACATCACCGCCTGTTCCAACGGCCACCGCTTCAACACGCTCCAGCGCCGGCGTGCCGCCGAGCTCGGCATCACCCTCCGCCCCGAGCGCATCGTCAAGCTCGAGACCATCACCGGCGGCACGCCCGACGCCCCCCTCTACGGCGATCCCAAGCAGGACTTCAGCGTCGAGCACCACCACGAGCCCCACCGCCTGGCCCGCATCGTGTTCGAGTCCGGCGACCCGCTGCCCGTGGCCGCGCTGTTCTTCAACACCGACCAGGTGCAACGCAGCGACCTGCCCTTCAGCGTCGGGTGCGTGCGTAACGAGAAGGGCGGCATCCACCGCGACAGCCGCCAGCGCACGCAGGTCAGGGACGTCTACCTCGCCGGCGACGCGTCGCGCGATGTGCAGTTCGTGATCGTCGCCGCCGCCGAGGGCGCCAAGGCCGGCGTGGCGATCAACGCGGACTTTCAGAAGGAAGAGCGCGACGTTCGTTCGTAACAGACGTTCGGAACGAGCCCCGAACGAAGTGAGCGGGCCGGGTATTCAGCGTCGCCGTGCGCGCAAGCACCCCTCACTTCGTTCGGGGCTCGTTACGAACGCAACCGTCCTCTCTCACCGCACCATCTTCTCGAAACTCGCCGTCGCCGCCTCCGCGCACCGCGCGGTCGCCGTCGCGTTCCCCGTCACCACGCCGGGCTGGAAGGCATCCAGCCGCACCGTCGCCTCCTTGCTCTCTCCTGGCAGCAGCGAGCCGAAGTCCCACGTCAGGCGCTCCATGTCCAGCGCCCGCGCGTTGGGTGACAGCGTCGCGTTCACCGTCGTGTTCAGCGCCTCCACGTTCCCGGTGTTCGACACCCGCAGGTTCACGATCACCATGTTCGAATCAGCCGACGGCTCCGTCGCTTCCAGCACCAGGTTCAGCACCGGCTGCCCCACCACCATCGCCGTCTCCACGGCCGTGGTCCGCACATCGGGGTCCGTGCTCACGCTCGTCAGAGACAGAAAGCTCCCCGGCCGCTCCGCCCGCACCGGCACCGTGATCTCGCGCGTCCCGCCCGCGGGCACCAGCCCCACGTTCATCGACACCCGCGTGTCGCCGTTGGCCACCCGCAGCCCCGGGGGCAGCGTCGCCTGCACGTACGCGTCGGGGGCATCCATCCCCGAGGTGTTCGTCACCAGGAACCGCACCGGGATGTCCTCGCAGATCAGCCCCGACGCAGGCGTGATCACCTCCACCCGCAGCGGGCTGGCCGCGCCGCGGTCGACGACCACCACGCTCGGCTCCCGCCGCACCACGCTGGTCTCCTCCGTCACCACGGTGGTGTCGCGCACCGGCGCCACGGTCGTCGTCCTCACCCTCGCCGCCTCATCCGCGGCGCTGGTGCGGTACACCGCCATCGTGTCCCCCACCCCAGTCGGCGTGATCACCCGCTCATCGTCGTAGCGCTCCTCGTAGTACCCCCGGTTGGGCTGGCAGCCTCCCACCAGCGCCACGAGAATCCCCGCCCCAACCCCCATCGCCACCGGAACGACGATCCTGCTGGCCTTCATCGGTGCACTCCTTGCGTTTCAGGGCATCCCAAAGGGACACCCGTGCCCACCCCAGGTCGGGAGGGCCAACCGCACCGTGCCCCGTCAAAAGTTCGGCCCGGTGAATCCATCCTGAACCGGGCCTCGCAGCAGGGACCGTCGTGACCATCCTCCACGTCTGAGAACCTCTTCAGCCCGCAAACCCTTGCGGTCCCGCGGGAAGCCCCCGAATCCACGCGGAATCGAAAAGCCGAACCGATACATGGCAGCGTCGGGTATGCTGCCCGTTGCCCGGACTTGCCCCGATGGACGAGCACGACCACCAACACCTCGATTCCCACTGCCAGCACCAGTTCCTGGCCCAGCTCCTCCGGGGCATCGCACCGGACCTCAGCCTCTCCGCCGCCCGCCGCTTCTGCCAGATCGACCCCACCATCAAGGACCGCTACGACGAGGTCACCTGCCACCAGTGGCGTGACCTCTTTTCGTTGTGGGTCAACGACCTCGCCGCGGCCCTGGCGGTGTGCCGCCCCGCGATCCTGCACCGCCAGGTGGCGTGGAGCAAGTCGCTGTTCGGCGCCCGCAACGTCGCTCACGCCGACGTCGTCAACGCCCTCACCGCCCTCCGCGACGCCGTGCACCGCGAGATCCCCGATGACGACCGGCCCCTGGTGGCCGACTACATCTCCAGCACCATCGCCCACCTCAGCCAATGCCCCGGCTGCCCGCCGTGCGAGCTGGACCCCGACTGCCCCAAGGGCACCCTCGCCCTGCAGTACGTCGTCACCGTCCTGGAGGGCGACCGCCGGAAGGCGAGCGACCTCATCCTGGGCGCCCTTCACCGCGGCCTGCCCATCCGCGACATCTACCTCACCGTCCTGCTCCCCGCGATGCAGGAACTGGGCCGCATGTGGGAGCGCAACGAGATCGACGTGGCCGAGGAGCACTTCTGCACAGCGACCACCGAGATGGTGCTCAGCCAGCTCTACACCCACCTGCCCCGCGCCCCGCACAATGGCCGCACCGTGGTGCTGGCCGCCACCGAAGGCAACCATCACCAGATCGGCGTGCGCATGGTGGCCGACTTCTTTGAGATGGCAGGCTGGCGCTCGGTCTTCCTGGGCGCCAATGTTCCGGGCCACGACCTCGCGCTCGCCGTCGCCGACTTCAACGCCGACGTGCTCGCCATCGCCGCGTGCCTGCACGCCCACCTGCAGAGCGTGCAGGACGCCATCGCCATGGTCCGCAGCTGCCCGGAGGCACGCAACGCCCGCATCATCGTGGGCGGCCGCGGCTTCGAGGGCACGGACGGCCTCTGGGCCGACATGGGCGCCGATGCACTGGCCATGAGCCCCGACGACGCGGTCGCCCGCGCCGGCGAGCTCGTCACGGCCCGCGCCTGATCAGTTCAGCCGCAAATGCCGAATGTCGGATGTCGAACGTCGGTGCGTCAGAAACGCCAAACCGACATCGCACATCCGACATCCGACATCGATCCGAAGGGCGGTCCTCCGTGACCTGCCCATCGATTGGCTGCCGCCAGGCGCTCCCAACTCGGGAGCAACGATCACACGCCCGGCGGACGCGTCCCGCGACCCACGGCCAGGCCCCACACCAGGCTGACCAGGAAGATCACCAGGAACACGAAGAACAGGATGCGGGCGATATCCGTCGCCGCGCCCGCGATCCCGCCGAAGCCGAAGATCGCGGCAATGACCGCAACGATAAAGAACACAATGGCCCAGCGGAGCATCAGACACCTCCGAAAAATGTTCTCCCCACGGCCTCGAACATACACCCCGCCCGGCGCAAGTGCCGCCGTGTGGACCACTTCTCACCGTTTGCTTCATGCAGCACGGGCTGAACCACGCTCGCGTCGTTTTCATCCACCCACCTGAGCCGGGTGATCCCTCAGCGCACCTCAGCGGAGTTGCGTTCGTACGAGCCCCGACGCGTCTTCGCGCGGCGTCCGCCCACGAAGTGAGAGGGCACTCCGAGTTGCCCTGCGCGTAAAGGTGCCCCGATGGACCCGCCACTTCGTTCCGGGCTCGTTGCGAACGTTGGCCGTGGCATTCGGATGCCTTTCCCGCAATCGCGCCTCACTCACCAGACATCTGCTCCCGTACCGCCGCGCTCCCGCGTTTGAAGCGTCCCACACGATGGGAAGGGGTCCGCAGGGCCGCGTGGCGGATGGAGCCTCACATGATGCGTTCCCTCCACAGCGTCGCGGCGGCCGGTATCGGCCTGGCCGCGGTCCCCTTCTCCACGCACGCCGAGCTGGACTGGACGCCCACGCCCGGCCCCGCCGGCGGCAGCGTCCGCGCCCTGGACCTCGCGGGCAGTGCCGGCGTCGCCTCCACCATCGCCGGGCTGCACACCTCGGCCGATGGCGGGCGCACCTGGCGCGGGGCGTTCCGCTCGCCAGGGGCGCCGCAGGCGACCTTCGGTTTCGTGGCCGCTGTGCCCGGCGCGCTGTTCGCGCAGAACACCGCCCTGGAGTTCTTCGCGTCGACCGACGGCCTGCACTGGTCGCACGCCAACCCGCCCGTGCCCGGGGTCGCGCTGCACGCCATTGAGCACGCCAACGGCCGCACCTACGCGCAGCTGGACCCCGCCGCCGGGCAGCCGCTGTACTTCTCTGACGACCTGGGCGAAACGTGGTCACCCCTGATGAACTCGCCCACGCCCGCCGACGGCCTTTCCGCCAGCGGCAACGACGTGTTTACCTCGACCCTTGAGCTGCGCGACGGCGGCTTCACCCGCATCGTGACCGCCTACCGCTCCGGCGACCGCGGCCAGACCTTCGCCGTCATCGGCGGCTCCGACGCGTCGGTGAATGGCATCGCCCCCTCGCAGGCCGCAACGCCGCGCCGGGTGGGCACGCGCCTCCTGTGCGGGCAGTTCGTCTCGGAGAACGACGGGCAGAGCTGGCGGTTCTTCGACGCCTTCGAGACCCTGCGGCAGCAGTTCTGCGGGGCCGACTTCTGCGAGTTCCGCGTCGCCAGCTCCGCGGTCGTCAACGGCGCGATGTACGTGCACACGTACCTGGACTTCATGGACCAGGACGAGCCCGCGGACAACTTCAAGCTGTGGAAGACCACCGACTTCGCGACCTTCACCGAGGTCCCAGCCTCGCCCGCGCTGCCCGACCTGCTGGTCTCGCAGAGTTTCTGGCGCGAGGGGGCCAGCGGGGCGCTCGTGATCGCGGGCGCGCTGGGAATCTTCCGCTCCGACGATGGCGGCGTGAACTGGACCGCGTCCAACGCGGGCATCAACGCCTCGGTGGTGTGGCGGATGGAGGCGACCGCCAGCGTACTCATCGCCAACCTCGTTGACACCAACTACGTCGCCCGTCTCACCTCGCCCCTTGGCCCATGGTCGCAGAACACCATCTTCGACAACGGCGCCTTCTTCGGCACCGTCATGAGCCTCTACTCCCCCGACGGCCAGACCCTGCTCGCGGGGCACCTGATCGACGGCCTCACGCGCTCGGACGACGGCGGCCACACCTGGGACTGGTCCCGCGCCGGCGTTCCGCAGTACAACGGCACCGCCGGCGAGCAGTACTGCGAGATCGAGGCGTTCACGAAGACCCCCACGGCCCTCTTCGCCGGCACCGGCGAGGGCCTGGAGTTCCGCAGCGACGGCGGCCAGGGCTTCGTGCACGTGGGCCGCGGCGTGCTCCGCTCGGCCGACAACGGCCGCACCTGGGCCCGCGTGAACAATGGCCTCCGCATCATCGGCCGCAACTCCTTCTTTGAGCCCCAGTACGACCCCATCCTCTCCATGACCACGGCGCCCACGGCCACCAGCCCCGCCGTGCTCGCCGGCGGCATGTTCCTGGGCGTCGCCCGCAGCACCAACAACGGCGCCTCGTGGAGCTACACCAACAGCGGCCTGCCCATGTTCAACGCCGACGTGGCCGCGTCGGAGGTGACCGCCCTCACCACCGTGGGCGGGGCCGTGTACCTTGGCTTCAACGGCATCGACCAGGACGTCTTCCCCGGCGTGGGCTCGGTGTACAAGTCCACCGACGGCGGCCTCACGTGGACGCCCGCCAACAGCGGCCTGCCCACCGGCTTCCCCGTCGCCGCCATCACCGCCCACAACGGCACGCTCTACGCCGGTCTCGCCTCACGTCACTTCCCCGCCACGCCCTTCATGTTCGGCGGCCTGGGCGTGTACCAGAGCACCGACGGCGGGGCATCGTGGCAGCCCGCGGGCACGTCGCTCAGTGGCGTCGGCGTCCGCTGCCTCAAGGTGTTCAACGGGACGCTCTACGCCGGCACCGACCACCTGGGCGTCTGGGCCCTCACTTCGCCCATCACCGGCTGCGGCTCCGCCGACTTCAACGGCGACGGCGACACCGGCACCGACCAGGACATCGAGGCCTTCTTCGCCTGCATCGGAGGCCACTGCTGCCCCACCTGCGACCCCCGCGGCAGCGACTTCAACAACGACGGCGACGCCGCCACCGACCAGGACATCGAGGCCTTCTTCCGCGTCCTGGGCGGCAACCCCTGCTGAGGGACCTCGCCCTCCCATCCTGCCGGGTTATCACCCCCCAGATTCCCTTCCCCTCCCCCCCTTCTTCCATTAGACTCCCAGCTGCCCTTGTGGAGGTCCCCCATGCGCCTGCTCGCCTTCCTCGCCGCCATCCTCATCCCCGCCCTCGCGGCCAACGCCCAGCTCTCCATCACCTGGTCCACCATCGACTGCGGCGGCGGCATGAGCAGCGGCGGCGGCTTCACCCTCCACGCCACCATCGGCCAGCACGACGCCTCCGCGCCCATGAGCGGCGGCAGCTTCACCCTGACCGGCGGCTTCTGGGCCGCGTCCCCCGGCGGCGGCTGCCCCGGCAACGAGTGCGGCCCGCAGGACTACAACGGCGACGGCGACTCGGGCACCGACGCCGACATCGAGGCCTTCTTCGCCTGCCTGGGCGGCACCTGCTGCGAAACCTGCTTCTGCCAGGGCTCCGACTTCAACGGCGACGGCGACTTCGGCACCGACGCCGACATCGAGTCCTTCTTCAGGGTCCTGGGCGGCAACCCCTGCTGAGGTCAGGCCCTCACCGGCACCCCATACCGCAGCACCACCATCGACCCCAGCGGCGGGTACTTCATCTCCACGCGGATGCCCCGCAGCTGCCGCGGGTCCACCTTCAGGCACTCGTGCATCGTGCGGAAGAACTCCGAGTACCGCGGGACCCGCGCCGTCGCCACCGCGGGCGGCGAGCCCACAAGCGGCAGCGGCGTCTGGGTGATGGGCAGCAGCGAGATGTCGTCGGACCTGCGGTCCGCCTCGCCGTGCCCGTAGATCGTCGAGAACACCATCACCTTCGCCTCCAGCGCGAAGGCCAGGTCCTGGTGCACGATGAGGTCCAGCACCAGGTGCTCCGCCGGCACGGTGATCGACGCCCCGAAGTCGCCCGTCTCCCCCGCGTGCTGCTGGTACCTGGGCACCGCCGCCCTGAACACCTCGCCCTTGAAGCAGTCGAACGCGGCCGTGTCCCCCACCGCCCCCGGCATCAGCACGTAATCGTGGTCCCCCTTGCTCTGCACCACCTCCACCCGCGGCGGCTGCCCCTTGGCATAAAACCGCGGGCGCGCCCCGCTGCCCACCTCCACCGGCGTGCCGGGGTCAAAGAGGTCCACGATGCTCTCCGGGCGCGACTGCAGCCGCACCTTGAAGATCGGCCAGCGCACATCCGCCCGCAGCCGCCGGAAGCCCACGAACCCGCTCAAGAACGCCACGTCCAGGCGCGACGCGTCCTCGGCGTTGGGCACCACCATCGTGCTCACGAACCGCGTGCGGGCCTGAACGCCATAGAGACCGCTGTTGCCGCGGAACGCCAGCTTGCGGCTGTGCTCGATCGCCTCGCTGGTCGGGGCCATGCTGTCCACCACGATGTCCAGCGACGAGCGGTCCCCCACGTGCAGCGCCGTCATCTCGCGGAAGCTCCGCGCCGCCGTGCGCACCGCCTGCACCGATTCCTCGCCCGCCCCTTGCGCCCCCGCGGCCTCCAGCAGCTTGCCCAGCGCCTGCTCGCCGGGAATGTGCGCCAGCGCTCCAAACTCGTCGGTCGCGCGGATCACCCGCGACACGTTCCAGGTCAGCGTCTTGTTGATGCCCAGGCGGCGGGCGACCTCCTGCGGGGCCGCGGGGTCGACGCCGATCGCGTCAAACAGCTGGATGAGCGCGCCGCGCAGCTCCCCCACCGCCCGCTTGTACTCCTGCTCGAACTGGACTGTTTCCTGGATCATGCTTCCTCACGGCTTCCTGCCCGCCCGCTCACCGCGGCGTGTTCACCCATCCGAACTCCGTCGCGTCCGACAGCGACAGGATGTGCGACCTCCCGCGCGAGTCCCACAGCTTCAGGTGCGTTGACTTGAGGTCCTCGGGCTCCTCGAGACGGTCGTTGCCCCCCACAGGCGGCTTGAACAGCCCCACGCTGCCGTCAAGGTAGGCGAGGTTGCTCCCGCCGCCGGGCCCTCCGTTGGACGACCCGCTGCCGCGCCGCGCGTGGCGCGTCGAGAACTGATCAATGGTCGCGAACGAGCCGTCGTCGCTGGTGCGGTTGTAGAAGATGTCGTGCTCCTCGATCAGCAGGGGCATCGCCTGGAAGTACACCCGCGGGCTCGTGAGCACCGCCGGCAGCTCCGGGTACGTCACCTTCCACGGCAGGTCCACCCGCGCCCCCGCCATCCGGATCACGCCGGTGTAGTCGAACCACTTGTTCGACTCCCGCTTGGCCGAGGGGCATTCAAAGATCTTGTCGGTGTTCGAGAGGTACTCGCGGAGCACCGAGGTCTCGAACGGGTGCTTGTACGCGCTGGGGTTGGCCAGGTACTTGGCGTTGCGCCGCCCCGACCACTCCTGATTGATCGGCCCCTGCCAGTACATGCCGGGGATGACCTTGTAGTCGCCCGCGTACGTCGTGAACGCCAGCGCTACCTGCCGCATGTTGGACGCGCACGCAACGCTCCGCCCTGTCTCCCGTGCCCCCGCCAGCCCCGGCAGCAGCAGCCCGATGAGCAGGGCGATGATGGCGATCACGACGAGCAGCTCGATCAGCGTAAAGCCGGTGCGCACCTGCGTCTGCGTCATGGCGTCCCTCGCAGCGTTCGCAATACGTTCGGAAACAACCGCATCCAGCATACAGGCCGGAGCCTTGGTCTGGAAGTATTTTCCCGATTTCCAAATGGAAAATCTTGCGGCGCACCCGTCCCTCCATTTAGACTCGCGCCCAGAACTCCGACACTCACCGAGAGAGAGGACCACCATGCTTGCACGCCCCGCGTTCTGGATCATCGCCTCCGCCGGTCTGGCCGTCCCCGCCCTCGCCCAGACCAACCACGTCGAGGTCGAGCCCAACGACACCAAGGCCGACGCGCTCTTCAACGGTGCCATCGTCCTCAACCCCGGCGACACCATCACCGGCCTCACCGCCTCCGCCAGCGGCGCCGGCCTGGACTACTTCCTTGTCAAGACCGCGCCCGCCGCCCCCGGCGTTTACAAGCACAAGCTCGTCCTCTCTACTGGCACCGTCGGCCACACCTTCACCATCCGCGGCCTCAACCAGACCGCCGCCACCGCCGCGGCGTGGCCCGGGCCCATCGGCACAGCCGGCGCCACCGATTCGCAGACGCAGGTGGCCCTCACCGTGGGCAACACGCGCGTCATCCAGTGGTACGGCTTCGGCAAGGAGGAGCAGCTCTATGTCCGCGTGGCCGGCACCACCGCCACGCAGGGCGAGTACGTCCTCACGCTCGAGACCCAGGACATGACCCCGTCCATCGTCGACGCCGGCAAGTGGGTCTCGGGCACCATCAACATCACCAACGCCCCCTCGGGCACCGGCAACGACCTGGACCTCTGGGTCTACGACAGCAACTTCAACCCCATCCGCGGCTTCGGCAACGACGGGGCCACCACCCTCGGCGGCCACACCACCGCCACGAACCTCGTCGCCTACCTCCGCCGCCACTACGAGCCGGGCACCTACTACGTCGCCACCGCCAGCGCCGATGCCATCAACAACATGCCCTCACCCAGCGACGACAACCGCCGCACCGGCCTGCTGCTGGACTTCCCCAACGCCATCGTCTCCAACTCAACGCTGGCCACCCACCACCTGCACTTCACCATCCAGGACGCCTTCGGCGCCACCAACTTCACCAATACCAAGACCAACGCCCCCGACGTGCACTGGCACAAGTTCGTCGTGGGCGGCAGCGACTACGGCGCCTGCTGCCTCCCCAGCGGCATGTGCGTGCAGATGGACCAGACCCGCTGCGAGTCTGCCGCGATCGGCGGCACCTTCAGCGGGGCCGGCTCTGATTGCTCGACCTGCCTGCCCGCCACCGGCGTCTGGGCCGCACGCATGCCCGCGCCCTACCCCAGCGTCGGCTCCGCCGGCGCGGTCATCGGCGACACCTTCTATCTGCTCGGCGGCAGCCCCTCCAACGGCCTGCGGGACCCAGGCTGCTGGAAGCTCGACCTCGTGAACAACCTCTGGTCGTCCATCGCCCCGCTGCCGCACGCCGGCAGCGTCGCGCCCCAGCTCGGCGGCGCTTCCAACATCGACGCCGCGGTGATCGGCACCGACATCTACCTCGTCGGCGGCTACATCGGCACGGGCGCGACGGTGATCAACCGCGTGCTCCGCTACGACACGCTCGCCAACACCTGGACCGAGATCACCAGTGATCCATATCCCACCGCCATCTACGGCTCCGCCCTCGTCGCCCACAACGGCAAGCTCTACGTCATGAGCGGCGCGACCGCCGTGGGCTCGCCCACGACCGCCTGCTACCGCTACGACCCCGCCGCCCCCGAGGGCAGCCGCTGGGCTGCGATCGCCTCCATCGGCGCCGGCCGCCCGGGCATGGCCGCGACCGTGATCGGCGACCTCATCTACTGCGTCGGCGGCGAGGCCACCGACCAGAGCCGCACCGACGTCTACAACATCACCCTGGACAGCTGGACGCAGCTGCCCGACACCACGGTCGCACGCGGCGGCACCAGCCTCTTCAACCTCGATGGCAAGCCCTACGCCGCGGCCGGCGGCTGGACGACCTTCACCAACACCGCCGAGGTCTTCGACGCCGGCGCCTGGACCGCCGGACCCCCGGTGATCACCGGCCTGCGCTCCCCGGCCTACGACGGCAGCGACGCCTGGCTGGTCCGCTCCACCGGCTTCAACGGCGCCTACCGCGCCAACACCGAGGTCTTCCTCCGCGCCCCCGCGTGCGCCGGCAACCAGTGCGGCCCGCAGGACTTCAACGGCGACGGCGACGCCGGCACCGACCAGGACATCGAGGCGTTCTTCGCCTGCCTGGGCGGCACCTGCTGTGAGACCTGCTTCTGCCAGGGCGCGGACTTCAACGGCGACGGCGACATCGGCACCGACCAGGACATCGAAGCCTTCTTCCGTGTCCTGGGCGGCAGCTCCTGCTGATCGAGCCCTGACCCAGCCCCCCGAGCCGAGGCTGAACCGAAGGCCCCCCGCGTGAGCCCCTCTGCTCACGCCGGTCGGGCTCAGAGGATCAGCCTCGGTTCTTTTCCATTCGCCCGATAACGGCCGGGCACGTCCATTCGATCTATGGCGGCCCGCTCTCATCCGATGCCGCGGCCATGCTCGCCACCAACGCGGGTGGCCTTGTTTCGGCCCGTCTCTTGGTTATAAACGTGGGATGCGACTCCTCATCGCTCTTGCTCTGCTCCTCCTGACCCTGCCAGCCCACGCCCAGCCCTGCGTGCCCTCCGTTTCAGGGTTCCCCACGGGGCCCATGGACCCCAGCGTCTCCGCCCGCGCCTTCATCTCCCACATGCTCACATGGGACGACGGCGGCGGCGAGTCGCTCTACATCGCCGGGCAGTTTGTCGTCCCGCCCTTCAACCCCGCGCAGCCGGCGCAGAGCTACGTAGCTCAGTTCCGCGGCGGCCGCTGGACCGCGCTGCGGGCCGGGCTCGCGCCCGCGAGCAATGTCAACATGCGTGCCCTCTGCGTGCAGGACTTCTCCACCATCGGCGGGCATGGCCCCTCGCTCTACGCCGCGGGCGACGGCGGCTCGCTCTACCGCTGGGACGGCGCGAGCTGGGTGCTCGCGGCCACGGCCCCCTTCGGCACCTGCAACACGCTGCTCGCCACCTCCGATGCCCAGGGCCCCGTCATCCTCGGCGCCGGCACCTTCGGCCAGGGCGTCCTCGCATGGCGTGGCCAAGGGGCGTGGTCGCCGTACGCCCCGCTCACCGTGAGCAGCGGCAGCGTCAGCCGCCTGCGCCTTGTGGACGACGGCTCCGGCCCCGCCCTCTACATGGTCGGCTCTATCCGCGACACCACCCGGGGCATCAGCGGCATCGCCAAACTCGTCAATGGCCAGTGGACGCCCGTGCCCCATGCGCTGCCGTCACCCAGCGCCATCACCGACATCACCACCTTCGACCTTGGGCAAGGCCCCGAGCTGTACCTCTGCGGCATCGTGTCCCAGGGCGGCACCACGGCCCTCATCCACCGCCTCCGCGCCGGCCAGTGGGGCCCCGTCGGCGCGGGTCTCACCCTCCGCCAAACCACGCTGGGTCCCACGTTCTTCAAGATCACCGAAGGCGGCACCCCGCGCCTCTACCTCGGCGGCCTCATCGAGCAGCCCTCGGCGTACGCAGGCATCATCCGCCTGAGCACCGCGGGCGACGCGTGGGAGCCTCCCGTCTTCGTCTCGTACCAACCGGGCGCCGCCCCGACGTCGTACGGGGCCGTGCACGCCATGGCCCGCTTTGAGGGCAGCACCTTCCTGGGCGGCTCGTTCAGCGCGTTCACCCCTACCACGATGTCGGTTGGACCCACCCTCGCTTACGGGCTGCTCCGCTCCGACGCTTCGGACCCGGTCGGCTTCCGCTCCACCGCCACCGGCCTGGGCGAGTTCCTCAACTCCCAGTCAAACATCGCACGCTACATGCTCACGCCGCTGCAGATCGAAGGCGAGAACCGCCTGTTCATCGCGGCCTCCTTCGCCCGCGCGGGCGGCGAGTTCACCGGCGCCGCGACGCTCTTTGACGGCAGCGACTGGACGCCGATGCCCGTGGCCTCGCAGTACGTTTTCAACAGCACGCTGCAGCAGGCGGTCGTCACCACCGCGCTCAGCGACGAGCCCCGCATCGTCGCCGCGGCCCAAGGCCCCCTCGGCCCCGTGGCCGTGCACGACGGCTCGCAGTGGACCCGCCTGATCCCGCAGCCCCCGGGCGGCCAGGGGCTCAATGTGTTCGTGCTGGAAGGCAAGCTCTACGTCTTTACCGAGCTGGGCCTCTCCCGTTACGACAGCGCCACGAACTTCTGGCAGATGGTGACCTCCTCCTCGGGCAACACCTGCGCCATCCTGGCCGATCTGGGCCAGGGCCCGCGCATCCTGATGGCGATGAACTCCAGCGGCGGCCCCGGCGTGTACGCCTACGACGGCGTGGCGCCGCCCGCCCGCGTAGGGCCCAACTTCGGGCCGCCCATCCAGTGCCTCGCCGTGCACGACGAGGGCAACGGTCCCACCATCTTTGTCGGCAGCAGTTCGATCCCCGGCCAGATCCAGCGGCTCGTCAACGGCCAGTGGCAGACGCCCGGCACCGGCCTCAACTTCACCGGCAACGGCCTGCTCTCCATGTGCTCCTTCGACGACGGGCACGGGCGCGCCCTCTATGTCGCCGGCCCCTTCAGCACCGCCGGCGGCCTCACGCAGTGCAACGGCCTGGCCCGCTGGCGCAACGGCGCATGGTCCCGCGTGATCGAGCCCCTCCCCGGCGCCGTGGGCAGCAACCCGCAGGGCCTCTTCCGTGCGTGCCTCGCGGTGTTCAACAACCAGCTCTACCTCGCCGGCGACTTCCTGAACCTCGCCCACCTCAACGCCGACCGCCTGGCCGTGATCGCCCGCTGCCCCTTCACCTGCACCAGCGACTACAACCAGGACGGCGACAGCGGTACCGACCAGGACATCGAGGCCTTCTTCGCCTGCATCGGCGGCACCTGCTGCCCCACCTGCACCAGCGACTTCAACAACGACGGCGACGCCGCCACCGACCAGGACATCGAGAGCTTCTTCCGCGTCCTGGGCGGCGGCCCCTGCTGATTTATCCCAGCCTGCCGGGCCCACGCTTACGATTGACCATGAACCAGGTGCGTACCCCCCTGCGTGTCACCCAGTGGTCGCTCAATCGTGCCACCGAGATGTCCTCATCTCGGTGCGTTTTCGTGTCCATTGCGGGGTCACTCCTGCTCACCGCCGCAGCCCCCGCTCAGTCCCCCAACTGCGAGCTCCTCTACGTCTCCTTCCACCAGCAGACCAGCCCCACCGCTGCGCCCACGGCCACTCAGCACGAAGGCCGCGCCTTCATCACCGCGACCGACGGGGCCATCTTCATGCCAACCCTTCAGCTCCCCAGCGGCCAGTCCCGCGCTTTCACCAGCCTCGGCGACGGCCGCTACGAGAACCTCGTCACCGTCAGTTCCACCCGCGCTTCGCTCATGAGCAGCATGCCCAGCGGCAACTACACGTTCACGTGGCAGGGCGGCTCCGGCACCTCCTCGCGCGTGCTCACCCAGCCCCACGCCGCGGGCCTGTGGCCCGCGCAGGTCCCCACCTTCACACCCGCCACCTACACCGGCCTGCAGGGCATGGACCCGGCGGAGCCCTTCACCCTCACCGTCAACCAGTTCACCCCCGACGGCCAGGCCAACCAGCGGATCGGCGGCTACTACATCACCGAGAACAACAACGGCAGCGAGGGCACGCTCGTCCGCAACAACCTCCTGCTCGGCCCCAGCTCACAGGTGACCACGCTCGAGCTCCCGCCCAACGCCCTCGCCCCGGGACGCAGCTATCTCATCACCTGGATCTTCGCCCACGACGTCAACTCGCCCGGCAGCCCCGGCGTCACCCGCACGCAGTTCCGCAACGCCACGCGCCTCGCCTTCACCACCGCCAGCAACTGCCCCGGCAACCAGTGCGGCACCAGCGACTACAACGGCGACGGCGACGCCGGCACCGACCAGGACATCGAAGCATTCTTCGCCTGCATCGGCGGCAACTGCTGCGCGGCGTGCTTCTGCCAGGGGAGTGACTTCAACGGGGACGGCGACGCGGGCACCGATCAGGACATCGAGGCGTTCTTCCGCGTCCTGGGCGGCAGCGGCTGCTGAGCCCTCGATCGATCACTCCTGTGCCACCAAGATGCCTTCATCCCGGTGCTTCTCTGAACCGCAACTCACCCCCCGTGTTCCCGTATGATTCCACGGCCACAGGCCACCGGGGGTGCCACCATGTTCGACGGCGAGAACCGCTGGGCAAGCAAGACCATCACCTTCCTCGCCGTGGGCGGGCTCACCGTCTACGTCATCATGTTCATCTACTCCTGCCAGTCCACCTCCTCCACCGGCACTGGCACCGGCGGTGGGTTCTACGGCGGCTACTACGGCGGGCGCGGCTTCTATGGCGGCAGCGGCGGGGCCGCGCCGGGCGGCACCAGCGCCTTCGGCCCGTCCTCCGGCACCAGCCGCGGCGGCTTCGGCACCTCCGGCTTCGGCTCCGGCGCGTAACCCACCCCTCAATCAAACATGCACCGCCGCCCCATCACCCCGCGCCCTGATTGGCGCACCACGATCGAGCAGCAGGGCTTCATCTTCCACGACACCGAAGACGGCACCGGCCGCAGCACGTGGGATGAGTCCGCCTACTACTCGATCACGCTCCGGGAGGCCGAGGTCCTCGAGTCCGCCACGCAGGCCCTGCACGAGATGTGCCTGGAGGCCGTGGACCACCTCGTCACCACCGACCAGCTCGCGCGCGTGGGCATCGCCGAACAGCACCACGCCTTCGTGCAGGACAGCTGGACCAGCGGCCACCCCTCGCTCTACGGCCGCTTCGACCTTGCCTACGACGGCCGCACCGCCCCCAAGCTGCTGGAGTACAACGCCGACACGCCCACCTCGCTGCTAGAGTCCGCCGTGGTCCAGTGGTACTGGTTCCAGGACCGATTCCCGAAAGAGGACCAGTTCAACAGCCTGCACGAGAAGCTAATCGCGCAGTGGCGCGTCGCCTGCGTCTCCGACGCCGCGGCCCCGCGCGTGCACCTCGCCTGCATCGAGGACAACGCCGAGGACTTCATGACCGTCTCCTACCTCCAGGAGACCGCGCTGCAGGCCAGCCTGCTCACCACCTTCCTGCCCATCACGCGCGTGGGCTGGAACGCCGCGCAGGGCAAGTTCCTCGACGAGCAGGAGCGGCCGATCAACACCCTCTTCAAGCTCTACCCCTGGGAGTGGCTCTTCCGCGAGGACTTCTCCAAACACATCGCCCGCGCTCCCACACGCTGGATCGAGCCCGCGTGGAAAGCGGTCCTGAGCAACAAGGCCATCCTCGCCGTCCTGTGGGAGCTCTTCCCCCGCAGCGAGCACCTGCTGCCCGCGAGCTTTGAGCCGCTGCCCGGTGGCGGCGCGTCCGTCCGCAAGCCCATCCACTCGCGCGAGGGCGCCAACATCCAGACCCTGCAGGACGGGCGCGTGCTCTCCGAGACGCCCGGCCCCTATACCGGCCCCTACGTGTACCAGGCCCTGGCCAACCTGCCGCGGGCCGACGGCAAGTCGGCCGTGATCGGCAGCTGGGTCATCGGCGACGAGCCCTGCGGCATCGGCATCCGCGAGGACGCCTCGGGAATCGTCACCAACACCAGCGCCTTCGTCCCCCACATCATCGAGCGCGCCTGATCAATCGCCCGCGTTGCCTGCTTCGTCACTACGTCACTTTGCCACTTTGCCACTTTGCCACCCGGTATGCTGCCGCCCACACCGCAGGAGCCTCCCGCATGGACATGAACGCCTTCATCCGCGCCGTGGTCTACTCCATCACCTTCGGCCTCGTGGGCCTGGTGCTCATCCTCGCCGGCTTCAAGCTCTTCGATCTCATCACGCCGAAGATCGACGTCGAGAAGGAGCTCGCCGAGCGCAACAACCTCGCCGTCGCCATCGTCTGCGCCGCCATGGTCCTGGGCATCAGCTACGTCGTCGCCCACGCCATCGCGTAGCCCACGAAGCCGAGACTGGGCCGCTTTCCCCACCACGCCGGGACTGAGCCGCTCTGGGCGAAGTCCCGGATTGGCCGCGAGCCGGGTTCACGATTTTTCCCGCTCCCAGCAATCCCACCCGCCCCGCGCGACATTCCTTCCACGGAGAGAGCCCCCGCCGCGGCCGCACGCCGCGTCGGTCGTCCGCCGACTCACCGCTCCAAGTAAGGGAGACGCCGATGACTACGACCTTCCCCAAGGCCGCCGCTGCCACTCTGTCCTCACTCGCCGCGCTCGCCCTCGTGGCCGGCACCGCCCGCGCCCAGCACGCCGCGCCTGTCGTCCAGGGCGACATCGGCATCGAGCTGCAGCCCATCGCCACCGGCCTCCGCGCCCCCATCCTCGTGACCCACGCCGGCGACGGCTCGGGCCGCCTCTTCATCGTGGACCAGGCGGGCACCATCCGCATCCACAACGGCACGCAGCTGCTCGCCACTCCCTTCCTCGACCTCACATCAACGATCGTCGCCGTCAACCCCGGCTTCGACGAGCGCGGCCTGCTGGGCCTCGCCTTCCACCCCAACTACGAGAACAACGGCCGCTTCTTCGTCCGCTACTCCGTCCCGCGCACAGGCCAGCAGGGCGTGGACCCCTGCTTCGGCACCGGCCGCGGCTGCCACTCCGAGGTCCTCGCCGAGTTCACGGTTTCTTCCAACCCCAACATCGCCAACCCCACGCCCACTGTGCTGCTCACCATCCCCAAGCCGCAGTTCAACCACAACTCCGGCGACATCGCCTTCGGACCCGACGGCTTCCTCTACATGGGCATGGGCGACGGCGGCGGTGCCAACGACGGCCTGGCCGACAACCCGCCCAGCCACGGCCCCGGCGGCAACGGCCAGAACCTCGCCGTCAAGCTCGGCAAGGTCCTCCGCTTCGACGTCTCCACCCCCGGCACCCTCGCGATTCCCCCCTCCAACCCCTTCGTGAACACGCCCGGCGCCGACCCCGCCATCTTCGCCTACGGCCTGCGCAACCCCTACCGCTTCTCCTTCGACAGCGAGCCCGGCGGCGACAACACCCTCTACCTCGCCGACGTCGGCCAGAACCTGCTCGAAGAGATCAACATCATCCGCCCCGGCCGCAACTACGGCTGGGTGACCACCGAGGGCACGGTCTGCTTCAACCCCTTCGCGCCCAACACGCCCCTTCCCAGCTGCAACACCGCCGGCATCACCTTCCCCATCGCCACCTTCGGGCGCAACGTCGGCATCGCCGTGATCGGCGGCTTCCTCTACCGCGGCAACGCCGTCCCCCAGCTCCGCGGCCAGTACGTCTTCGGCGACTTCTCCACCGCGTTCAACCTCGCCGACGGCCACCTCTTCTACATGCGCCCCATCCCCGGCATCGCCACCTCGCAGATCAAGCGGCTCAAGCTCGGCGTGCACAACCGCACCTTCGGCCAGTTCCTGAAGGGCATGGGGCGCGACGAGCAGGGCGAGCTCTACTTCACCGCCGGCCCAATCCTCGGCCCCACCGGCAACTCGGCATCCGTCTACCGCATGGTCGCCATCCCCTGCGGCACCGCCGACTTCAACGCCGACGGCGACACCGGCACCACCGCCGACATCGAGGCCTTCTTCGACTGCCTCGGAGGCCACTGCTGCCCCACCTGCCTGCCCAACGCCGACTTCAACAACGATGGCGACATCGGCACCGACCAGGACATCGAGAGCTTCTTCCGCGTCCTGGGCGGCGGCACCTGCTGAGCTCAGCCGCTCCAAAGTGCCGCTCAGCAAACGCGGCCGCTAGCGCTTGCGCTCCTTTCGCCGATCCCCCGCGTCGGTCCCCTGCTCCAACGCCTTTTCCAACTCGCATTCCGCCACCGCGGCCCCGGCGATCACCGCCGCGCCACCGACCACGCCGCCAATGGTGGCAAGCTCCTTCTTCGCGGCCCGCACGCCGCGGGGGCTGGCGCGTCCCCCGCCCTGGTACCGCGCCAGCTCGGGGTCCGACGCGCAGCCTGCCAGCAGCACACACAGCACCACCGCACCCGCCCCGCGCAGCTGTCTCATCGCCCCACGCTACCCCGCACGCCATCCCCCGGTCAATATGAACCGCACGCCTTACCGGTCCCGCCTCCCCGCGGAAGCACGCCCATTTTGCTTGGCGCGCCTCGGGTGCTTGGTAAGGTAACCGACCCTCGTGCGGAGTCGCCTCATGCGTACCACCCTGCCCCTGGCACTGGCGATCGCCCTCGCCGTGCCCGCCCTCGCCCAGCCCCTCACCACCGCCTTCACCTACCAGGGCGAGCTCTCGCAATCTGGGACGCCCGCCAACGGCACCTTCGACCTCCGCTTCGCCCTCTACGAGGGCCTTACCGGGGGCGTGCAGGTCGGCTCCACGCTCTGCGTCGATGACATTGTCGTGACCAACGGCCGCTTCGCCGTGCAGCTTGACTTTGGCGCCCAGTTCACCGGCCAGCAGCGCTACCTCGAGGTCCTCGTCCGCCCCGACGCCGGCGCGGGCTGCGGCGACGCCTCCAACTACACCACCCTCCTCCCCCGCACGGAGCTCTCCGCCGCCCCCCACGCCGCCTTCGCCCTCTCTGCCGCCAGCGCCCTCTCCGCCGACACCGCCAACAGCGCCACCAGCGCCCAGAGCGCGCAGACCGCCGCCCAGGCCACCAACGCCGCCCAGCTCAACGGCCAGCCGCCCTCCTTCTACACCAACGCGGGCAACCTCACCGGCACTCTCCCCTCCACCCTCCTCAGCGGCCTCTACTCCAACCCGCTCACCCTCAGCAGCGCCACCAACCAGTTCACCGGCACCTTCACCGGCAGCGGCGCGGCCATCACCGCCCTCAACGCCTCCAACATCACCACCGGCACCCTGGCCAACGCCCGCACGACCGGCACCCCGTCGCCCGTCGCCCACACCCTCGTCCTCCGCGACGGCTCCAACGGCTTCAGCGCCGGCGCCATCAACGCCACCTCCTTCACCGGCAACGGCTCCACCCTCATCGCCCTCAACGCCAGCAACATCTCCACCGGCACCATCGCCAACGCCCGCACCACCGGCACCCCGCTCAACACCGCCAGCACGCTCGTGCTCCGCGACGCCTCGGGCAACTTCACCGCCGGCGCCATCACCGCCACCACGCTCAGCGCCGGCACCGTCTCCGCGAGCACTCTGAGCGGCGGCCACATCGGCGACGGCTCCGCCCTCACGAACCTCAGCGCCGCCAGCCTCACCGGCACGGTCAGCGACGCCCGCCTCTCCACCAACGTCGCCACCCTCTCCGCCCCGCAGACCTTCACCGGCCTCAAGACCTTCTCCGCCGCCCCCAGCTTCTCCGCCGCTAGCGGCGCGCCCTTCACCGTCGCCAGCACCGCGCCGGTCACCAACCTCAACGCCGACCTGCTCGACGGCCTGAGCTCCGCGGCCTTCGCCCGCCTCACCGGCAGCCAGACCTTCACCGGCGACATCACCATCGAGGGCGCCATCACCATCGCCGGGGCCACCGCCAACCTCTTCAGCGCCTTCGGCACCGTCACCCCCGGCACCAACTACGGCTTCGGCAACCTCGCCGCCGGCGGACGTACCTACGCCCTGGTCGCCACCGCCAACTCGCACACCGAGGGCGCCGGCAAGCTCCTCCTCCGCGACGGCGTCACCAGCCGCCTGTCGATCGATTCCACCGGCAACGTCGGCATCAACACCCCCGCCCCCGCCGCACGCCTGGACGTCAACGGCGCCATCCGGGCCCAGGGCGGCGTCACCTTCCCCGACGGCTCCACGCAGCACCGCGCCGCCCCCGGCTCCACCACCCCCTTTGTCACCAGCGGCCTGCCCGCCAACGCCACCTTCACCGTCACCCTGGGCGGCACCAGCGCCACCCTCAGCGGGACCTACACCGTCAACCGCACCATGCAGGTGGGCGGCGGCGGCGTGCAGACCCCCACCGGCGGCTACTCCATCCCCCAGGGCGCCTTTACCGTCCGCCGCGCCCGCACCGCCGACCAGACGTGGGCCAACTGGATCACCGGCAACACCTCGCCCGCCCTCACCATGGTGCTCACCGTGGGCGGCAGCACCGTCACCTGGAGCGGCACCATGACCGTCCGCCAGCTGCGCCTCGTCACTATCGGCGGCACGCTCTACGAAGAAGCCGAGCTCTACCCCCAGGGCAACGTCAACCTCACCCGCACCGTCAGCGGCGCCCCCGCCGTCTCCGCCCCCTCCACCGACTCCCCCGGCATGACCTTCAACGTCAACAACAACCCCGTCCCCAACACCGTCGCCTTCGCCCCCAGCGCCGGCCTCTCGGTCCCCATCGACCCCACCACCGGCATGGCCGCAGGCAACCGCAGCGTCGCCACCTGTACCGTCCGCGCCAATCCCTTCTCCTCCGGCATCTTCCGCACCAACTTCATCAGCAACGTCGCCAACCAGGCCGGCGCCATCGTCACCTCCGGCACCAACTGGCGCACCACCAGCAGCTGCTACCCCACCTCCTACACCCTGCGCCTGGCCGACGACGGCCTCCCCATCGAGGAGTACACGATGCTCATGAACAACTGAGCACGTGCCACCGAGATGTCCTCATCTCGGTGGTCCCTCAACCGACCACGTGCCACCGAGATGTCTTCATCTCGGTGGTCCCTCGACCGACCACGTGCCACCGAGATGTCTTCATCTCGGTGGACCCGCGGGCCGCCGCATCAACCCGGGTGCTCGATGCATCCGGTATCGCACGTGCCAAGGGCTCGCCGCCCTTGGCCGAACCCGCCCGGACGCAAGCGAGGCCACGTGCAACGGGCGATGCCGGCGCTGCTCGTGTCGGTGCGCCGCCAACCGCCGCCCCACTGAGAACGGCCCGGAGAGCCCGAGAGGGGCGGCCTTGAGCCCCTCTCGGATGCGCGGCTCCGGCCGCGCCGTTGCATCATTCCCGGCGAGCGGCGCGTGCCCGCCCGGGCGCGGGGCGCACCCACCAGGCGGCGGGCCGTTCTCCCACGGGAGTGCGCCGTTCTCCCGCGGGAGTAGACGCTCCTCCCCCGGGAGTAGACGCTCCTCCCCCGGGAGTGGACGGTCCCCCCCGTGGAGCGGGCCGCGGCACCCGGGAGCGGGCCTTCCACGGGCGGCCCCGCCATCGTCCATTCCCGGGCACGGCGGCCCGCTCCAGGGTGGCGACGGCCCGCTCCCAGGCGGGCACGGCCCCCGCCCGCGCGAGGATGGCCCGCTCCCCGGCGGCGGCGGGGGACGCCCGGGAGTGGACGGTCCATTCCCGGGCGGAAACCGCGTCGGGGGGCCAAAAACGCGGTTCCCGGCCCCCGCCGCCCCGGGTGCCGCGGCCGGGGTGCTTGACCGGCGCGGTAGCCTGCCCGCCTCACTCTGGAGCCCCCGCATGCGCCCCGCCCTGATCCTCACCGCCGCGATCACCGCCCTCACCGCCGCGCCCGCCTTTTCTCAACCGCTGACCACCGCCTTTACCTACCAGGGCGAGCTGGCCGACAGCGGCAGCCCCGTCACCGGCACCTACGACCTGCAGTTCGCCCTCTTCACCGACGCGAGCGGCACCACGCAGGTGGGCCCCACGCTGTGCGCCGACAACGTCAGTGTCACGGGCGGCCGCTTCGCCGTGGAGCTCGACTTCGGCGCCCTCTTCCAGGGGCAGCAGCGCCACCTCGAGGTCCGCGTCCGCCCCGACACCGGCCTGGACTGCTCCAGCAGCGCCGGCCTCACCACCCTGTCGCCGCGCGCGAGCCTGACCGCCGCCCCCAACGCCGCCTTCGCCCTCACCGCGGCGACCGCCAGTAGCGCCGCCACCGCGACGAACGCCACGCAGCTCAACGGCCAGCCCGCCGCCTTCTACACCAACGCGTCGAACTTCACCAGCGGCGTCCTCCCCAACGCCCGCACCACCGGCACGTCCTTCAACACCCCCGGCACCCTCGTGCTCCGCGACGCCTCCGGCAACATCTCCGCCCAGACCGTCACCGGCAGCAGCTTCGTCGGCTTCGGCGGCAACCTCACCGGCCTCAACGCCGGCAACATCACCGCGGGCACCATCGACAACTCCCGCACCAGCGGCACGCCCATCAACGCGCCCAACACCCTCGTGCTCCGCAACAGCTCCGGCGGCTTCGACGCGGGAGCCATCTCCGCCACCACCATCGCCGGCAGCGGCGCCGCCATCACCAACCTCAACGCCTCCAACATCGCCTCCGGCACCCTCGCCCCCGCCCGCGGCGGCACCGGCCTCTCCAACCAGCTGCCCGCCTCCAGCGGCCAGTACCTCCGCTCCACCGCCGCGGGCGTGTGGGGCATCGGCACCATCGCCGCCACCGACCTCCCCGCCCTCGCCGGCGACGTCACCGGCGCCGTGGGCGCAACCTCCGTCACCCGCCTCCGCGGCACCACCATCTCCTCCACGCCCCCCAGCACCAACCAGGTCCTCACCTTCAACGGCTCGCAGTGGGCCCCGCAGACCCCCGCCGCCCCGCCCGCCTACACCGCCGGCCAGGGCCTCGCCCTCTCGGGCACCACCTTCTCCGTCCCCAACAACGCCATCACCAGCGGCCTGCTCGCCAGCGACCCACTCTCCCTCAGCCGCGTCTCGGGCAGCCTGCTCTCCGTCTCCTCGGGCAATATCGGCTTCAACGAGACCACCCCCGAGGCCCAGCTCCACATCACCAACGCGAGCGGCGCCGCCGGCATCATCCTCGAGGCCGACGCGGGCTCCGCCACCACCGCGGCCCTCACCCTCCGCGAGGACCTCGCCACCCCCGGCGGCGGCCGCCTCGCCTACGACACCATCTCCAACACCCTCCGCCTTGGCACCTTCCTCGGCACGACCGAGACCCCCGCCATCTCCATCCCCCGCGGCAGCACCGACGTGACCTTCGCGGGCGATCTCTACGTCCCCACCACCACCCGCTCGCTCAACATCTCGGCCTCGTCACTGAGCCTCAACCCCGGCGCAGTCCTCACGCTCGCGAACACACCCAACGGGCTGCTCCCGCAGATCATCCCCAACGCACCCGGCGGAACCGGCCTGGCCATCGGCCAGATCACGCTCCCCCACAACGCCGTGATCACGCAGTTCGAGGTGTTCATCCAGGGCGGTGCCGGCCCCAACGTCACCGCCCAGCTGCACCGCGACTCCCTCTCCGGCCCCAGCTCCACCACCATGGCGACGCTCATCTCCGACGGTTCGGGGCCCTACGTCACCACCTCGATCGCGACACCCGTCGTCGACAACAACAACTACGCCTACCTCGTCTGGTTCCAGTTTCCACTCAACGGCACGAGCTACATGAGCATCCTGGGCGCCAAGGTCACCTACACCATCAACACCGTCAGCCCCTGACCGACTCTGAACCCCGGGCGACGTGCCGATTGACGATCGGGCCCGCGCCTAGCTTTGGCCCCGTCTTCTTCCTTCCCGAAGCGGCGGCCCCTTCACCAGGGCCCCGTTCCTTCGCGCGGCCCGCCTCCGCGCGAACATGGGCAACCTGAAGTCCACCTCAGAATCGATTCATCCACAACCCACTGGACGGCTCGCTCCTGCCCGGTACATTCCCTCCGTCTCGTACCAGGATCGATCAGGCCGCGCGCAGAGTGGTGTGTGACCAGCCCTGCGCCCTTCCGGCCGAAAGCGCACCGTCAACACGGGCAGGCAGCACACCCATGCAGGACGAACTCCCCGATCTGGCGCAAGGACACGCGCCGCGCACCTCCGAGCCCGCCCCCCCTGCTGACGACACCGCGCTGGGCGACGATCTCTTCACGACGCTCACCCCCGGGTTCATCATCTCCACCCTCCGCCCCGCCCGCGCCCGCGAGGTCGCTGACCAGTTCCGGGAAGCGCTGCACCAGCTGAGCGACGAGCCGCGCACCCTCGCCCGCTCCTCCAACGACAGCACCGCCGCGACCCGCGCCCTGCTCCGCCTCCTCACCGACGAGGAGCTCCGCCGCATCGCCCTCAAGGTCGGCCTCCCCACCGACGGCCACTACCTCAGCCTCTACCACCGCCTCGCCCTGCTCTGCTGACCAGCCGCGGCGCACGCAATTTCACTCCACATCCCACCCCCCGCGCGGTAGCGTGTCCGCTCCTTTCCGGAGACGCTCCCATGCGCACCATCCTCGCCGCGCTCGTCCTCGCGCCCTTTGCACTGACCGTCGCCGCTGCCCCCGCCCTGGCCCAGACCGCCTTCACCTACCAGGGCCGCCTCGACAACGCCGGCGAGCCCGCCAGCGGCCCGCACGACCTCCGCTTCCGCCTCTTCCATAACAGCACCCCCATCGGCCCCACCCTCTGCGCCGACAACCTCGACGTGCAGAACGGCCTCTTCACCGTCACGCTCGACTTTTCCGAGATCCTCACCCCCGGCTTCAGCTACTTCCTGGAGGTCGAGGTACGGGCCGACACCGGGCTCGCGTGCGCCGACACCACCGGCTACACCGTCCTCTCGCCCCGGCAGCCGATCACCTCCGCACCACGCGCCGTCTCCGCGCTCAGCGCCACCTCCCTGTCAGCCCACGACGGCTCCCCCAACCCCGCTGTATTTGTCGATGCGGGCGGACGCGTGGGCATCGGCACGACCTTCCCCTCCGGCCCGCTCGACGTCCGCTCCGGCAGCGGCTCCGCCCTCGCCGTCGAGCCTGTCAACGGCGATCTCACCTTCAACGGCGGCGCCGACGGCTTCTTCGGCTTCTTCCACACCGGGCCCAGCGCCGGCCGCACCGAGTTCCTCTCCAGCACCGGCGTCCACCTCAGCGTGGGCAACAACGGGAACGTGGGCGTGGGCACCACCACCCCCGCCGCCAAGTTCCATGTGGCCAACGGCGACATCCTCGCCGGCGCCGCCAGCGAGGAATGGCTCTTCCACACCCGCTCCTCCACCGGCGGGGACTTCCTCCAGATCACCGACCGCCAGGGCGGCACGCCGCAGTTCCAGCGCGGCCTGGTCATCCACTCCAACGGCGGCATCGGCATCGGCACCACGGCCCCCGCCTCGGCGCTCCACGTCCTGGGCGAGGTCCGCCTCCACTCCTCCGGCAACTTCTTCGCCGTGAAGTCCCCCCAGCCCGACCGCACCCTCCGCGGCCAGGTCAACGCCAACGCCACCATTGACGCCGCCCGCAGCTCCCCCGGCTTCACCGTCACCAGCTCCGTCACCGGCACCTTCGTGATCAACTTCACCACACCATTCACAAACCCGCCCGTGATCGTCGCCACCCCCATGGGCGCCTGCTGCAAGGCCCACATCACCCAGACCCAGACCACCTTCGCCACCGTCATCGTGCAGAACGTCTCCACCGGCGCCGGCACCGCCTCCCCCTTCCAGTTCATCGTGATGGGCAACTAGCCGTTCCACGGAGATGTGCTCGCGTTCCACCACAGTTGCGTTCGGTACGAGCCGCGAACGAAGTGAGCGGGCCCTCCGAGCCTCTCTATGCGCAGCGCGCCCCATGAACCCGTCACTTCGTTCCAGGCTCGTTGCGGACGTCCTCCGTTGACGGAGATCGTGCGCTATTCGTGCTCAACCCTGACTGCGGAACTCTCTCTTGGCGCACCGCACAGGCGCGGTAGCCTGTCGCCTTTGGAGGAGTTCCCATGAAGTCCATCGCCGCCGCGCTCTGCCTGGTGGTCGCCGCCCCCGCCCTTGCCCAGCCTCTCACCAACGCATTCACCTACCAGGGTGAGCTCGCCAGCGCCGGCGGCCCCGCTGCCGGCCTGCACGACTTCGAGTTCGCCCTTTACAGCGCCCCCACCGGCGGCCTCCAGGTCGGCCCCACGCTCTGCATGGACAACCTCGACGTCGTGAACGGCCGCTTCGCCGTGCAGCTCGACTTCGGCGCTCAGTTCAACGGCCAGACCCGCTACCTCGAGGTCCGTGTGCGTCAGGATTCCGGCCTCGCCTGTGGCAACGCGACCGGCCTGGAGACCCTCGCCCCGCGCACGCAGCTCACGGCCGCGCCCAACGCCGCCTTCGCCCTCACCGCGTCCAACGCCTTCAACGCGTCCACCGCCAGCAACGCCACGCAGCTCAACGGCCAGCCGCCAACCTTCTACACCAACGCCGCCAACCTTGCCTCAGGCACGCTGCCCAACGCCCGCCTGTCCGGCACCTACTCCAATCCCGTCAACCTTCAGAGCAGCAGCAACACCTTCGCCGGCAACGGCACCGGCCTGACCGGCCTCAACGCCTCCAACATCAACGTGGGCATCCTCAGCCCCGGGCACGGCGGCACGGGATCCAGCATCACCTCCGCCAGCAACGGCCAGGTGCTCAAGTGGAACGGCGCCGCCTTCGCACCCGCCGCGGACACCGACACGACATACGTCGCCGGCAACGGCCTCTCACTCAGCGGCACCACTTTATCACTCTCCACCGCGGGCGCCACTGCCGGCGAGGTGCTCAAGTTCAACGGTGTTTCCTGGAGTGCCGAGCCCGATGCGGACACCAACACCACCTACGCTGCGGGCAACGGCCTCGCCCTCACCGGGACCACCTTCGCGCTCTCCACCGCGGGCGCCACCGCCGGCGAGGTCCTCAAGTTCAACGGCGTCTCCTGGAACGCCGAGCCCGACGCCGACACCAACACCACCTACACCGCCGGCGCGGGGCTCTCGCTCACCGGCACCACCTTCGCCCTTGCCAACAACGGCGTGAGCGGCGGCGCCGGCGGGGTTCTCACGGATAACTCCATCACCTCCGCCGACCTCGCCAGCGACCCCAACTCCCTCATCCGCGTCACCGGCGGCAACATGGCCGTGTCCAGCGGCAACATACAGGTGGCCAACGTCATCACCGCCAACGACTTCTCCTACGGCGGCAACGTCACCTCCTTCTACATGCTCGCCCCTTCCGACTTCGTCTCACGCGACGGCACGCCCCTCTCAATCAACAACGGCAGCATCGCGGCCGTGTACCCACAGAGCACCACCACCGAAGGCCTTGTCGCCCCTGTGCACCTTCCCAACGGCGCCACCATCACCGCCGTGCGCTTCTACGTCGTGGACTTCTCCTCCGCCATCAATCTCACCTGCTCTCTCATCGAGCAGGCGCCCACCTCGACCACCGGCAACCTCATCGCCCAGACCACCAGCTCGGGCAACTCGACCACCGTCCTCACGCTCACCGTCTCCGGCCTCTCCGAACTCGTTGAAAACTCCACCAACACCTACTTCGTGACCGCCGTCCCCACCGGCTCCTGGACCAGCACCGCCCTCAGCGTCCGCGGCGTCCGCATCGACTACACCATGCCCCGCCCCGCACGCTGAACAAGCCCATTACCGAGATGCACCACATGCTCCGATCCCTCACGCTCTTCGCCGCTCTGCTCGCCGCCCCCGTCCTCGCGCAGCCCACCAACACTTCTATCACCTTCCAGGGCCGGCTCACCAACGGCGGTGCATCCGCCAACGGCCTGCACGACATCCGCGTCACCCCCTATGACGCCCAAGCCGGCGGCGCGGCCCTTGCCGCCACCACCTGCATCGACAACGTCGAGGTCACCGACGGCCTCTTCACCGTCACCCTTCCCAATGCGCCCTTCGGCAAGACCGCCGGCGCCTACCTCGAGGTGCAGGTCCGCGCCGACCCCACCGGGCTGGTGGGCTGCGCCACCACCTCGGGCTACACGACCCTCACGCCGCGTCAGCCGGTGACCACCGCCCCCACCGCCGCGTACGCCCTCGCCTTCCCCTCGCGCACGCAGAACCTCCCCGGCGCCGTCCGCTACAACGCCGAGAACGGCCGCTTTGAGGGCTACAACGGGGCCTATTGGGCGCCCTTCCAAATGGGCGAGGGGCTGCCCCCACCCAACCAGCAGGACTTCACCACCCCAGGCACGAGCACGTTCGTCGTGCCCGAGGGCGTCTCTTCCATTGGTGCGGACATTTGGGGCGGCGGCGGTGGCGGCGGTGGTGTCCGCACCGACGGTAACCTCGCGACCTCCTGCCAGTTTCCCAACTACCCCTACCGCGGCGGCGGGGGCGGCGGCGGCGGCGGGATGTACGCGCGCATCACCTTCCCCGTCACGCCCGGTGAGACCCTCACGCTTGTTGTCGGGGCCGGCGGTCAGGCCAGCACCACCGCTCCCGGCCAGCACGGGGGCCCATCCACCATCAGCCGAACCGGAAACATCATCTTCATGGCCCCGGGGGGCACCGGCGGCTTCGTCGGGCAGCTCCACAACCAGTCCTACTTCGTGTCACCTCCCGGTCCGGCCTCTGGCGCCGGTGGGCAGGGCGGCAACGGGCCCCTGATGCACCCATCCGTGAGTCTTCTGAGCATTGAAAACGGCGCGACCGGCGGGAACGGCATCGCGCTCCTGTGCAACCAGGTTGGTACCACCATGATGCCCGCCGGCGGCAACTTTGGTGAAGGACGCACCGCCGGAACTCCGCTTGGGACCATGTCCGCGGGCCGTGGCGGCCTCGGCACCACCCCCAGCAACCTTCTCAACAGCGCCGGCACCGCGGGCGCGATCCGCTTGTTCTGGAACTGACGGGGCGCCGCTGCTGCAGGGGCCGAGAACCTTGGTCATCGCACCAGCACGACCCCGCGTACACCCTTGCCAACCGCCCCCATCGTGCTAACTTGGCCCTCCTTTAGAGGTGCCCACGATGCGTACCCGTCTTCACCTGTGGCCGCTCGCCCTCGCCCTGATCCTGCCCGCGGCCCCCGCGCTCGGTCAGCCCCTCACCACCGCCTTCACCTACCAGGGCGAGCTCGGCGCGTCCGGCGGCCCCGCGAGCGGCACGTACGACCTCCGTTTCGCCCTCTTCTCCGCGCCGGCGGGCGGCACTCAGTCGGGCGTCACGCTCTGCGCCGATGATGTCGCGGTTGTGGACGGCCGCTTCACGGTGGAGCTCGACTTCGGCCCTCAGTTCACCGGCGTGCAGCAGCACCTCGAAATCCTGGTCCGGCCCGACACCGGCAGCGGGTGCGGCGACGCCTCCGGCTTCACCACACTGACGCCGCGGACGCCGCTCACCGCCACGCCCAACGCCTCCTTCGCTCTGACCGCCGCGGTCGCGCAGACCGCCCACGCCAGCGCTCCCGCCGGCTTCCGCTTCCCCGACGGCTCCATCCAGCACCGCGCGGCGGCGGGCGCGACAAGCCCATTAGTCACCAGCGGCCTGCCCGCGGGCTCCACCTTCACCGTCACCCTCGGCGGCACCCCCGCCACGCTCGTCGGCGCGTACACCGTCAACCGCGTGATGTCCGCCAGCGGAAACACTCCGACCGGCGGCTACACGTTCCAGCAGGGCACGTTCAAGGTCCGCCGCCCCCTGACCAGCGACACCACCTGGGCCGACTGGATCCTGACCGGGACACGGCCGCCGCTCAACATGACCCTTGCCTGCAACGGCGCCAGCGTGGTCTGGTCAACCAGCAACATCGCCATCCGTCAGCTCCGCCTCACCAGCGTCGACGGCGTCACCTACGAAGAAGCCGAGCTGCACCCTTCCGGCACGCAGCTCAATCTCCTCCGCACCGTCAGCGGCTCTGCGGTCACCGACCCACCCTCAACCGACCTGCCGGGCACGATCTTCGCCATCAACAACGCCGCCGACCCCAGCATCGTGGTCTACGGCCCCACCTCCGGACTCCTCCTGCCAATGGACCCCACGACCGGCCAAAGCACCGGCGGCCGCAGCTTCTTCACCTGTACGGTCCGCACCAACCCCTTCGCGTCCCCCGTCATCCGCGACCACTTCCTCAACACCGCTAACAACGTGCCCGCGGCCGTGGTCGTCAACGGCAACCAGTGGCGGACCGGCCCACGCTATTACCCCACCTCCTGCACGCTCCGCCTCGCCGATGACGGCCTGCCCATCGAGGAGTACGGCATCGTTCTGCACCCGCCGGGCACGTGACGCCCGTCACCGTCGCCCTCGTCCGCCCCGCCCGCACGCTACTTCTTCTCTCTCTTCTTCTTCGGCTTGGGCAGCTCCGGCCCGCAGTCATCATCCGCGATCAACCCATCCGCGGCCACGACCCCGCCAGCGCCGCCGCGATCGCGCCCGCCCGCCGCCCTCGTACCGCGCCAGCTCCGGGTCGGCCGCGCAGCCGCTCGCGCCGGCAACGATCGCCGCGCACACCCCGGGCGCGATGACGCCGCGCCAGTAGCCCATCCCAATCACCTAAGACCCGCCCGGCCCGCGGTCAATAGCAAACGCCACGTCTTGCCAAACACCGACCCCGTGCTACCTTTGCCGCCCTCCGGAGGTCCATCCCATGCGTACCCGTCCCGCCCGGTGGCCGCTCGCGCTGCTCGCAACGCCCTTGCTCGCGCTCCCCGCCCTTGCCCAGCCCCTCACCAGCACCTTCACCTACCAGGGCGAGCTCGCCAACGGCGGCCAGCCCGCCAGCGGCGTCTTCGACCTTGAGTTCCGGCTGTTCGATTCCGCCGCCGGAGCCACGCAAGTCGGCCCAACCCTCTGCTCCGACAACCTTACGATCACCGGCGGCCGCTTCACCGTCCAGCTCGACTTCGGACCCGTGTTCGGCGGCCCGTCCCGGTACCTCCAGGTCCGCGCGCGTCAGGACACCGGCCTCTCCTGCGCCGACCCCGCCGGGCTCGTCACCCTCGAGCCACGCACGAACCTCACCGCGTCGCCCGCGGCCTCCTACGCCCTCTCCGCCCCCGCCGCCGGCCTCACCGGCCTCCTCCCCGACGACCGTCTCACCAGCAACATCCCACGCCTCGACGCGACCAACCAGTTCTGGGGCATCAACCAGTTCAACGGCTTCACCGGCGTCAACCGCGGCTTCCCCCTCACCAGCGCCGAAGTCTTCGGCCTCCAGAACTCCCCCGCCCAGACCGGCTACGTGGGCATGTACATCAGCTCCACCGCCGGCGAGTCGGGCCTGCCCTTCTACGGCTACGCCGTCAACGGCCAGTACGCCTGGAGCATGCTCGACTCGGGCGGCACGTGGCACCTGGTCAACAACGGCCTTCCCCTGAGCGTCACCAGCAACCAGAACGTCGGCATCGGCAACCCATCCCCCGAGCGCCGCCTCGACGTCGCCGGCACCGCCCGCGCGGACGAGTTCGAGTACTCCGCCCCCGTGACCTCGTACATCTCCATCAGCCCCACCGCCTTCGTCGGGACCGACTACATCGCCGTGCACAGCCTCAACGGCCACGTGAGCGCGCCCACCGCGTCGAACATCCACATGTTCGCGCCGCTCAACCTCCCCCACGGCGCCACCATCACGGGTGCCGAGCTCAGGGTGCTGAACCAGTCTGGGAACTTCGTCCGCTTCCGCGTGCTCTACACGCCCTGGTTCGGGTCCGAGGCCACCGCCACCAACATCTACGACGTCTCCACCACCGACGCAGGCGTGCTGACCCTGACCGCCTCGAACCTCAACCACCAAGTCAACAACGAGGGCGGCACCCTCAGCATCTACGTCCGCGGCGGCCTGCAGGTGGCCCGGATCTACGGCGCCCGCATCGAGTACACCATGCCCCGCCCCGCCCGCTGACCACGGCCCCTGCCTCTACCCCTACACTCCCCGCCTATGGCCACCCCCGCCCCCGCTCCTGGCAAAGACCCCAGCATCAACCCCAACCTCTCTGGGCCCATCCTCACCCAGCGCATCCCCTGCTGGCCCTACGCCGACCCGAAGCTCCGCCACATCGTCCACATCGACGAGTACCTCAAAACAGGCGGCTACGAGGGCCTCCGCAAGGCCCTCGCCATGAAGCCCGACGACGTCACCGACGCCGTCAAAAAATCCACCCTCCGCGGCCGCGGCGGCGCCGGCTTCCCCACCGGCCTCAAGTGGACCTTCCTCCCCAAGGTCACCCCCAACCCCGACGGCACCGAACCCGACGCGGGCCAGCGCTACCTCGCCGTCAACGCCGACGAGTCCGAGCCCGGCACCTTCAAGGACCGGCTGCTCATGGACTTCGACCCCCACCTGCTGCTCGAAGGCATCGCCATTGCCTGCTACGCCTGCCGCATCCCCACCGCCTACATCTTCATCCGCGGCGAGTACCACCACCAGGCCCACGTCCTCGAGGAGGCCATTAAGGAGGCCTACGCCGCGGGGGTATTTGGTGGCACCGGTCTCCCGACCGGTGTGCCTTCGTCTTCATCCTCCGCCCGCGACATCCTCGGCAACCTCCGCACCTCCGCCGCCAACGGCCGCCCCTTCCAGGTCGACTGCTACGTCCACCGCGGCGCCGGCGCCTACATCTGCGGCGAAGAGACCGGCCTGCTCGAGGCCCTCGAGGGCAAGCGCGGCTGGCCGCGCATCAAGCCCCCCTTCCCCGCCATCAAGGGCCTCTTCGGCAAGCCGACCATCATCAACAACGTCGAGACCCTCGCCCACCTCCCCAGCATCATCGTCAACGGCCCCGAGTGGTTCACGAAGCAGGGCGTCGCCAGCAGCCTCGGCGGCAACAACCCGCCCTCCTACGGCACCAAGCTCATGGGCGTCTCCGGCCACGTCAACCGCCCCGGCATCTTCGAGCTCGAGCTGGGCATCAAACTCCGCACCCTCGTCGAGCACCCCCAGCTCTGCGGCGGCATGAAGCACGGCAAGAAGTTCAAAGCCGCCATCCCCGGCGGCATCTCCATGGGCATCCTCGGCACCGACCAGTTCGACGCCGAGCTCGACTTCGACATCGGCCGCAAGTACAACGTCCTGGGCCTGGGCACGGCCTGCCCCACCATCTTCGACGAGGACACCGACATGGTGGCCGTCGCCCGCAACATCGCCCGCTTCTTCAAGCACGAAAGCTGCGGCCAGTGCACCCCCTGCCGCGAAGGCTCCGGCTGGCTCTACCAGCTCATGGGCCGCATCGAAGAGGGCAACGCCAAAACCAAGGACCTCGACCTCGCCCTCGAGATCGCAACCAGTATGGGCTCCATGCCCGGCACCACCATCTGCGGCCTCGCCGACGGCAACAACTGGGCCGTCCGCACCATCATGAACAAGTTCTGGGGCGAGTTCGAGAAGAGAGTCAAGCCCACGTTCGTGCCGGTGAAGGTGTCGATCGGCGCCAACGCCAAAACCGCCGTCAGCGCCGGCACCCGCTGATCTCGACATTGCCGAGGACCAACGAGCCCGACGCGCAAGCGAGGGTCTTCACCCCGTAGGGGTGACCGCATGTAGCCGTGGGTTAGCGAGTCCGCGAGCGTAACCCCCGGTCACGCACGCGTCCGTGTCCGCAGCCCGAAGGGGTGCTCGCACCTCACCCTCCACGATGCGGTACGCTCCCACCGCATGCAGCCCCAAAGGATCTTCTTCGGCCAGCCGAGCCAACGCCCCACAAAGCTGCTGAACTCCATCGCCCAGGCGCTCGCCACCGACCCGCATGCCACCGCGGCGTATCTCGGCCAGATGTACACCGTCGGGACCGACCCGGCACCCGTCGTCACCATCGGCCTCGCCGCCGGACCTCACTTCCATGAGGCACGCGCTCGGCTGGAACCAACCCTGCTCGCCTGGACCACCGAAGCTGACGCCCCCGTCGACCTCGTAGACGTCAACGAGCGCGGCACGATGTCCGATTACCTCCGCAGCACGATCCCGTTCTGGGAACGCAACCCGCCCGGACTCTTCCGACGGCTCGTGCGCGCGTTGACAAAGAAACGTTGACCGCGCGATCGCACCGACTGCTATCGTGCCGCGGCATGCCCACTCCGGGACCCACCCCCGACCCCACCCTGAAACCCTTCGTCTACTCCTGGGGCCTGCGCTCGCGCGCCCCGATCTCGCACTACCGCCGCGCGCTCGTTTTCGCGCCCCTCGCCGCCGCCGCCCTCACCTACGCCGCCGTCCGCGCCACCAACGACCCCAATCGCTGGATTTACGCCGCCATCGCCGCCGTGGTGTGGGTCCTCGCCATCACCCTCTTTGTCCACCCCATCATCGCCCGCCGCACCCCCGCCTCCCGCAATATCAAGGTCCACGAGTTCCGCCGCGTGATCGAGTTCCACAACGCGCCGATCACCACCGGCCTCTTCCGCACCCGCACCCTGCCCCACTACGAGTGCCCCATCGCGGACGTCCGCTCCGTCAGGCTCCGCCGTGGCGCCACCGGCCCCCACCTCTTCATTGAAACCCCCGAAGGCCGCGTCCACATCACCACCCGCCACGACACTATTAGAGTCGAAGAGCTCTACCTCATACTCCGCGACCTCACCAACGCGCCTAGGCCTCGTTAGACTTGCTCACGTCCCATGCTCTCGCATGCTTCCCATGGCTCCCATGGGAGTCATGGGAGTGCATGTGAACGCATGCAATCAAGGCGAGTCTTCCGATGCCCGACTCCCCCGAGCACTTCCTGCCCGTCCACCGCGACTACCACCTCCTCCTGTCATTCCAGAAGGCCGAGGTGATCTTCGACATCACCTTCCACTTCTGCGAGCGGTTCTTGTCGAGGGGTGATCGCACCGTCGATCAGATGACCCAGGCCGCACGTTCGGGCAAGCAGAACATCATCGAGGGCAGCAAGGCCGGGCTCACCTCCCGCGAGATGGAGATCAAGCTCACCAACGTCGCCCGCGCCAGCCTCGAGGAACTGCTCAACGACTACCTCGACTACCTGCGCCCCCGAGAGCTACCGATCTGGGACCGCAACTCTAAGGAGGCGCTCTTCGTTCGACAGCTCTCCCGCGAACTCCACCCGAGCTCCACCGGGTCACATGCCTCTCCTGCCTCCCATTGCTCACACCCCTCCCGCACCCCCGCCGAAGCCCGCGCCCTCCTCATCGACTTTGCAAAAACCAAGCCCCCCGAGGTCGTCGCCAACATCGCTCTCTGCCTGATCCACCAGACCAACTACCTTCTCGACCAGCAGGTGCGGCGCCTCGAGCACGACTTCCTCAAGCACGGCGGCATGCGCGAAGCCATGACCAGGGCCCGCCTCCAGCACCGTTCACAGAAGAAACCGCCATCACAGAGCTGACGAGTGTCCCGCATGCGTTCTCATGCACTCGCATGGCTCCCATCGGGAGTGGACCTTCTGGAGGCCGTTGAGCCGCGTCCCTCGTCCCTGAAAACTCCGCTGGTGCAAAAGGGGCTCAGCCGCCCCTCTTGCGACTCCCTGCTGAAGGCACCGCGAGGTGCGGGACCCGTCCGCACCAGCGTGCGAGGCGCCGATTGCTACGCTGCGCGGCATGCAGCCGGAATCCCCCGCCCAGCTCCTCGCCCGCCTGGCCGCGCACTGCCTCCGCCATGATCTCCCCCCGCCCCAGCCCGCCAACCGGCACGAGATCGCGCTCCTCCGCCTCGCGGTTCCCTTCGAACTCCCCCAGGACCTCCTGCACTGGCTCTCCCTCTTCCGCGGCGGGGTTGTCTCCCTCCGCGACATCGACCGCTTCTACGGCACCGACGCGCAGCTCAGCATCGCGGGCGAACTCGAGCTTGACCCGTCGCTTGCGGAGCGCCGCTGGGTCCCCATCGCCAACGACGGCTGCGGCGACCTCTACTGCCTGGTCTGCCCGGCGACCGGCCCGCGCCCGGTCGTCTTCGTTGACCACGAGCTCGGATCGGATTCTGCGTACATGGTGGCCTCGGGCCTTTTCCCGTTCCTTCAAGTGATCCTCTCCGAGCCGGAGAACGACGACGATCCGAACTACGAGCCGGTCTACACCAACCCGGACCGGTTCTTCGAGGCCGATCCCGCGGCCGCCGCCATCCGCGGCTTCCGCTACGCGTGGCAGGAGTGAGCGCGGGTGCATTGGCGCACCCCATGGCGGCGTTGTCCGCCCGTGCGGGTTCACGGCCACCGTCCAATCCACTGAGAACGGCCCGAGAGCTCGAGAGGGGCGGCCCTGACTGAAACCCCTCTCGGTTGCGCGGCGTCCCTCGTCGCTTAAAACTCCGCTGGTGCAAAAGGGGTTTTAGTCGGGCCCCTCTTGCGACTCCCTGCCCGGACCCTCAGCCACCGGCCTCACCCGCCCCACCGTCACGCCTCAGACGCCGCAACTCGGTCACCGCCTCATCCAGCGCCGCCCTCAGCACCCCCACCTCAAACCGCCACGCGCGCTGCCCCACAAGCGGCGCAAATAACTCCACGCGGTAATCCCCGCCCGCACCACTGGGCTCCGACACAATCGCCACGACGCCCTCCGCGCACGTCACTTCCGCCACAAGCCCTTCGTAGTCGGGGTGGGACCAGACCTGTACCTCCAGCGGCATGCATCAACGGTACCAGTCAACCGCAGCACCGCGCACAAAATCTCCGCCCCAATCCCCACAACCACTTGCGCGCGTCACAACCACGTTTGTGCGCAAACTCGTGGACATGCGCGCAGCCCCTCTTCCCGCCGCGTCCCCCGCGCCCTAGATTCCTCTACACGCCCCAGCCCCGCACCCGCCCCAGCCTTCCGCCCACGCCTCCACACCCAGGAGCCCGCCATGCAAGCGAACCCACCCGCCCAGGACGCCGCGTGCGCCGACCGCGCCTCATCCGAAAGCCCCTCCCTGAGGGAGGGGTTGGGGTGGGTTCGTTCGACTTGCAGCGAACTGCCGCCCGGCTCGCGCGCCTTGCCCTCCTCCAACGCAACTCCCCCACATCCGACATCCGACATCGCACATCCCACATTGCCCCCCCTCTCCCTCCACGACCAGTCCACCCTCCTCGCCCTCATCCTCAGCGACTTCGACCTCCTCGAGGCCGCGTCCAGCGCACAGTCCACGCCGCTCGAACTGCTCACCTTCTCCGCCCGTGAAGACATCGCGCCCTACCTCGCCCAGCACCGCACCCTCACCCACGCCCGCATGGAGCACCAGGCCCTCGAAACCCTCTCGCGCCTGCTCACCCAACCCCGCGAAATCAGCAAGCAGGCCCAGCTCGCCAACATCGAGTCCCGCCGCGCGGCCACCACCATCCTCCGCGCCCTCGCCGTCGCCCGCACGCCAACGAGCCCGACGCGCCAGCGAGGGTCTTCCCCTCCCCGTCCCGAACCACGCCAAGGGAAGAGCGCCCCCCACTTCACCACGTCGGCTACCCCGCAAGTCACACACACTGCGTCCACTCAGTTCGCGGTCCCCTCATATGACTCCTATGAGTCCTCTGGCTCCTATCCCCAACCTGCTCCCGCCCACTCACCTCTCCACCCGCCACGCCCCCCCGCACTCCGGGCACACGCGGCAACCGTCGGGTTCGGGCACGAGGTCCCACAGGTTGTAGCCGCAGCTGGCGCAGCACCCGCGCCGGACCAGCTCCGCGCTGAGCGGCTCGGCGCTGGTGCGGCGCCATATCCATTGCCCGGCGGTGGCGAACCACGCCAGCATGACAACCAGCGTGACCGCGAACGCCCAATCAACGCCGATGATCGGCCGCAGCCAGGACGCCGCGAGCGTCGCTACCAGCGGTGCCCCGCCCCCCACGACGATCGCGGCGAGCCAGTTCTTCAGTTTCCGCCGCGACCACGGCTGTCCTATGAGCGAATCCTGAGCGGCCTGCACCACCTCGCGGTTCTTCCTGCCGTACCACGACACACGCATCATCTCGACACGCCGGCCACGGTGATCCCTGATCATCACACGCCCGATCACACCGCCAGCCTACCGCGCCCACCCCCGCTCGAGCGCCGCGACTATGCCGCGGAGTTACACCTCCACCCGCCACGCCCCCCCGCACTCCGGGCACACGCGACAGCCGTCGGGCTCGGCCTCCACGCCTGCGAGGGCGTACCCGCAGCTGGGGCAGCGGCCGATCTTCAGCAGCGCCACCCGCACCCGCGCGGCCTTGCCGCGCCGGTCGATGCCGCGCAGGCAGTACACGGCGGCGAAGAAGGGCACCAGGAAGGCCAGCGCCTCCACCACGCGGCTGGTGATCACGGGCCTGATCCACTGCTGGTACACGATGAACACGCCGATGAACAGCGCGATTGGGAGGAGTGCCCCCGCGACCTCCGAGCGGTTGAGGTGGGCGTTGCTGGGCAGCCGCTGCGCCGCCACGGCCGCGACCACCGCCTCGCGGTCCTCGCGCGTCCGCACGTCCCGCTCGTCAAAGAGCGGGACCGACGCCCCGCGGTCATCCAGGATTGTCACGCGCCCGAACACGCCGCGAGCGTACCGCGCGGCTCAGGCGCCGCCACCAACCCCACCAACCCTCAGCACCACCCTCCACCCAGCACCCGGAAGAACGCCTCGATGTCCTGGTCGGTGCCGATATCGCCGTCGCCGTTGAAGTCCGAGTCCTCGCCCGCGGGACAGGTGCCGCCCAGGCAGGCGAAGAAGGCCTCGATGTCCTGGTCGGTGCCGACGTCGCCGTCGTGGTTGAAGTCAGAGGTGCCGCACCCGCACTGGCTGGCGACGTCGGTACTCACGAGGCGGTACACCCCGCCGTTGCTGCCGCAGATGTACAGCTCGCCGCTGGCGTCCTGGCCGAAGCTGTAGATGGCCGGGCGTGGCTGCCCCGACCACACCTGCGCGGTGATGTCGGTGATCTCGGTCAGCAGCGTCCCGTCGTAGACGCTGGTCCACACCTTGCCCGAGCAGTAGTCGCCGAAGAGGTACTTCCCGTGCAGCCACGGCATCGCGCAGCCCCGGTACACGTACCCGCCCGACACGGCGCACTCGCTGGTGCCGCCGCTGAGGTACGCGTACGCCGGCGGCACCAGCGACGGGTTGTTGCAGGCGCAGCTGGTGCTGGTGGTGCTGCCGTTGCAGAAGAACCCCTCCATGCAGTTCCAGCCATAGTTGCGGCCAGCGGCCGCGGGCGGGGCAGGGGCGACATTGATCTCCTCCCACACGCCCGCGCCCACGTCCCCGATGTACAGCTCACCGGTGAGGCGGTCGAAGGAGCACCGCCACGGGTTGCGCAGGCCGTAGGCCCAGATCTCGTCGTCGCCTTCGACGTTCACGAAGGGGTTGTCGGAGGGGATCGCGTAGTGCTTGTTGGCGTCGGCGGGGAACTGGTCGTCGTCGGCATTGCCAGGGATGTTGTCCAGGCCGTCGACGTCGAGACGGTGGATCTTGCCCAGGGCGTTGTCGGTGATGTCGGGGGCGTTGGTGGAGACGCCGCGCTCGCCCCATGCGATGAACAGGTTGCCGTCGGGGTCGTTGGGGGCGAAGGCGATCCAGCCGCCGTTGTGGTTCCCGGTGCTGGCGGTGTAGGCCCAGATGGTGGCGGCGGAGTCGGGGTCCGCGATGTTGGGGTTGGCGGCGCTCACGCGGTAGCGGACGATCACGCGCTGGTCGGTGGGGCTGGCGACGCGGTTGTAGTAGAGGTAGAAGTAGCCGTTGCTGGCGTACTGGGGGTGGAAGGCCATGCCCAGCAGCCCGCCCTCGCCGCCGTAGCGGACGCTCGGGACGGTGAGGAACGGCGTGGGCTCGACCGCACCGGTCGCGGCGTTCATCACGCGGATCGTGCCGGGCTGCTCCACCACCCACAGCCGATCGTGCACGCCCTCGGGCTGCGTGACGAGGATGGGGCGGTTGAAGCTGGCGCTGCTGACCCGCTGGGCGCGAACCGTCTGCGCCTCAACGGTTCCGGACAGCGCCGCGACGCACACCACACCTGCCACCACGCCCGCCGCGAGCATCCCACGAGCCATCCGCCCCTCCTTGTTGTCACCAGTGGATCAGCAGGTGCCGCCGCCCAGCACTCGGAAGAAGGCCTCGATGTCCTGGTCGGTGCCGGTGTCGCCGTCGCCGTTGAAGTCGGCGCCGTTGTGCCAGCAGGTGTCGCAGCACGTGCCGCCGAGGCAGGCGAAGAACGCCTCGATGTCCTGGTCGGTACCGGAGTCGCCGTCGCCGTTGAAGTCCTGCGGGCCGCAGCTGCTGGCCTCCTGGCCGAAGAGCTTGAAGGGGAAGTCGCGGGGGACGGAGACCCAGTTGCCCTGGAAGAGCTGCGCGGAATCCTGTCCGGCGCGCTGGGCGAGGGGGATCGAGCCCGGGGCGGAGGTCACGCCCGGCTCCCCTTCGACAGAGACGCCGACCCAGTACGTGCCGGGCTGGAGGACAGGGGCCCAAGTCATGTCGATCTCGACCTGAAAGATGGGGCGGGTGTTGCTGGCGGCGCCGCTGGAAGAGAGTCGCCAGCACCGCGTCCACATGCCGCCGCGGAGGCGGTTGGTGGTGAGGTCGCCGGCGATGACCACGCCGCCCAGGCGCGGGTCGGCGTCGAAGATCTGCACGAACGCCGCGGGGAAACGGAAGTCGGTGTGAAGGTTGGACGCGACCTGCGACTGCACCTCGTAGAAGTAGAGCTCGCTGAGCTGCCACGCCGCGGTGGCGGTGAAGCTCTCGGCGATCATGAGGGCGCCGTTGGCTGTGGTCGGGTCGTTGCCCAGGGAGATGGCCGTGCCGGTCTCGGTGACCGAGTTATCGGTTCCGTCGGGGCCTGCCCCCGGGTGGGTGACGAACGTGCCGTTGTCGAACAGCAGGTTCTGGGCCAGGACAGGGGAGGCGGACAGTGCGAGCGCGGCGACAACGAGGTGGGTACGCATGGTTTCTCTCTAGGTAGATACGGACCGGCAGAACCCCCGCCACCCCTCGGGGACCTCCCTGTACGTGCCCGCGGCGGGCAGGTTGCCATTATCGCGGGGGGCGCGGCTGCCTCCAAGCCGATTTCGCCCTCGATTGGTAGAGTGGGGAACCGGACATGCCCCTGCTCAAACGACGATTCGAACCCGAACGACTGCCGCCGATGCTCATCGCCCTCGCGGGGGCGATGGTGCCCGTGCTGGCGCGGGCGCACTCGAAGGAGGTTGGGGCCTGGGTGGGGCGGCACTGGTACCTGTGGGTGCCGGTGTTCCTGGTGCCGTGGGTGTGGGCCGTCAGGCGGTACCTGCGGGCGAAGTCCAGATCGGAGCAGGGGGCAAGGTACACCTGCCACGCGTGCGGGTACGACCTCGTGGCGCACGTCAGGGGCGAGCGGTGCCCGGAGTGCGGGGCGCCGTTCAGGCTTCCTTAGCTCTTGGGGTGACGCGCTCGGCCCAGGCCTGCTGCAGCAGGTCGCGGAACCGGCGGGCGAAGCCGGGGCCGTCGCAGATGGGGCTGGCGAGGACCTCATTACGGAGCTGCTGCCGCAGGGCGGCGCGGCGGGACGCGTCATTCGCGAGCTCTACAGCGACGCGGACGTAGTCGTCCTCGGTCGCCGCGCAGAGCTCGGGGTGGCCCACGGCGGTGAGGATCGACAAGGCCGCGCGGCTGGCGGACGTCCGGCCCGCGAGCGAGACATAGGGCACACCCATGAGCAGGGCCTCGACCACGGTGACCGCGCCGTTGTAGGGGAAGGTGTCGAGGGCGATGTCGAGCTCGCTGTAGGCGGGGAGCACGCCCTCGCGCGTCGGTGCGGGAGGTCGCGGGTCGATGCGGGCGGGGTCGATGCCGAGCGCGGCGAAACGCTGGCGAAGGTCGTCGCGGACTTCTGGTTCTCTGAGGCCGGTGTGCATGAGCACCAGGCGCGAGCTGGGGACCGCGTGGAGCACGCGCGCCCACAAAGCGAGCAGCGGGCCGTTCATCTTGAGGAGGCTGGAGAACGAACCGAACGTAATGACGGTCTGCGGGTCGCTGGGCGCAGGCCGGAGGGGCGGGAGCTCGCGCGGCGCGCGGTAGGACATGTAGCAGGGGTCCAGCCGCAGCAGGCGCTCGGTGTGGAAGGGTTCGACGCCGTGCGGGTCGGTGAGCGAATCGACGATGCGGAAGTCGCAGGCGCGCAGGCCTGTGGTGTTGGGGTAGCCGGTGTAGGTCATCTGCACCGGCGCGGGGCGGAGTGCGAAGAGCGGCAGCGCGTGCCCGGCGGTATGCCCCGCAAGGTCGATGAGCACGTCGACGCCATCGGCGCGCACGGCCTTCGCGGCGTCGCCGAAAGTGCGCCCGCGGAGCGAGGTCCATTGGTCCGCGCGCCGGCGGAGACGCTTCGATGTGTCGTCCTCGGGGCCCAGCGGGTAGCAGGCCACGTGCAGCGTGGAGCGGTCGGCGTACTCGAGGAAGTTCTCGATGAGGTGCGCCACCGCGTGCTCGCGCAGGTCGGGGGACACCAGGCCAACCCGCAGCCGCCCGTCGGGGCGGGGCGGCGCTGGCGGCGGTGCGTCGGGCACGCCCAGCTGCTGCTCGAGCAGCAGGCCGAACGCGCGGTGGGCTTTGAAGATCTCAGCAGGCTCAGCGTCGGGCGCGTAGTTGAGCGTGCAGCAGAGGGCGTCGGCGAGGTTGAGGTCGTGAGGGTTCTGGGCCGCGAGGGCGCGGAGCATCGGCAGGCCTTCGTCGAGGCGGCCGCGGGGCTGGAAGGTGTGGGTCCAGTTGGCGCGGAGGACCGGGTGCGAGGGGTTGCTCGCCAGGGCCCGCGCGAGCACACGCTCGGCCTGCACGTGCCGGTTGGACCGCGAGTAGAGCTCACCCAGGCCGATGCTGATCTGCGGCTCATCGGGGGCCCGTTCGAGGGCGCGGAGGAACAGCGGCTCGGCTTCCTCGGTGCGACCCAGCCGCAGCAGGATGTTGGCGAGGTTGTGCAGGGCCTGCGGGTGGTCGGGCATGCCTGCGAGCAGCCTGCGGGCGAAGTGCTCGGCGCGGGCGTTGTCGTTCACCTTGGCGAGCACGTACGACATCATGGAGACAAGCTCGAGGTCGCGGGGGCTGCGCGCGAGGGCGCGTTCGAGCAGCGGGATGGCCGCGGCGTGCTGACCCTGGTCGATCAGCGTGTTGATCCGCTCGTGCGGGGAGCTCGACATGCGCCCACGTTATACGCCCGCCGGGACTGGGACCCCCGGACGGCCGCGGCACGTGCGTCAGGCGGTAGGTCCCCAGACCCGGGAGGGCTGGCATGGGCGGCACAACCGGAAACTTGGACATCCCCGGGGCGGTTCCCGGACGCGTGGGCGGGTCCACGCGTGAATCTGGGCAGGGTGGGGGTCGATGAAGCCCTGTAGCACGCGGGCGAACTGGGCAGAGTTGCACAGGTGCGCGGCGTGCAGCGTGGTCAGGACCCGAGATATGTCAATGGAACCCGAGAACGAGGACCTGTCGACCAAGCGCGTGTTCACCACGGGCGAGGCGGCGCAGATCTGCAAGGTGAGCCAGCAGACGATCATCCGCTGCTTTGATTCAGGGCGGCTGACGGGCTTCCGCGTGCCGGGGAGCAAGTTCCGGCGGATCCCGCGGGATGAGCTCGTGCGGTTCATGCGGGCGAACAACATCCCGCTGTCGGCGCTGGGGAGCGGGCGCAAGCGCGTGCTGGCGGTGGACGACGACCCGCGGATCGTGGAGCTGTACGTCGATCTGCTGGGGCGGGACGGGCGGTTCGACGTCAAGACGGCGGGGAACGGGTACGACGCGGGGCTGCTGACCGAGGCGTTCCGGCCGCAGCTGATCATCCTGGACTACATGCTGCCGGACATCAACGGCAACATCGTGTGCCAGCGGGTGCGCGAGAACGCGAACCTGGCGGACACCAAGGTGCTGTGCGTGAGCGGCGTGGTGAACCAGGCGGAAATCGACGGGCTGATTTCCGCTGGGGCGAACGCGTTCCTCAAGAAGCCGTTCGATGTGCCGGTGCTGATGGGCAAGATCGAGGAGCTGCTGGAGCTGGAGGCGGAGGCGGGGGAGGAAGGCCAGAGCTCAAAGCTCAAAGCGCAGAGCTCAAATGGGAACGGAGTGCACTAGAACTGGAGGCTCAGGCGAAGGGCTCGCGGACGTGGTTCTGATTTGAGCCTTGAGCTTTTGAGCTTCGAGCTTTCCATATGACGGTCCCGGCGACACCAACCCCAGACCTCGCCCGTGCCCGCCAGGTGGAGATGATCCTGGAGCGGGTGCGGACGCTGCCCACGCTGTCACCGGTGGCCGCGCGGCTGCTGGCGATCGGCACCATTGACGAGGTGCTGATCTCGGATGTGGTCAAGATCATCGAGAGCGACCCGGCGCTGTCGGCGCGGATCCTGGGCTTGTGCCGGCGGGCGGACAAGGGATTAGGCGACCGCATCACGACGGTGAAGCGGGCGGTGCTGATGCTGGGGATTGAGGCCGTGCGGTCGGCGGCGCTGTCGGTGAGCGTGTACGACCTGATGACGCGGGAGGATGAGCAGGCGAGCGAGGCGCTGGACGCGTCGATGGTGTCGGAGCATGCGGAAGCGGAGAGCCGGAATCGGAGAACCGAGAGCGGTGGCGGGGAGCGGGCGTTTGACCGCAAGGGGTTCTGGAAGCACTCAATCGCGGTGGCGTGCGCGGCGGAGTTGATCGCGCAGAACAATCCGAAGCTGCGGGTGATGCCGGAGGAGGCGTTCCTGGCGGGGCTGCTGCACGATGTGGGCAAGCTCGTGCTGGAGCTGGTGCTGCCGCGGAGCTACGAGCGGGTCTTGGCCCTCGCGCACCGGCGGGCGTGCGACAGCGGCGCGGTGGAGCGGACGGTGCTGGGGCTGGACCATCACACGGCCGGGCGGCGCGTGGCGGAGCACTGGGGGCTGCCGGAGCCGATCCAGAACGTGATCTGGCTGCATGGGCAGGCGTGGGCGGCGCTTCCGGAGGGGCCGGACCGGGCGCTGACGGGGATCGTGACGGTCGCGAAGGCGGTGTGCAGGCGGCTGCACCTGGGGTGGTCGGGGGACTTTGGGCCTGTGCCGGATGCGGACCGGCTGTGGTCGGACATGGGGCTCAAGCAGGGCGGGCCCGCGCTGATCGCGGGGCCGCTGCACGTGGCCATCGCTGACCGGTTGAAGATCCTGGGGCTGGACGACACGACGCCGCCGGGGCTGCTGCTGGAGAGCCTCGCGAACGCGAACCGGCAGCTGAGCGACCTCAACAACGCGCTGCAGGAGCGGGCGACGCTGAGCGTCTCGCAGACGAAGGTGCTGGAGGCGATCGAGCAGTTCCATGCGCTGGGGGGCCCAAGGCGCACAGTGGCGGAGACGATGGGCGTGGTGGCGCAGTCGGCGCTGCGGGCGTTCGGGCCGGGCTACTTCGGGGTGCTGGTGCAGGATGAGTTCGCGTGGCGGCTGGTGCGGCTGGATGCGTCGGGCGTGCCCGTGGGGGCGGTGATGCTGGAGGCGCTGCCGGAGCGGCTGGCGTCGGCGCTCACGGCATTGTCGCACGGGGCGGCGCTGAACGCGGGGGTGCTGGGGCTGCTGCCGTGGCTGGGCAAGCATGTGGAGGCGGCGGGCGACAAGCGGAAGCTGCGGGTGATGCCGATCGGCGTGGGCGGTGGCGGGCGCGAGGAGGGGCCGTTCGCGCTGCTGCTGACGGACCGGGACATCGGCGAAGGGCTCGCGCCGGGCATCCTGCGGGCGGTGACGGCGACGTGGAGCGCGGCCCTGGCGAGCGCGGCGGAGCGGGAGCGCTCGCGGCGGCTGCACGATCAGCTGGTGGAGTCCAACCGCGCGGTGGCGGACATGCAGGCGCGGCTGGCCGAGCACGAGGCGATGGCGAAGCTGGGGCAGACGACCGCGGGGGCGGCGCACGAGATGAATAACCCGCTGTGCGTGATGTCGGGGCATGCGCAGCTGCTGATGCGGCGACTGGAGGATGAGAGGGACAAGGCCGCGGCGAAGGCGATCGCGGACGCGGCGAAGGAGCTGTCGAGCCTGATCTCGAGCCTGCACCTGCTGTCGCAGACGCCCGAGTGCCGCCCGAGGCCGGTGGCGGTGCGGGCGGTGGTGGACGCGGCGGTGGCTCATGCTCGCCAGCGTGCGGGGGTGGAGACGGCCGTGAGCGTTGACATCGGTGTGCCCACGCCGACGCTGGACCCGGAGCTCACCGAGGGCGTGCTGACGGAACTTATGGCCAATGCGCTGGAGGCGTGCCCGGCGGGGCCGGTGTCGGTGGAGGTCGTTGAGCGCGATGGGTGCGTGGAGTTTGTGGTGGAGGACGCGGGGCCGGGGCTGAGCGAGGCGGCGCGCCAGCACGCGTTTGACCCGTTCTTCTCCGACAAGCGGGCGGGGCGGGGGAAGGGGCTTGGGTTGACGCGGGCGCAGCGGATGGCGGGGGCGATGGGCGGGGAGGTGCGGCTGGTTGGGTTGGAGCGGGGGACGCGGGCGGTGCTGCGGGTGCCGCAGTAGGGCGACGCCGGGACTGAGGAGTCCTCGACGAAGTCCCGGATTGGCGGGGGCTTGGGATTCGTAAGTGGTTGCGGGGTGGGCGCTTCGCGGTCGCAGGAACGGCGTCGCGCTCAATCCGGGACTTCGCCCAGGGCGGCTCAGTCCCGGCGTCGTGGTGGCGCGGTTTGTGTTCGAAGCTGATTCCGAGAACTGGGCTCAACCGCCTCTTCGTTACAGCCGATGCCATCCGTACGCCCGCATGTGTGCTTTCGCGGGCGGCCTTTACAGGGAAGACTCGCGATGGCACGGCGCAAGACCAACCGCAAGACCGCACAGGGGCTCCTCGGGCGCGTTCGCGTGCTGGTGGTGTCGACGTCGCGCGAGCGGCGCGATGCGCTGGCGTCGCGCCTGGACAGCCTCGGGTCTCACAGCCCCAGCGCGTGCGACGTGGACACGGCGCGGGCGATGCTCAACGAGTCGTTCTATGACGTGGTGATGATCGGGGACCACGCGGGCGATGCGCTGAGCGCGGTGCCGGAGCTGAACGCGGCGGACCGGTGCGTGAGCTGCATCGTGGTGGCGGAGCCGTCGATGGAGATGGCCGTGAAGGTGATGCGGGCGGGGGGGGTGGACCTTGTGGATCTTGGGTGCACCGACGCGGAGCTGTGCGCGGCCATCAAAAGCGCCGGGCAGCGGGCGCGCCGTCTGCGGGCGCGGGCGCGGCTGGAGGAGCGGCGGGCGCGGAAGCTGCGGTCGGCCTGCCGCGAGCTGAACCGGTCGCGGCACAGCCTGATGGACCAGCTGGGGAGTGTGTGCAACGACATGGCCGCGAGCTATCGTGACTTGTCGGAGCAGATGAAGCAGGTGGCGCTGGCGAGCGAGCTGAACACGATCTTCCGGCAGGAGCTCGACCTCGAGTGCCTGCTGCGGACGGTGCTGGAGTACACGCTGAAGAAGATCGGCCCCACGAACGCGGCGATCTTTCTGCCGGCGCAGTCGGGGGACTTCACGCTGGGGGCGTACGTGAACTACGACTGCCCGCGGGACACGGCGGAGACGCTGCTGGACCACCTGGCGGACATCATGGCGCCGGCGTTCGAGGGGCGTGACGACGTGGCGGTGATGCGTGGGTTGAAGGACGTGCGGCCCGAGCCCGGGCCGGCGGGCGCGTGGCTGGAGGACTCGGCCGTCGCGGCGTTCTCCTGCCGCGTGGATGGCGAGTGCCTTGCGGTGGTGGTGCTGTTCCGCGACCGGCGGACGCCGTTCACGGGGAGCGCGCCGGCGACGCTGCGGATCATCAAGGACCTGTTCGCGCAGCAGCTGTCGCGGATCGTGAAGATGAACTACCGGCACCTGCCCAAGCACCAGTGGGGCGGGTTCTTCAAGGATGAGGATGAGCGGGGGATGGCGGCGTGAGCGTGCCACGATCATGGCTCTGCATGATCGTGCCGAGTTGACGTTGCTACGTTGAGCGCGCGGAGGACACGATCATGAGGACATGATCGTGGCACATTATTCGTGCCGCAGGGCGTCGATGGGGTCGAGGCGCGCGGCCTTGATGGCGGGGAACATGCCGAAGACGACGCCGGTGACGGCGGCGACGCCGACGGCGACGAGCATGGCCCAGAGGGGGACGGCGGCGTGGCCCATGAACTTGGGGGCCGCGGTTTTGGCGATGAGGACGAGTGATTGGCTGAAGAGCAGGCCCAGGCCGCTGCCGACCACGCAGAGGGTGACGGCCTCGACGAGGAACTGGGCGAGGATGATCTCGGGGCGGGCGCCGACCGCTTTGCGCAAGCCGATCTCGCGGGTGCGCTCGCTGACGCTCACGAGCATGATGTTCATGATGCCCACGCCGCCGACCAGGAGGGAGATGGCGGCGATGCCGCCGACCAGGGCGGTCATGAAGCCGGCGACCTTGTTGAACTGCTGGCGGGCCTGCTCGATGGCCTCGATGCCGAAGGTGTTGGGGTCCTCGGGCTGGAGCTTGCGGACGCGGCGCATGTAGCTGGTGATCTCGGCCTTGGCGTCCTCGAACTGCTCGGGCTTGTAGGTCTGCGCGATCATCCAGATGCGGGGCTCGGGGCGCATCATCACGGCGGTGGAGAAGGGAATCAGCAGCTCGGTCTGGGCCTCGTTGCCGCCCATCTGGATGATGGGGTCCTTGGTCTCGACGACGCCGACGATGAGGAAGCGGCGGCCGGCGACCAGGATGGTGGTGCCGGAGGGGTCGCTGTCGAGGCCGAGCTCTTCGACGCCCTTGTCGTTGATGAGGCAGACCTGGCGGCGTTCCTCCTCGTCGATGGCCATGAAGGGGCGGCCCTGCTTGACGCTGCGGCCCTCGATATCGTGCCACTCGGGGCGGATGCCCTGGACGTTGACGCCCTTCTTGACGATGTCCTTGTACTGAACCGTCGGGTTCATGCTGGTGACGGGCGTGAGGCGCTCGAGGCTGGGGGCCGCGGTGGCGAGGCCCTCGGCCTGCTGCTGGGTGATGCGGACCTGGCGCCAGGAGAAGCGGTCGCGGACCTGCGGGGGGAAGCGGGGGAAGATCCAGATCTTGTTCGCGCCCACCTTGCTGAACTCGTCGAGGATGGTCTGGCGGGCGCCCACCATGGCTGCGACGGTCAGCACCACCGCGACCACGGCGATGATGATGCCAAGCGTCGTGAGCAGCGAGCGGACCTTGTTGGCCCAGATCTGGCCCAGGGCCAGGACGATGGTCTGGAGGATGACGCGAGGGAGGAGGAGCATTTGGAAACCGGAAACCGGAAAGCGGAAAGCGGAAGCGGGGACGTGCTAGGCGGTGGGGACGAGGGTTGGTTCGGCGGCGCGCTTGGCGGCATCGAGGGCGCGGGCGAGGTAGTCCTGGTGGATGGGGTCGTGGGTGGTGGGGTGGTCGGAGACGATCCGGCCGTCCTTGAGGCGGACGATGCGCTCGGCGTGGCCGGCGATGTCCTCCTCGTGGGTGACGATGACGATGGTCTGGCCGCTGCGGTGGAGCTCTTTGAAGAGGCCGATGATCTCCTCGCTGGTGGTGGAGTCCAGGTTGCCGGTGGGCTCGTCGGCGAGCAGGATGGAGGGCTCGTTCACCAGGGCGCGGGCCACGGCCACGCGCTGGCGCTGGCCGCCGGAGAGCTGGTTGGGCTTGTGCTTGATGCGGTGCTCGAGGCCGACCTTCTCGAGCGCTGCCTTGGCCCGCTTGCGGGCGCTGAGCCAGTGGCGGCGCGAGTAGATGAGCGGGAGCATGACGTTCTTGAGGGCGGTGGCGCGGTTGAGGAGTTCGAAGGACTGGAAGACGAAGCCGATCTCCTCGTTGCGGACGCGGGCGAGGGCGCCGGGGCCCATGGTGTGGGTGAGCTTGCCGTTGAGCTCGTAGCTGCCGCTGGTGGGCTGGTCGAGGCAGCCGAGGATGTTCATGAGCGTGGACTTGCCCGAACCGGAGGAGCCCATGATGGCGACGAACTCGTTGCGGCGGACGGTGAGGTCGACGCCGCGGAGGGCGTGGACCTGCTCGCTGCCGATCTTGTAGACCTTGGTGAGGGCGCGGATCTGGAGGGTGACGGGCTGCTGCCCCGTACCGGATGGAGTCGCTGCGGGCGGGCGGGTTTCAGCCACCATGCGCGCCGTCCTTGGCGGTGGCGGTCTTGGTGTCGCCGCTTTTGGCTGGGTCCGGCTGCGTGCCCTCCTCCATGACGAGGTGGTCGTCCCGGAGGTTCACGAGCTCTTTGAAAGGACCGACGATGATGCGGTCGCCCTCTTTGAGGCCGCGGAGGATCATGGTGTCGGTGAGGTCGCTGGCGCCGGTGGTGACGGGGACGGAGCGGGCCTTGCCCTCGTTCATGACGTAGACGACGCGGACGAACTTCTTGTTCTTGTCGATGAGCGGGTTGTCGGCGGTGATGGCGGCGGGCAGCTCCTCGCGCACGCGATCAAGCACGGCCTGGCTGGGGACCTTGATGACTTCGCGGTAGGTCTCGACCTCGATGTCGGCGTTGGCGGTCATGCCCGAGCGGAGGACCATGTCGGCGGGCGCTTCGAGGACGATGTCGGTGAGGAAGTAGGCGGTCATGTCCTTGTCGACCTCCTTCTTGAGGCCGACGTGCTCGACGGTGCCGATGATGGGCGTGTCGGGGAAGGAGTTGACGTAGACGCGGGCCTTCTGCCCTTCCTTGACGAACGCGATGTTGGCCTCGTCGATCTTGGCCTTGAGGAGCATCACCCCGAGGTCGGCGACCTCCATGATGATGCTGCCGGGGTTGTTGAGGGTGCCGACGACGACGGTCTCGCCCACCTCGGCGTTGAGCTTGGTGACGACGCCGTCGAAAGGGGCGGTGATGGTGGTGTTGTCCAGGTCCTTCTCGGCGCGGAGGATGTTGGCCTTGGCGATTTCGATGGAGTGCTCGGCCACGCGCATGGCGCTCTCGGCACGCCGGTACTCGGTCTCGAACTGGTCGAGCTCGGCCTTGGAGATGTCGCCGGTCTCGGCGAGCTTCTGGCGGCGGGTGCGCTCGGAGAGTGCGTTCTCGAGGGCCGCGCGGGCGCCCTCGTAGCGGGCCTGCTCGGACTTGAGGGAGGCTTTCGCGGATTCGAGGAGGGCCTGGAGGTCGCGGGCGTCGAGGCGGATCAGGACGTCGCCGGCCTTGACGCGGTCGTTCTCGCGGAAGGGCAGGGCGATGATGCGGGCGGAGACCTGGGCGGAGATCTCGACCTTGGTCTTGGGCTCGATCTCGCCGGGGGTGGAGATGGTGCGGACGAGGTCGTCCTTGATGGCCGCGCCGACACGGACGGTTTTGGGCTTGCTCTCGGGGTTCATCCACTGGCGGAGGTCATCCGCGAGGCCGGACTGCTTGAAGAAGTAGGTGCCGGCGCCGGCGAGCGCGGCGACGATAACCACGAAGGCGAGGACCCACTTCCACACGCGCACGCTCCCGAAAAGCCGGCGACCACCCCTGACCGACGGCGACGTGAGTTTATACCGAGGCGGGTAATCCCAGTCTGTGGGAATTGCGGTTCTCGCGTTTTGAGTTTGAGGGGGAAGGGGACCACCGCGGAGTTGGCGGAGGGGGCGGAGTTTCGCGGAGGAGGAGAGGGTGGCGAAGACCAGCCCCTGATTGAGTGTGGTGAGTGGAGGGCGTGGGCGCTGGTCAGGCCTTGAAGGGCTTGCGGTCCTTCACCTTCACCGCCGGGTTGCCGGCGTAGACGGACCAGGGCTCGAGGTCCTTCATGGCGCAGGCGCGGGCGCCGAGCACGGCCCCGGTGCGGACGGTGACGTTGGGGCCGACGAACGCGTCCGCGGCGATCCAGGCGTAGTCCTCGATGACGATCGGGGGCCTGAGCAGGGGCATGTCGGGGCGGCGGAAGTCGTGGGTGCCGGCGCAGAGGTGGGCGCCCTGCGAGACCGAGACGTGGCGGCCGATGGTGACCTTGCCCAGGCAGTAGACGATGCCGCGGTCGCCGACGGAGGAGTTGTCGCCGATGGTGAGGTTCCAGGGCTGCTCGATGAGCACGCTGGGGCGGAGCCGGACGGGGCGGCCGATCTTGGCGCCGAAGAGGCGGAGGAGGGCGTTGCGCGGGCCGTACCAGTTGTGGAAGGTGAAGCGGAAGAGGACCTGGCCAAGGTAGTTCCACAGGACGCGGAGGAGGCGCTCCTTCAGCGTGTAGGGGCTCTGGCTGCGGGCAAGGAGGGCGTCGAGCTCGGCGTCGCTATCGGCCGCGCCGGTTCCGTCAACGGGCGTCGCGGGGCGGCTGGAGTGCTCGAGGCCGGGGGTGGTCACAGGTGGCGGCCTCCGGTCATTGAAGCTTCGCGCCGGGCGCGGTCGGAGTGGAGGGCCTTGCGCTCGCGGTACTTGGCGATGGAGACGAATTCGTACCAGGCGAGGAGGCGACACATGACGAAGCCGGCGTAGCCGTCGCGCCAACCCTTCTGGAAGGCGTAGGCGTAGATGAAGCGGAGGGTGGGGCGGAAGGGCAGGCCGCGAGCCATGCGCTTGAGCCAGCGGCGGCGCTCGATGGGCTCGCCGAAGAGGCGGGCTCGGACCGCGCCCTCGTCGCGGGCCTCCATGGCGTGAGCTTCCCAGCTGGTGTAGCGGTTGTGCTTCTCGATCCAGGCGGTGAGGTCGGGGTAGGCGTAGTGGAGGAACTCGTGCTCCAAGTACCCGGCCTTGCCGGTGGAGAGGACGATGTGCTCGTGCACCTCGTTGTCGCCGCTGCCGGTGTCGCCCAGAGTGCCGATGCGCTCGTAGCGGCCGACCTTGTGCTTGAGGAGGCGGACGTTCCAGGAGGGGTAGTAGCCGCAGCCGCGGAGCCACTGGCCGAAGAACATGAAGCGGCGGTTGACCCAGTAGCCGTCGCCGCAGCCGGCGAGGGCGGGGTCTTTGGGCGTGTACTGGCCGGTGACGACGCGCCGGATCTCGTCGGCGAGCTCGGGGGTCATGTACTCGTCGGCGTCGAGGATCATGACCCACTCGTTCTTCCAAGGGATCTTGTCCAGAGCCCAGTTCTTCTTCTTGGGCCATCCGCTGGCGCGGTCGTAGTGGAACTGGTAGACGTCGGCGCCCATCGCCTGCGAGAGCTCGATGGTGGGGTCGGTGGACTGGCTGTCCACGACGACGAGCTCGGTGGCCCACTGGCAGCGGCGGAGGCACTCGACGATGTTGCGCTGCTCGTTCTTGACGGGCACGAGGATGGAGACGGGGACGCTCTTGACGGCGGGCCAGGCGCCCGGGGGCATGGCGGTGGGGTTGAGCTCGCGCTCGAGGGCGTCGGCGCGATGGCGGCGGGGCTCGGCGAGCGGAGGAGCATCGGGCGTCGCGGGCGCGCCGAGGGGCGCGATCGCGGGTGCGGCGATGGTTGTGGGCGCAGGCGGTGGCGCCGCGGGCGCGTGCGTGGCGACCGTGGGCGTGCTCACCGCGCGCTCGGTGGCCAGAGCGCCCTCCGGGATTGCAAGGCCGCGGGCGGGCAGCACGGCGGCGTTGCTGGCGGCGGCACTGCGGATTTCCGCGAGCTTGAGGCTGATGAAGACGTCGTAGGTGGAGAGCAGCAGGCAGAAGCGGAAGCCGTTGACGCCGTCAAGGAAGCCGGCTCGCACGATGTACATGTAGAGGAAGCGCCACAGGCCAGAAACGGGCAGGCGCGGCAGGACCTTGCGCTTGAGCCAGCGACGCACGGCGATGCCGCGCTCCTTGGCGGCGGGGTCGTCGGGCAGGGGGTTCTGACGTTCGCGGACGAGCTGGCCGGCCTCGAGGGTGGAGTAGCGGTTGTGCTTGGCGATGAAGTGCTCAAGGCCGCGCCGGTCCTCGTGCAGCATGATGTGCTTGAGGGATGCGGTGGGCCCGTCGACGATCATGTGCTCGTGGACGTCGCGGTCCTCGTAGCGGGCGCGTCCGCGCTTGAAGAGGCGGAGGTTGTAGCTGGGGAAGTAGCCGCAGTGGCGGATGGGCTTGCCCAGGAAGTAGGTGAGGCGGTTGACGTAGAAGCCCGACTCGGTGATGTTCGCGGGATCGCGCTGGGCGATGGCGAGCATCTCGTCGCGCAGCTCGGGCGTGACGCTCTCGTCGCTGTCGAGGATGAAGACCCAGTCGGTCTGGATGGGCAGGTTGTCCAGGGCCCAGTTCTTCTGCGCGGCGTAGCCCAGCCAGGAGCGCTCGGTGACGGTGGCGCCGGCCTCGCGGGCGATGTCGCGGGTGCGGTCGGTGGAGCCGGAGTCCACGACGTGCACGGCCTCGGCCCACTGAAGCACGCTGGCGAGGGCGTGGGGGAGGTTGAGCTCCTCGTTGAAGGTGGGGATGACGACGGTGATGTTGCTGCGGAGGGCGGGCGCGGGGCGCGGGCGAGATGTGGGCTGAGCGGCAACGGTCATGGGTGGGCCGCTCCGGTAAGAGCTCGCGCACTGCTGTTTGGCTGCGTGCGGAGGCCGCGCTCGAGGACGTCGCAGAAGCGGCCCTGGAGACTCTTTTTGCTGAGGGTGGTGGCGACAACCTGCCCCGCGCGCTGGCCCATGTCGGCGAGGCGGTCGCCGGTGGTGGTCGCCATCTCGCGGAGCACGCGCTCGGCCCCGTCGACGTCGCCGTGGTTGATGTGCCAGCCGATGCGGTGGTTGACGATGAGGTCGGAGACGTGGCTGGGGTTGGGCCCAAGGAGCAGGATGGGGCGGCTCACGGCCATCGCCCCGTAGACCTTGCACGGGTGCACGATGCCCACAACCTCGTCGCCGATGGAGACCACGTGCACGTCCGCGGCTGAGAGCGAGTACTTGATCTCGCTGAGGGGCTGGTAGGGCAGGCTGCGGATGTTCGTCACGCCCCTGGCGATGCGGTCGTCCACTTCCTTCTTGCCGCCGCCGCCGCCGATGAACATGAAGACAACGTTGGGCAGATCCTGCACGCGCTCCGCGGCGTCGAGGAGCGTCGCGAGCGGGTTGGCGGGGCTGTGGTTGCCCGAGTACATGACCACGAACTTGCCGGCGAGGTTGTGCTTCGCGCGGAAGGGGTTCTGCTCGTGGGGGATGTCGTGGACCTCTTCCTCGTGGGACCAGGGCGGCATGACGGCGGTCTTGTCCTCGACGGGCACGCCCTTCTTCTTCACGCGCTCGAGCATGAAGCGGTCCATCATGACGATGTCGCTGGAGCGGCGCAGGATCATGCGGTTGAAGAAGTCGAACACGCGCACCTGGAGCGAGCCGGGGCGGGCCTTGCCCAGCGCGATCATCTGGTCTGGGTTCAGGTCCATGAGCCAGTACTTCACGGGCACGCCCTTGAGGCGGCTGAGCACCGCGCCGGCGAAGCCGCAGAAGGGCGGGCTGGTGGAGACCATGATGCCGGCGACGTTGCGCAGGAACAGCGACCGCAGCATCGCCTGGAGCACGAACAGCCACTGGGCGAGCAGGCGGATGGCGATGGACTTCTTGCCGAAGCTGGAGAGGGGCAGGCGGCGGACATCGACGCCGTTGAGCATCTCGCGCGAGGGGTATCGCTTGGTGGGGTCGTCGTAGCCGCGGGCGGAGGCGTAGACCACGGCGTGGTAGCCGCGGCGCGACATCTCCGCGGCGGCATCGGCGATGTGCTGGCCGACGGAGGCCGGGTCGGGCACGTACACCTGACTGATGATCAGGAAGACCGGTTTGGGGGGGTTGCTGGGCACGTGGGAACAGTGATAGCCGCGGCGACGGGCCGCGGTTCGGGGGGAGGTGATGGTAGTGGGTTATCGGTTATTCCGGGGTGGGGCTTGGGCGAGGGTCGGGGGATGTGGGCGCGTGAAAAACCCCCGGGGTGCGGGGGTTGGGGGGGTCCCGTGGTGGCGTGACACCGCTATCGGGTAGCACGGTCGGGATCAAAGAGAGTCACATCGTCGCTCGTGTCCCAGGCGCCATCCGGTCCACGCGATTGGGCCCGGTAGCCATCAGCGGTTCTCCATACACGCACTGGTCGATTCCAACCGTCCTTGACACGATTGATTTTATGACCGATGTCAGGCAAGGCCGTTACATCAAGCTCGAGCGGGCCTGAGTTCTCAACCAGCTTCGCACGTTCGAGCACGACCCTCAGAACGGTGATCGTCATGTCGGGAGCACTGATTGTCGGTCTGAGCCCGACCACTAGCGCGGCAATCGCAGCGGCAATGATCACAGCCGCCGCGGCGATGACGCCAGTGCTCTTCACTTCACTCGCCCTTTCCTTGACCCAGTGCAGGACATGCTCACCCAGAGCGGTGAGCATGCCACATGGTCAGCCACTCAGACCTCGATCACCATCGCCACCGAGTTGCCGCCGCCGAGGCAGAGGGCGGCGACGCCGCGCTTGCCGCCGGTGCGGTGGAGCTGGTGGATGAGGGTGGTGAGGACACGGGCGCCCGAGGCGCCGATGGGGTGGCCCAGGGCCACGCCGCCGCCGCAGATGTTGATGCGCTTCTCGTCGAGGGAGAGGGCCTTGACGTTGCAGAGGACCTGCGCGGCGAAGGCCTCGTTGATCTCGAAGAGATCGATGTCCTTGGCGGAGAGGCCGGCCTTCTGGAGCACGCCCTCGATGCCCGCGATGGGGGCCGCGAAGATGTCCTTGGGGGCGACGCCGCTGGTGTGGTAGGCGACCACCCTGGCGATGGGCTTGACGCCCAGCTGCTCGGCCGTGGCCATGGAGGCGACGACCACGGCCGCGCCGCCGTCACTGATCTGGCTGGCGTTGCCGGCGGTGATGAACTCGTGGCCGGGGACGGGGCGGAGCTTGGCGAGCACCTCGGCGGTGGACTCGGCGCGGACGCCCTCGTCGATGCTGACGCCGTTGCCGGCGTTGTACTTCTTGTCGCCGATCTGCTCGGCGGAAAGGGCAACCGTCTCGCTCTTGAAGTGGCCGGCCTTCGCGGCCTCGGCGGCGCGCTGGTGGCTCTGGGCGGAGAAGCGGTCCTGGTCGGCGCGGCTGACCTCGTACTTCTTGGCGATGTGGTCGGCGGCGTTGGTCATGCCCCAGCACTCAAAGGCGCAGCGGAGGCCGTCGTACTGCATGTGGTCTTCGAAGTTCGTGGGGCCGAACTTGACGCCGTCGCGGACGCGGGCGAAGTGCGGGGCCGCGGTCATGTTCTCGAAGCCGCCGGCGATGACGAGCTGGTTGTCGCCGGCGCGGATGGACTGCGCGGCGGTCATCACCGCCTGAAGGCCCGAGCCGCAGACCTTGTTGACGGTCTGGGCGGAGGTGGTGTCGGGGAGGCCGGCCTTGAGGGCGGCCTGGCGGGCGGGGTTCTGGCCCAGGCCGGCCTGGAGCACGCAGCCCATGATGACCTCATCGACCTGGCCGGACTTGAAGGCGTTGGCGAGGGCGGGGCTGTCGGCCGCGATCCCCTGGATGGCGTAGGCGCCGAGGTGGGGACTGTGGACCTTGGAGAGGCCGCCGAAGAACTTGCCGATGGGGGTGCGCTTGGCCGCGAGGATGACGGGGGTGGTGTTGGCTGCCATGGGGTCTCCTTCGGGGGGAGTTTAGCGCGCGGGCGTGCGATAGGACTCATGGGAGTCATAGGACTCGTAGGAAGGTGCGGCGGGTTTCACCTATCCTGCTGCCATGAACGAGCCTGCTCACCGCTTCGGCACCCGCGCTATTCACGCCGGGCAGTCGCCCGACCCCACGACCGGCGCGATCATGACGCCGGTGTACATGACCTCGACCTACGTCCAGGACTCCCCCGGGGTGTTCAAGGACGGGTACGACTACTCGCGCTCCAAGAACCCCACGCGCACGGCCCTGGAGGCCAACCTCGCGTCGCTCGAGGGGGCCAGGCACGGCCTGTGCTTCTCGTCGGGGCTGGGGGCGATGGACTGCGTGCTGCACCTGCTCAAGGCGGGCGACCACATCGTGCTGAGCGATGACGTGTACGGCGGGTCGTTCCGGCTCATCGACAAGGTGTTCAAGCACCACGGCGTGGAATGCACCCGCGTGGACATGACGAACATGGAGGCCGCGAAGGCGGCCTTCAAGCCCAGCACCAAGCTGGTGTGGCTGGAGACGCCCAGCAACCCGATGCTGAAGGTGATCGATATCGCGGCGATGGCGAAGATGGCCCGGCAGCACGCGGCGCACCTGGTGGTGGATAACACCTTCGCGACGCCTTTCCTGCAGAACCCGCTGGCCCTGGGCGCAGACATCGTGTGCCACAGCGCGACCAAGTACCTGGGCGGGCACAGCGACCTGGTGGGCGGGGCGCTGATGGTGAGCGACGAGAAGCTGGCGGAGCGGCTGCGCTTCACGCAGAACGCCGTGGGCGCGGTGCCCAGCCCGATGGACTGCTTCCTGATCCTGCGGAGCACCAAGACGCTGCACGTGCGGATGGAGCGGCACTGCCAGAACGCGATGGAGATTGCGAGCTGGCTGAGCAAGCACCCCAAAATCGAGAAGGTGATCTACCCGGGGCTGGCCAGCCACCCGCACCATGAGCTGGCGAAGCGGCAGATGAAGGCCTTCGGCGGGATGATCTCGGTGGTGCTCAAGGGAGGGCTGTCGGCCGCGAAGAACTTCCTGGAGCGGGTGGAGCTGTTCTCGCTGGCGGAGAGCCTCGGCGGGGTCGAGAGCCTCATCGAGCACCCGGCGATCATGACCCACGCTTCCATCCCCGCCGACGCGCGGGCCGCCCTGGGGATCGTGGACGGCTTCGTGCGCCTGAGCGTGGGGATCGAGGATGTGCAGGACCTGATCGGGGATATCGAGGCGGCACTCAAGTAATCACCGCGCGGTGAGCCTCAGTCCCAGAACACGCGGATGACGCCGGCGCCGCCGGCGGCGGCGGGCGGGGTGTTGCTCGCCTCGGCACCGTTGCCGCCCTGACCGGCGCTGATCACCGGGAGCGGCGCGACCGAGGGCGAGGAGTTGCCGCCGACACCGAGGGGCCCGGGGCCGCAGAAGATCGACGATGGGAAGCCGCCGGCGCAGGCGGGGCCGCGCCCGATACCGCCCATGCCGCCGACGTTGTTGGCCAGGATGTTGCCGCTGCCCAGGAGCTGCGCGGGCGCGCCCGAAGCGCCCGGCGCGCCGGAGGGCGGGTGCGAGCAGCTGCCGGTGGTGTTGATGCTCGCGTGGGTCGTGCCCTGCCCGCCGCCGCCGCCGCCGAAGGCCCGCAGCACCACCGTGGCCCCGCGCATGACGGTGGAGTTCTGGCCGGCCTGCCCGGCGCCCGCGGTTGGGGAGCCGCCCTGGCCGACGACGAGCGTGAGCGTTTCGCCAGGAGTGACATCCAGGATGGCACGGACGTAGGTGCCGGCGGCCCCGCCGCCCCCCGCGCCGGGGAAGGGGCCGGTGCTTGAGCAGTTGGCCGCGGCGATACCGGGGCCGCGGTTTCCGCCCGCGCCGCCACCGCCGTACATGTCGACGCCCAGGCGTGTGACGCCGGCAGGGACCACGAACGAGTGCGAGCCGACGGGGAAGGTCTGCGCGTTCGCGGGCGGGAGCGGGGCCCCCATCGTGAGCGGGTACCAGAACTGGCCGTCGGAGCCCTCGAAGCGGTTGTTGGCCGCGTTGTAGCGGAGGGCGCCGGGCATTGGCGGGGACTGCGCGGGCACGGCGTGGGCGTACACGGCCTTGGGTGCGGGCGTCAGGCTCTGGCGCGGCGTCATGGTGGTGTAGCCCGTCGCGCTCGCGCAGGTCCCGGCGGCGCCGGGACGGACCTGGACCTCCAGAAAGGCGTCGCCCACGGTGGGCGCGGTGAGCGGCACGATGACGGTGAACAGGCCGTTGACGACGGGCACGTCGTCGGCGCACACGACGCCGGAGATGGGGCTGCCGCCGGTCTCGACCCCAAAGAGCGTGAAGCGCACGTCGTAGGCGCCGTTGGCGGGCTGGCCGGCCTCATCCAGCCGTCCCTGGTAGGTGAAGCTGGTGGACTGGGCCTGCGCCGCGATGAAGCTGAGCAGGAACGCGAAGAGACAGGTGATCGCCCGCATGGCGGTAGCTCCCTCGGGGTAAAGCCCCAGCCTACCCGCATCTCCCTCTGCTGCAAGGCGATGTGCGGTGATCGGGAGCGCGTCACCTCGCCGACAAGCGGACGCGTGACGCCGACGGCATTTTTCTCAGACCCGGGCCAACGCGGCCGGGCCGTTGAGGGCTTGTAACCGCAGGCGAGGGAACTGGTTGGATCACCCGCCTCCGAGGGGGATCGGAGCGGCGCGAGAAGGTTTTCACCGCGCCACCCTCCGGGAGGGGGCACATTCGAGCCATGCGACTCCCCCACTGCTCCGCCCGTCCCGCCTGCCTCGCCGTCGTCGCGGCTGCCGCCGCGCTTGCTCCCAGCGCGCTGGGGCAATCGTGCAACCACAACACGTGGCGGTCGCCCGCGCTGGTTCCGACGTACGCCGGGTGGGTGATCGATCTCGAGATGTGGGACCCCGACGGGCCGGGGTTCGCGCCCGCGGCCATCGTGATGTCGGGCATCATCCCGGGCGGGCCCAACGAGGTCATCGGGTACTGGGACGGGGCGGCGTGGGTCACGCTGGATCGGGCCGCGGTGCGGAACGCGCGGGGGCTGGCGGTGCTGCCCGACGGGACGCTGATCGCGGGGGCGACCTTCCGTCAGCCCAACGGCGTGTTCGTCGACGGCGTCTCGCGCTGGACGGGGACGGCGTGGGAGCTCATGGGCGGGGCCTTCAACGGCTTGGTGCAGCACGTGGACGCGACTCCACAGGGCGAGATCGTGGTCGCGGGCGGGTTCACCTCCGTCGGCGGCGTGAGCGCCCGGCACGTGGCGCGGTGGGACGGCACGGCGTGGGTGGGGCTGGGCGGGGGGATCACCGACTCGGGCAGCCCGGGCCTGGACCCGCGGGTGGACCACCTGGTGGCGCTCAGCGGCGGGCGGGCGGCGGTGGCGGGGCTGATTGGGGCGACCGCGGACGGCCCCGCGGGGCAGTTCGCGTACTTCGACGGCACGCAGTGGCAGAACATGGGCATGCCGACGCCGGCGGGGGTGCGCACGGTGGGTCGGGCGCCGAGCGGTGACCTGGTGGTGGGCGGCAACTTCACGTCCATCGGCGGGGTCGCGGTGCCGCGTCTGGCGCGGTGGACGGGGACAACGTGGGCGGCGGTTGCGCCGGGCGTGCCCATGGGCGTCGGCGCGCTGGACTTCGCCGCGGACGGACGGCTGCTCATCAGTGACGGCGGGCGGGGGGCGCGGTGGGACGGCACTGCGTGGGAGGGCCCTGGGCCCTTCATCACGGAGTTCCGCGGCCTGATGGCCCTGCCCAGCGGCGACGCCGCGGTGTGGGGGATGTTCAGCAGCGCCAACGGCATCAACGCCCACGGAATCGGGCGGTTCGAGGGCGGGCAGTTCCGCTCCATCCAGGCGGGGGTGCCGGTGCGGCCGCTGGCGATGACCGTCGACGCCGCGGGGCTGGCGGTGCTGGCGGGCGAGCCCTGCCCGGGGTGCGTGCCCGGCACGGTGGTGCGGTACGACGGGCGCGACTCCACGGTGCTGGGCTCGTTCAACCAGAAGACCTACGCCCTGGCCACCATGGCCAACGGCGACATCGTGGTGGGCGGGGCGTTCACCAATATGACGGCGCCCTACGGCTTCCTGAACGTCAACAAGCTGGCGCGGCTGAGCTCGACGGGTGGGGGCGGGGGCACGTGGACCGCCCTGGGCTCGGGCGTGGCGACCAGCAACCACGAGGTCGCGGAGGTGTTCGCCCTGGCGGTGACGCCGTCCAGTGAGCTGATCGCGGGGGGGCGGTTTGATACCGCGGGCGGCGGGGCCGCGGCCAACGTCGCCCGCTGGAACGGCAGCGCGTGGTCGCCGCTGGGCGGGGGGCTGGCGGGGCGGGTGTTCGCCCTGGCGGTGACGCCCGCGGGCGAGGTGATCGCGGGCGGGCGCTTCGAGCAATCGGGCAGCTCCAACATCGCCCGCTACAGCGGCGGCGTGTGGACACCGATGGGCGTTGGCCTGGGCGGCGCGGGCGATCAGGTGAACGCCGTGCACGTGCTCCGCGACGGGCGGGTCCTCGCGGGGGCGAGCAACGGCGTGGTGGCGGTGTGGGAGGGCGGGGTGTGGCAGCCGGTGGGCTCAGCATTCAACGGGCGGGTGCTGTGCGTCATGGAGGACGCGCACGGCGGGCTGTACGCGGGCGGGGACTTCACCGCCAGCGGCGTCGAACCGACGCTCCGCGGGGCCAAGTGGGACGGGGCCAAGTGGGTGCAGCTGGCCTTCGGGTTCAACGACTGGATCGGGTCGATGCGGATGCAGGGCGGGGACCTCGCGGTGGCGGGCTCCTTCTCCACGCTCGGGCACCCCGCGGGCGGGTACGCCCGGCTCATCTTCCCGCACGCGGACTTCAACGGCGACGGGGACTACGGCACCGACCAGGACATCGAGGCGTTCTTCGCCTGCATCGGCGGGCACTGCTGCCCCACCTGCGGCTCGGCGGACTTCAACGCCGACGGCGACCTGGCGACCGACCAGGACATCGAGTCGTTCTTCCGGGTGCTGGGCGGGCACGCGTGCTGAGGGGGAGTTGAGCGCGAAGGGCGCGAAGGGGAGCGAAGGCGCGAAGAGGGAAGGCAGGTACGCGGAGTTGCGCGGAAGGGCGGAGTTGCGCGGAGAAAGGCAGTGCGAAAGGATGCCGCCTTTCTACTTCGCGATTCTGTCATCTGAGAATGACTCGATCCGCTTTTGCGATCTGCTCTTCAACCTGCCTTCAACTCCGCGCGACTCCGCCCTTCCGCGCCACTCCGCGTACCTGCCTTTATTCTTCGCGCCTTCGTCCGCCTTCGCGACCTTCGCGTTCAGAAGGCGTTCGATCGCTTGCGCGATCGGCTCTTTTCGCTGCCTTCCTCCGCGCGACTCCGCCCTTCCGCGCAACTCGGCGTACCTGCCTTTCCTGCTTCGCGTCTTCGCTCCACCTTCGCGACCTTCGCGTTCAAAGAGGGGTTCGATCGCTTGCGCGATCGGCTCTTTTGGACGCGCGGCTATTCCAGCACGAAGGACCGCTCGCGCCAGAGTTTTTCCAGGCGCTCCGCCATGCCGCCCTTCTCCGGCAGGCGCTGGGCGCACGCGGCGAGGAGGTCGACGAGGTTCTCAAAGTCGGAAAGGGCGATGAACTCGCGGGCGACCTTCGGCGGGCTGGTGTTGGTCCCCGCCTGCACGGCGGTCAGGTCCGCCATGTTGTGGTAGTTGCCCAGGGGCAGGCAGACGCAGGTGGACTCAAGGCCGGCATGGAAGAACACCGACGCCTCGCAGGCGCCCCCGGCCATGAGCTTGCGCTGCCACTTCCACGCGGGGGCGTCGGCGAGCTTCTGCGAGGCGGTGGGCTGGGAGCCCCCGGCGATCTCTTCTGCCCGCTTGGCGATGGCGTCGGTGAGGGTGGGGCTGAAGACGGAGATGCGGTCGCCCACGCGGACGATGGGGCCGCCGCCGATGGGGGATTCGGGGAAGCTGCGGCTGTTCTCCAGGGCGATGACGCGGGCGTTGCGGGGAATGGTGCCGTGGCGCACGGCGGCGATCGCGCCGATGAAGCCGATCTCCTCGGCGCGGGTGAAGAGCAGGGTGGGATTGGAGGCGGGGTCGTCGAGGGAGACATCCAGGGCGGCGAGGGCCGCGGCGGCGGCGGCCATGTCGTCGCACGCCTGCGTGTGCACGAGGCCGTCGATGAGCTCGGCGGGGCCCACGTCCCACACGCCCACGTCGCCGACGGTGAGGTCGGCCCTGCCCTGCAGCTCCGCGGTCCAGAACTTGAAGGGCTCGGTCTGGCCGGTGGCCCCGGTGATGCGGGCCTTGTGCCGCTGGCCGTCGCGGGAAGCGAGCACGACGCGGGCGTCGGTGAAGTAGTCGTCCATGACCCCGCCGCGGAAGGAGAGCTCGACGACGCTGGGGGCCACGACGCGCTCGACGACGAAGGCGGGGTGGTCGAGGTGTGCGGTGAGCCAGAGGGGGCGTTCGGGCTGCGGCTTGGTTCGGTGGGAGATGACCAGGTTGCCGGAGGGGTCCTTGTCGAGCTTCAGCTGCGGGCGGGCCGCGGCCCAGCGCTCGATCCACTCGATGACGCGGTGCTCGCGCCCGGAGGCGGTGGGGATGTCGGTGATCTCCAGCAGCCAGGCGAGGTGCTGCTGGCGCTGGGCGGGGGTGATGGGCACGGTCATGGCGGATGGTACGGGCCGCAGCGATCGCTCTTGTGGCGGGGTGCCTAGTCGTCGCCGCCCTGACGCCGCTTCTTGACCTCGCCGCGGCTCTTCTTCTCGCTGAGGCGGCGTTCCTTGGCGCCGCGGCTGGGCTTGGTGGGGCGGCGGACCTTGGGGGCGACCAACGCGCGCTTGACGAGGTCCTGCAGGCGCTCGGTGGCCGCGGCCTTGTTCTGGCCCTGGGAGCGGTGCTCGTCGGCGGTGATGAGCAGGTCGCCGGCCTCGGTGACGAGCGAGGGGGCGAGGCGTGTGAGGCGGTTGAGCTGAGTGCCTGTCAGCGGCAGGTCGGCCAGGCGCACGCGGAGCTGGCAGCGGGTCGCCCGCTTGTTGACGTTCTGCCCGCCGGGGCCGGAGGACGCGGAGAAGCTGTAGTCCAGCAGCCCCTCGGCGATGAAGAGGCCGGGGGCGAGCCGCACCGAAGAGGATGGCGTCTCCGCGTCCACGCTGCGACCTTAGGTGATGAGCACGGCCACGACCACGTTCATCGCGTTGAAGGCCATGTGCAGGGCGATGGGCACGGCGATGCTCCGCGAGCGCTCGAAGGCAAAGCCCAGGCACACGCCGAAGACAAACAGCGTGCCCACCGCATACCACGGCACGCCCGTGCTGACGTGGGCGAGGGCAAAGAGCGCTGCGGTGATTACGATCGCGGCCCAGGGGCGGCGCGAGAGCCGCAGGATCCCCGACTGCAGGAAGCCGCGGTAGACGAGCTCCTCGTGGATGGGGGCGAGGACGACCGCAACGGCGATCATGACCCAGGCCCAAGGGTCGCCGCCGTCGCTGGTGATGGTGCGGAGGGCAGGGTGGGCGATGGGGTCGGTGACGCGGGTGGAGGTCTGCAGCTCGTACGCGAGCTGGAAGACCCCGGAGCAGAAGTAGAGGATGGGCACGCACAGGGGCAGGCAGACAAGGCCGAGGGCGAAGGTGCGCGGGCGTGCGGTGAGGCCCGCCGCGGGCGCGGCTCGGCGGATCATGACCGCGAGAAACCCGGACACGGCGAGGGCCACGGTGAACGACGCGGCGCCGGTGATGGCCATGCCGCGTGTGCTCGCCGGGTCGGTGCCGCCCAGCAGCAGCATCGCCGGCAGGCTGCCGAGCATGAGGCCGGCGTAGCCGACGATGGACGCGATGAACCAGAAGGCGGGCTCGATGGGCGCGAGGTCGCGGAGGCCGCGTGCCAGCACGCCCGGGCGCAGCGTGCGCGTAGACCACAGGAGCCAGAGCACGCCCAGGGAGAACGCGAGCGCGGCCCAGGTCGACCACGAGGTAAGGAACGCTTCACCGGGCATTGCGGCGGCTGTTTCACCAGTTGGGGCTAGAGCTTCAGGAACGGGGGTCGTCCCGGTCTGCGCGTGCGCACGCGGGCTCGGGAAGAGGGCCAGGGCAAGGCCAACAATCAGGGGCGTGCAGGACGAACGCGTGACGCTTGAACGGATGGTCGAGCACAAGCGGCGGCGGCTGGCGGAGGCCAAGGCCCGGACGCCGCAGCATGAGCTGGAGCTGCTGGTCGCCCAGGAGGAGCCGCCGCGGAACTTCTTCCGCGCGGTGACGCGGCGCCGCGGGTTCCACGCCACATCGGTGATCGCGCAGGTGATGCGGCGCAGCCTGGGCAACGGGCTGCTGCGGCCGGAGTACGACGGCGAGGGGTACAGGCCCGCGGACATCGCCAGACGTTATCACGCGGCCGGGGCGTCCGCGATCGCGTGCGTGACCGAGGAGGACCATCATGGGGGGAGGCTGGACGACATCCGAGCGGTGAAGGAGGCCGTGCACCTGCCGGTGATGCGGTGGGACGTGATCGTGGACCCGTGGCAGCTGTGGGAGAGCCGCGCCGCGGGGGCGGACGCGGTGCTGCTGATCGCGGACATCCTGCGCGAGGGGGAGCTGGTGGATCTGCTGATCCTGGCGCAGCAGCTGCAGATGACCACCCTGCTGGAGGTGCACGACGTCGAGAGCCTGCTGCGGGTGCGGCCGCACTATGGGTTCCCGCACCGGAGCTATGCCCTGCTGGCGATTGACAACCGCGACCCCACGACGATGAAGGAGGACCTGCGGACGACGCTGCGGCTGGCGGACCTGGTGGAAGACCGTGCTACCTTGGTGTCCGAGGCGGCCGTGCACGACCGCGACGACCTGCTCAAGTTGCGTGGGGTGGGCGTACGGATCGTGCTCGTCGGCGAACACCTGCTGCGGAGCGACGACCCCGGGTTCGCGCTCCGGCAGCTGCTCGGGTCTGATTGAGAGAGGTCCCCAGCGGACCGTTGGAGAGGTTGATCATGCGGACGACGGCGATTTCGCGGGTGCTGTGGCTTGTGCTCACCGCGGGCGGGGCGGTGGGTGTGGTTGGTGCTGCGCACGGGCAGGAGAAGTCACCCGAGGATGGGGGGCAGCCCGCGAGCGCTCCGCAGCCGGAGACGCCCGCTACGCCGGCACCCGCGGAGGGCGCCGCCCCGGCTGCTTCGACCGATCCGGGGCGGGCGGTCTTTGAGCAGGCCCGCGAGGCGGTGAAGCGGGCCCAGGCGTTCACCTACCACGCGAAGTACTACGGCACGGGCGGCATGGAGATGTACACCTCGCGCGTGGAGGCCGACGTGCGGCTGATGCGCTCGCCGCGGGGCACGGCGTGGCTGGGGCGGGCCATCGGCACGGGCGAGAGCCGCTCGCTGCCGCGGTTTGAGATCGACGTTGGCTGGCGCGAGATCACCAACGAATGGATCGACCACAAGGAGAAGAAGCTGTTCGAGAAGAACAAGCGCGACTCCAAGGGCGTCGCCTTCACCATGGGCAACAGCGCCCGCCTCGAGGAGCTGGTGGACCCGCAGCCTTTCAAGAACGAGCTCGCGGCGGGCGTGACGTACGAGGTGGAGCCGGCGGTCGAGTTCGCGGGCGTGACCTGCGACTCGATCCTGGTCAAGACCGGACGGACGAACGTGCGGTGGCTGATGGGGCAGCAGGACAAGCTGCCGCGCAAGCGCGAGGCGGTGCTGAACAGCAGCACGGTGTCGGGCACGATGGTGATCGAGCTGCACGACATCAAGGCGGACGAGAACCGCCCGCCTCGGATGACCGAGGAGATGGTGCGGGTGGCCCTGCCCGAAGGCTACACGGAGGAGCGGGTGGCCCCGCCCCCCCCACCGCCGCCGCCCCCGCCGCCCCCCGCGCCGATGCCGATGGAGTCGGGCAAGGGCGACCCCATGCCGAGCCCGGGCAAGGGCGAGGAGCCCGCGCCGCCGCCGAAGGTGGAGGAGCCCCCGCAGCCCACGGTGCAGATGGCCCCCGACTTCGAGTTGAGCACGCCCACGGGGGAGAAGGTGTCCGCGGCCTCGCTGCGCGGGAAGGTGGCGGTGCTGCAGTTCGGCGGCTCGTGGTGCCTGCCGCTGCGCGACGCCAACCCCGAGGTCCAGGCGATGGCCTCGGCGCTCAAGGACCGCGGCGTGCAGGTGTACTACGTGAACGTGCGGGAGAAGAACCCGGCGCAGATGGTGGATGAGTTCGGCAAGGCGGGGTTCACCTTCGGCGTGCTGCTGGGCGGGGATGAAGTAGCCAAGGCGTTCGGCGTGAAACGCTACCCGACGTACTGCGTGATCGACCCGAGCGGGATGGTGGTGGCCCGTGAGGCGGGGTACACCAAGGACGCGACCATCAACGCGGTGCGGCAGGCGGCGGAGGCGGCGCTGGGGGGGGCGGCGCCCGCGCCGAGCACGGCGGGGAAGTAGCCGGGGGGAGGGCTTTCGGCCCGCACGAGGGGCTGAGGAGCGCGGCTAATTGCGGGTCGGGGAGGCGGGCTTTCAGCCCGCAGTCAGGACCAGAGGAAGTGTGCGGGCTAAAACCCCGCCCCCCCGGGGTTGAGTGCCTTTGCATAGACCTGCTCGAGGTCGCTGATCATCCTCTCGGTGGAGAAGAGTTCGGCGCACTCGCGCTGGCCTCGGGCCGCGAGGGTTTGCCGCTCCTGCGGGTGCGCGGCGCACCAGAGGATCGCTTCCCGGAGCTTCTCGAGGTCGGCGAGGGGGACGAGGCGGCCGGTCTGCATCTCGCGGCAGGCCTCGCCGGTGCCATCCACGTCGTAAGCCACCGGGCACACGCCCGCGAGCAGGGCCTGCGGCACCGTGCGCGGCAGGCCCTCGCGGTAGCTGGGGTGGGCGAGCACGTCCATCGCCCGCATGAGGGCGGGGATTCGCTGCGGGGGGACCAGGCCGGTGATGAGGACCTGAGGCGGTGAGTCGGTGAGACGGTGAGACGGTGTTGGCGCGCTGCTTGCCCGGTCGAGTTCGGTGACGGTGAGGCCCATGGCGCGGGTCTTCTCGATCAACCGCTCGCGCCACCAGCCATTGCCGACCCAGAGCAGCTTCCACTGCGGGTTACGCCTTAGGTCGTCGGCAAGGGCGTCGAGCAGGTCGTCGTGGCCCTTGTGCTCGGCGAGGCGGGCGACGGTGCCGATGACGAAGTCGGTGTCGTTGAGGCCCAGTTCGCGCCGGACCTCGCCGCGCGATTCGCCGGGCGCCGCGTGCAGGAATGGGGCGGTCTCCATGCCCGAGCGGACGGTGACGTACTGCTCGGGAAGCCCGATGCCGCGGGCGAGGAACTGGCGGGTCATGGCGTCGGCGACGCTGACGATCGTGTGGCAACGCTCCGCCGCGTGCCGCTCGGCGACGGTGTAGATGAGGTTGTTGAGGCGGACCTTGGCGCGCTTGAGGGGGCCGCCCTCGATGGGCATGAAGGGCGGGCCGTGGATGGTGTGGGCGACGCCCGGGCGCAATCCCGCGATGCACTCCGCGACCTCTGCTGGCTCACCGTGCGGGCCCTTTGCCAGGTAGGTTTGCATCGTCATTCGGCAACGACTTGCCCACCCAGCACGGCGGCCAAGGATGCCCGCTTTCGACGAGTGCGTGTGCACGATGTCGGGCTTGATGTCACGGATGAGCGCGAGCAGCTCGCGCTCGGCACGCCAGTCGGAGAGTGGGTTCACCTCCCGCACCAAGTGCGGGACGACGTGCGTGGTGATCCCGTGCCCCTCAGGTGTGCGGAAGTTCTCCACCCGCTCCAGCAGCGAGCCCTCGGGGCCGTAGATCGGCCCGAACGCGAGGTGCACATCATGCCCCAGGCGCGCCTGCCCTTCGCAGGAGAGCACGGTGTTCTCCTGCGAGCCGCCGAGGATGAGGCGGGTTGAGATGTGGAGGATGCGCATTAGACGAGAGGTCGGAGGATCGTCCAGATTGAGTGTGCGATTCGCTGCAGGTCCGCCACGTTCGCCGGCGTAAGTCGCGGCCCGGGGTAGCGGAACCGTACAGCAGCGGCGGAGAGCTTGAGCAGGTCCTGCACCGACGCGGTCGGACCGATCGCGAACTGGCCAAGCAGCTGATCAAGCACTTCCAGGTCGTGCGTCTTCGGCGGGGTCACGCCCTTCTTCGTGAGCACCGCCTTCATCAGCTTCTCTGTGGCCTGCTGGTACAGGAACCCGACCTGATCAAGGTGTGGCCTCTGAGCACCCGACTCGCGCCGTGCCATATCAAGGTCCGCTTCAGCGATCTGAACCCACTCGAGAACCAGCGCCGCGACAGGGTTCGAGGGCACCTGGCTCACGCCGCGGCCTCGTACAGCACGCGCCCGCGATCAACCGCCTCGCGGATGATCGGGTCGCCCCCCTCGTAACGCCACTTCATCTCCTCAGGGGTCCTCACGATCACGTCGATTGGAAACCGGTGCGGATGGATCCGGGCCGCAATCTCGGAAGTGATGTCCAGCCATGAACCGTCGTAGGGCATCACGACAAGCAGATCGACGTCTGAATCGTCATGCGGAGTTCCGTACGCGCGGGACCCAAAGAGAATCACCTTCCGCGGCTTGAACTCAGCCGCGATCTTGGCGGCGAGTTCCTGGATGTCGCTTTCGGTGACCGTGAACATGCACCCATTGTATCGGCTGGGGCCGGGCCACTGTTCGAGCTAGTACCTGATCCACTCCAGGCACAACCCCTCCGGCGGCATGGTGCTGCCGGCCTGGCGGCGGTCTTTGCTCGCGATGATCCGGGGGATGTCGTCCGGCGTGAGCCGCCCGCGCCCGACGTCGGCGAGGGTGCCCGCGATGATGCGGACCATGTTGTAAAGGAAGCCGTTGCCGCTCACGTCGATGCGGATGCGGTCCTCCGCGGCGCGGGTCACGGTGCAGTCGTAGATGGTGCGGACGGTGGTCAGCCGCCCGTGCCCGGCCGCGGCGAAGGCCGCGAAGTCGTGCTCGCCCGTCAGGTGCTTCGCGGCCTCGTGCATGCGGGCGTGGTCAAGGGTCTCCCACACGTGGGCGACGTAGCGGCGGTCCCACAGGGGGCGGGTGCGGGAGGCGTGGATGGTGTAGGAGTAGCCCTTGGCCCTGGTGTCGCCGATGGGGTCAAAGTGCGAGGCGACCGGCTCGATGGAGGTGATGAGGGCGTCGGGGGGAAGGCGGCCGTTGAGGGCGTAGAGCAGGCGGTCGGTGCCGCGGGAGAGGGGCCAGCCAGAGTGGCGGGGGCTTGTTGGAGGGGTGTCGTCGTCAACCCGGGACTTCGCCCCGAGCGGCTCAGTCCCGGCGTCGTCATCGCCCGAGCAGCTGAACGCGGCGACCTGACCCTTGGCGTGGACCCCAGCGTCGGTGCGGCTGGAGCCCATCAATATGACGGGCTCCCGCACGATCTCGCGCACGGCCCGCTCCACCACGTGCTGCACGGTCCGGAGCTGCACCCGCGGCCGGTCCTCGCCCTCGCGGTGCACCGACCCCTGAACCTCCAGTTTCAGCTCCCCCGCGGTGCCGCGCCGGATGCGGTCCTCGAGGGTGGCGTGCGTGGCGCCCGCCTGGTGGGGGCGGGCCTGGGGGTTGGCGTGCAGAGCGTCGGCGAACGGCTCCTGTTTCTGCCAGCCGCAGAAGTCGGTGCCGTCGTAGGCGATGGTGAGCTTGTACCGGGGCACTGGGTGAGGGTAGCTCGAACCGGGTTTTGGCCGATGGAGCGGCACGGACGGTCTGTGGGGCGAAGGCCCAGGCCAGAAACAGACAGCGGTGTCCGCTGCGGGTTCAAGATTCCATTCAGTTTTTCCGGTTTACGGGAACCCATGGGCGCGGTACAACGGCAGGCGGCCGTTCGGCCAGTTCTCGCCTCGTTCGTGGATGTGGTCCCTCAACTTGTGGAGGAGTCATGAGTCGCAACCGGATGTTCGGGGTCGGTGTGTCCAGCGCGCTCGCGCTCGCGTGCGCGGCGTATGCCACGCCTCAGGAAAGCGTTACGTTCAACAACGTCATCACCGAAGGGCTGCTGGGCGACCCTGCGAACACGGTGCTGACGCACACCTTCACCGGCACCTACACGGTGACGAAGCTGCGGCTGAACGCCTCTCTCTTCTCCACCAGCACCGGCACGTGGCCGGCGGACTCCCGGATCCAGGTTCAGACCCCCTCGGGCCAGATTTTCGAGGTTCAGCCGTTCACACAGATCGGCGGGTTCACCTCGGTGAGCACCCCCGGCGACTTCATCGTGAACATGCCCAACCCCGAGGTGGCCGCGGGCACATGGACGTTCACGTTCTTCGAGGATTACAACGACACCGGCACCGACGCGTACTGGGAACCCGCGGTCATCACGCTCGATAACGAAGCCCCGCCGCCGCCGCCGCCCCCGGCCAACTTCCAGGAGATCGAGGGCAACGACATCAAGGACGCTGCCAACCTCGTCATTGACATCGCCGCGGGCCAGACCGTCGGTGGCCTGACGATGGGCGCCAGCACCACCACCCCCGGCAACACCTCCGCCGACTACTTCAAGGTCAAGACCCGGACGGCGCCCTCCGGGATTTACCGCCACCGGCTCTCGTTCGTGTCCACGGGCGGCACCGCCGTTCCCACCGCCAGCATCCGCGGCCTCAGCCAGACGGACGGATTCATCAACCCCGGCACCGACGTGGCTGTGCAGACCGCCGCCACCACGACCGACCCGGCCAGCACCGTGCAGTGGTACGGCTTCGGCCGGCAGGAAGAGCTGTACGTCGCGGTGATGGGGTCCTCGGCCTCCAACACCGAGTACCGCGGGACGTATGACGTCTCCCCGGTGACGCCGATCGAGGCGGGCTCCTTCATCACCGGCGAGATCACCATCGACCGCGACCCCGGCAACTTCGCCGACGCCGACTTCATGGTGTACGACAGCACCTTCACGGCGATGCCCGGATATTCCAACGACGGCGGCAACACACTGACCCGCAACTTCGAGCCGGGCACCTACTACATCGCCTTCAGCAACTGGAACACGGCCAACGATCAGCCCGCGCCCATCGACGACACCTACCCCAGCGAGAACGTGATGGACTTCCCCAACGTGGTGGTGAACAACAGCACCTCCACGTTCGCGAACATGAACATCCAGGTGACCGACATCACCGGCGCCCCGACGATCATCACCGGGTCCAAGGACGGGTTCTTCGACGTCGTGTGGTACCGCTTCACGGTGGCCAACCCCACCGGCCCGATCCCGCCGCGGGGTACCGGGACCGCGATCCCGGGCACGGCCCAGATCACGAGTGACGTGCTGCTGACGGTGCAGGCGTACGCCGGCATCAACCCGCCCAGCACGGGCCTGCAGGTGCGGGCCGACCTGACCAGCCTCAACGGCGGGGCGAACCAGGCGTTCTATGACGATGGAACCCACGGCGACGAGGCCGCGGGCGACAACGTGTTCAGCTACCTGGCCACGCTCGCGGAGCCGATGACCGCGGGCCCCGTCAGCGTGCCCTTCACGGTGTCCGACGCCGAGCTCCGGACCGGCACCGGCACGATCACGTTCAACGCCACGGCCGCGCCCACGGGCGGCTGCTGCGTCGCGAGCGACTGCAGCCTGATGTCCGCCTACGCGTGCAACCAGGCGGGTGGCACGTACCGGGGCAACGGCTCTGATTGCGGCAGCGTCAGCTACAACTTCAGCGACAGCAACATCGAGTTTGCGACGATCTCGGGCACGGGCGTCATGCTGAACACCGTGTCGAACTGCGACGACTGCACCGAGTCGGTCGCGCTGCCCTTCACCTTCAACTTCTTCGGCACCGACTACACCACGATCTACGTGTCCTCCAACGGCAACGTGCAGTTCGGCGGGTTCGGCAGCGCCGCGTACTTCAACACCGGAATCCCCAACACCGGCACGCCCAATGATGCGGCGTACCCCAAGTGGGACGACTACGACACCTCCGACTCCACCGGTTACGGCCAGGGCTCGATCTTCATGCAGGAGTTCGGCACCGCGCCCAACCGCCGCGTGGTGATCGAGTGGAACAACGTCACGCAGTTCACTGCCGCTGCTACGTACCCGTTCACCTCCGAGACCTTCCAGGTCATCCTGCACGAGGGCAGCAACAACATCGAGTTCGCGTACGGCTCCAACTCGCCGGTGGACACCTCCGGCTTGAACCAGGGTTCGGGCACGGACGGCAGCGGCGGCGACTGCACCATCGGCGTTGAGAATGCCTCGGGCACGACGGCCTACAGCATCCCCAGCGCCGGGTTCAACTTCGGGGCCCAGCTGCTGACCTTTACCAACACCCCCGTGTGCGGCAACCCCTGCCCCGGCAATGAGTGCGGCCCGCAGGACTACAACGGCGACGGCGACAGCGGCACCGACCAGGACATCGAAGCCTTCTTCGCCTGCCTGGGCGGCACCTGCTGCGAGACCTGCTACTGCCAGGGCAGCGACTTCAACGGCGACGGCGACTTCGGCACGGATCAGGACATCGAGGCGTTCTTCCGCGTCCTTGGTGGCAACCCCTGCTGAGTTGCAGTTGACATCCCGATGAACGATCAACCCCCACGGGCCCGCGCCCGTGGGGGTTTTCTCTTGAGGAGCCGATCGCGCAGGCGATCGGTCTTCCCATACGGAAGTGCAAGACACGGAGAAGAACTCGATCGCTCGCGCGATCGGCTCTTTTCAGGGCTCCGCGTCCGGCAGCAGGGCGTCGTCCTCGTCTTCGGTAAAGAACCGCAGGTGCGTGTCGAGCGTGCCCTGGGTGACGCTCACGCCGTCCCGCTGCTCGTCTCCTCCCTCGCCCATCCACTCGTTGTGGTGGTACATGTTGGGGTCCTGCTGCCCCGCCAGGCTGCGGGTGCGCACGAACTCCGCGTGCTGATCGGTGAACGCCACGCACATGCCCTCCCCGCCCCAAGCGGCCGAGAGCGTCCGGCCCAGCCGGTAGTCGGCCCTGTCGCCGATATAAACGATCGGTTTGAAGGCGCGCAGCACCTTCACATCGTTGTCGAAGGCGAAAGAGGCGTGGAAGCGGACGCGGGCGATGGAGCCCGGGTCGATGGTGGTCGCGGCGTCCACCTCTGCTCCGTCAAACGTCGCGAGCACCGGGCGGCGGTCGTCGGTTTCCAGGGGCGAGAGCGTGTCGCCGGCATTGGGGTTGATGAACGCCTGCGCGGGCAGGCTCTGGACTTTCGCGAGCAGGCTCAGACCCAGGAAGGCCTTCTCGTCCGGATCTTCCATTGTGGGCAGCTGATCCTTGTACTCATGCGAGTACGCGGCCATGGCGATGCCCAGGTCGTGCAGGCGGGCGAGGGTGACGGTCTGACGCGAGGCGCGCCGGGCCTTGCCCAGCGTGGGAAGCAGGATGCCGATGAGCAGCGCGATAATGGCGATGACCACCAGCAGCTCGATGAGCGTGAACGCGCGGACGCGGTCACGGCGTGCGTGAGGCATGGTGTGGCTCCGTGGATGGTGGGTGTGGGCGCGCTGGGCGCGCCTGTGAGTGCGGTGTCGTGAGTTCAGGCGGCCGTCAGGCGCGGCGGCCCGCGGGCGGTGGCCTGTCTCACGAAGCACACCGCCGGGTGCTCGTCCTGTGCGAGCTCGATCACGACGGCGAGCGGGGCGTGGAGAAAAAGAGCCGTCGGTGCAGGCAGGTCACGCGGGCCGGCATGGAGCACGGCATGGCAGACCTCGCACGCTGGCTCCTCATCGTGGTGATCGCGGTTCTCGTGCTCGTTGTGCGCGTGCTCGTCGTCTGCACGCTGCTCTTCGGGGCGCTCACAGTGGGCGAGCTCATCGCCCCCGGTCTGGTGGCCCGCGTGGTCGTGGTCATGCCACAGCGGCGATGCCGCCATCAGCAGCAGCGCGACGATGCAGGCCAGAGCCGGGATGGACCGCGGGAGGGCCATGTGAGAACGCGTTCTCATTATGGCATGGCGCGGCGGTACGGCAAGCTGAAAAGAGCCGATCGCGCGAGCGATCGGAATCGGAACCAGCATTTCACGCTTCACCAGCCCGGCAAGCACAAAACCGATCGCTTGCGCGATCGGCTCTCTACTGAACTCAGTCGTCGTTCACGCCCCGAGCCGGCTCGATCCGGTGCTCCATGCCCGGCAGCAGCTTGGGCGCGGGCAGCTGCATCGCGCTCACCATCAGGCGGTGCAGGTCGGTGTTGTCGAGCGCGGGCGTGAGCAGCTCGCTGCCGGGGCCCATCGCGGTCACCTCGACCATGTCGGAGGTGTGGTTGGGGCCGGTGAAGGCAACGCCCAGGTGGTCGGCGAGCAGGCCGCCGAGCACACTGGTCCACACGCTGGCCTGGCTGAACGCGGCCGTGCGGCGCTTGCTCACCGCCATGGCCAGCAGCGTGCGCTCGTCCTGGTCGAGCCCGATGCCGGTTGCTGCCTCCACGATCTCAGCGACCGCGGCGGGCTGGGCCTCCGCGGGCCGCTTGGCCAGCTCCTCCCAGATCCAGTCGAACGAGTGCTTGACGTTGTTGATGCGCTGGAAGGCCTCGCGCCCGGGCTTGCCGTAGAGGGTGAGGCCGGGGTTGGCGTTGGCGTGGTCGGTGGTGACGATCAGCAGCGTGTCGTCGCGGCCCTCCATCCAGTGCAGCACTACCTGAAGCGCGAAGTCGAAGTCGATCTGCTCCATGATCAGGGACGCGGCGTCGTTGTTGTGGGCCGCGTGGTCCACACGCCCACCCTCGACCTGCAGCACGAAGCCGGCGGGATTCTCCAATCTCTTGAGCGCTACGCCTGTCATTGTGGAAAGTGCGGGAACCTCCGGCGTCCGTTCGAACACCATGGGCACATGGTCCTGTGCGAAAAATCCCAGCAGTCGTCCCTGGCCGGCGGTCAGCAGCTCGGCCTTGTTCCGCGCTACCAGCAAGCCGGGATGCTGCTTGAGCAGCTGGTCCGGGAAGTGCTTCCCACCCCCGCCGAGCATCACGTCGACGCCACGCTCCAGCATCTGCTGCGCGATGGGCTGCCACAGGTCGCGCTTGGGCACGTTGGCGACGAAGCTCGCCGGAGTTGCGTGCGTGACACGGGTGGTGGTCACCACACCCGTCCGTTTGCCGCTCTGGCGGGCGTGCACGAGGATGGGCACCAGCTGCTCACCCTCGTTCGAGATGTTGATCACGCCGTTGTTGACGTGGACCCCGCAGCCCCACGCCGACCCGCCCGCGGCCGAGTCCGTCACCCAGGCGTCAGCCGAGTAGGTGGTGGCGGTGCCCCGCCGGACCCCCTCGCGCGACCACAGGGAGACCCAGTGCGACGGCCGCCCCTCACGCTGGCGGTAAGCCAGATCGGCCAGGGTCAGTGTCCCCGTGCTCATGCCGTCGGAGACCATAAAGATGATGTTCTTCGCCACCCGCGCTGTGGGAGGCGTCGCGGGCGGCCCCTGCTCCCGCGCCTGGGTGGCTCGGGTGGGGCCGGCGCCCAGAGCGGCGCCTCCCACGCCGAGGGCGGCCAGGGTGGAGGAGGTCCGCAGGAAGGAGCGGCGGTTGATCGGGGGCATGGGTGGAGAGCGTACCGGGGTTGGGGAGGCCGCAAGGTCGGCTTGGCAGAACCTTTACAGATGCCGCCCGCCCGTTCCCCGTCCGCGGAACCGCGCGTGGCCCGTGCGGGGGAGGCGAAGCCGCGACTCCACCGCTGCCGCACAGTGCTTTGGAACCCGGCCCCTCCGGAATCCGTACCGCTGCCTGGGTCCTTGAGGAATCCGGCGGGTTCGGGTAGCCTCATCCCCCCGGTCCACAGGCAAGTGCCACTGGCGGCTTGCCCGCCGGACCGACAACGATCTCGCAGTCACCGGAGCGTCGCCCCATGGACAAGATGTTCTATTCGATCGAAGAGGCCGCCCAGAAGCTCGGCAAGACGACGGACCAGGTCCGCGACATGGCCGCGCGGGGGCAGCTCCAGGAGTTCCGCGACCGCGACGCCCTGGTGTTCAAGCGTGAGCAGGTCGACCTGCTTGCCGGCGACGACGTGATCCCGCTGGCCGACAGCGGCGAGCTTGAGCCCCTCACCCTTGCCAGCAGCGGCAGCGCCCCCGGCCTCGTTGAGGCCAAGGAGTCGACGGGCATCAACATCTTCGAGGCCGAGGGCACCGACGAGGCCGACCCGTCGGCCGTGACGCGCGTCACCACCTCGCCCGGCTCGCTGGTTGACCCCGGCGACAAGAGCGCCAGCGGCAGCGGCGGCCTGCTCGACATGACCCGCGAGCCCGACGACACCTCGCTCGGCGCCGACCTGCTGGGCGATGTCTACGGCAGCGAGACGATGGCGGCGCAGACGGCCGCGGAGCCGGCGATCACCGACGGGGGCGGCGCCCTCTTCGAGACGCCCGGCGCGGTCATGGAGACTACCGAGACCACCACCGCGATCGCGATGATCCCCGCCGAGCCCTACGACGGCGCGGCCAGCGGCTGGATGGGCGGCCTGGCCCTGGGCGCGATCGTCGCGATCGGCCTCGCGGCGTTCACGCTCATCATCGGCCTCACCAGCACCGCCGGCGGCGGCATGCTGAAAATGATCGGCGACCAGTACATGATCTTCGTGGGCGCGGCCGCGGCGTGCCTGGTGCTCTTCGCGGGCATCGGGTTCGTGCTGGGGAAGAAGAGCTGAACGCGATCCACAACTGAGTGAAATGAGAAACGGCCGCTCGTGCGGCCGTTTTCTTTTGTTCGGATCGTAGAGCGAATCACTTCGAGCGCTCGAGCATCCACGCCTTCACCGCGTCGAGCACTTCGGGATCGATGGTCGTGGCGATGGTGCCGTACTCCTCGAGGCCGCCTGTGGTGGCGGGCTGGAAGAGGTGGTTGCACTTGGGGAACACGCGCACGGTCGCGTCCTTCATCGGCTTGAACGCGGCATCCAGCGCGGGCCGGTTGTAGGACGCGGGCACCTGCACGTCCTTGCCGCCCAGCAGCGCGAGCACGGGAACGCGGACCTTCTTGAGGTCGTTGCGGATGTCGTTGGCGAGCAAGTCGCGCATGCCGGGCGAGCGGAGCTGCTTGAGGGCCTCATCGACCTCGGCCTCGGGGATGTCCTGCACGCTGGTCTGCGCGAGCATCAGGGCGCGGGCGAGCTCGCGCAGCTTGCTCTCGGGGGCGTTGGCCAGCACGCCGTCGAAGAGCGCCTTCGCCGCCTTGCACACCTTGTCAGCGCCCTCGTCGCTCATGCCTGCGGCCTTGAAGATCGCGCGGTTCTGCTCGGCGAGGTTGCTGGCCCCGTCGGTGCCGATGCCAGCGAGCAGCACGACCCACGCGACCTTGGGGTCGTTCGCCGCGACGCGGGCCGCGACCTCGGCCCCCTGGCTGTGGCCCAGCAGGCCGACGGAGCCAATGTCCTTGCGGGTGCGGAGGTGGCGGACGCACGCTGCGGCGTCGGCGACGAGGTCGGTGAAGCGGCTGGCCACGCCGGTGGACTGGCCGACGCCGCGGTCATCGACGCGGAGCACGGCGAACCCGGCGCGGGTGAGGTGGTCGGCCCACACCAGGAACGGGCGGTGGTCAAAGAGTTCGCTGTCGCGATTCTGGGGGCCGCTGCCGGTGATGAGCAGTACGGCCGGGAACGGGCCCTCACCCTGCGGCAGCGTGAGCGTGCCCGCGAGCTTGGCGCCGGCGGACTGCACCGTCACCTCCTCGCTGCGGTATGGGAACGGCGGCTTGGGGTCCTGCGGGCGACGCACGGCCTCCGCGGTGGTGCGCTTGAGGGTGAACGGGAACGAGCCGCCGCTCTGGGTGAACTGGCCGGTCATCTCGTCGCCCTTCACCGTGCCCTTGAACGACGGCTCGCCGGGGACCTCGGGCATCCGGAACGTGACGGCCGGCGGCGTGTACGTCACATCGCTGAGCTTCATTGCGGTGACGCCCTGGTCGGGGATGTCGATTGTCGCGGCGGTGTCGGTCGTGAACTTGACGCGGATGCCGAGCTTCTGGCCCATCACGTCGATGTGGCCGGACCAGAGGCCTTTGACGCCGTCAGCGATGGGGGCAGCAGCGAGGGCGGTGGCGGAGATGACCAGCGCGGCCATGGCCGCGAACACACGGGCGAACTGCATCGGGGAACCTCCTGAAGGCCGCGCCCCACCCGGCGCGTGCTTTGAGTTTTTGGTATTATTCTCAATATGCCGCGCCAGTCAATACGCGTCAAGGGGAAGGGCGTTACACGAACGCCCAAGAATGGCGGTCCCACGGGCACGCAGCTGCCGTCGCGTCGGCCGCTGATGACGCTGACGACCTCGAAGCAGGTGCGGGCGATCGCCAGCCCCGTGCGGCTAGAGGTCATCAGCTTCCTGGTGTCACTGGGGCCGTGCACGGTGGCGGAACTGGCCGCGGCGATGGACCGGCCCGCCGACGGCCTGTACCCGCACCTGAGGGCGCTCGTACATGCGGGCGTTGCGGTCGCGGCGCGGCGCGAGCCGGGCCCGGGCGAAGGGCGTGGCGAGGCGGTGTTCGATGCCGCGGCCGATCACTTCAGCACCGAATGGGACGAGGAGACTGGTCGTGGCACGGCGGCGTTCATGGAGGTTTCGGATGCGGTGCTGCGGGCAGCGGGGCTGGGGCTGCGGCGGGCGTTTGAGGCAAGGGCCGTGCGGCTGACGGGGGACAAGCCGAACCTCACGTGCATGCACGAGAGCGGGTGGGTGGACGAGGAGACGCTGGCGAAGGTGATGGGGCACCTGCGCGAGGCCCGCCGCCTGCTCGTGGAGGGTCGCACGCAGCGACGCGGGCAGCTGGTGCAGATGACAACGGTGCTGGTACCGACGGTGAGGAAGCGGGGAGCGGCAGAACGAGAATGAGAGCGCGAACGGCAAAGGCGGGCGCACATCTTGCACGTTCGTTACGAGCCCGGAACGTAGTGACGGGTTCTCGGGGAGACCTGCGACACCCGGCACGCCGGCACGCCCGTCAACGAGAGCAGCACCGCCCGCTCACTTCGTGGGCGGACGCCGCGCGAAGACTCGTCGGGGCTCGTTACGAACGTCGTCTGTTTTCGATTCACTCCGGCCACTCGACCTGCATCGGCCGGTTCTCCGCCGCGGCGATGAGGCCAGCGCGCCACATCCAACGCTTGAGCAGCAGGTGCTGCTGGTACAGCGCATCGCGGAGGGTCGCGCCTGCGGGGCCGTCGAGCAGCGAGGGCGGGAGCTGCGTGAGGGCACGGAAGGTGGGCAGTGCCCGGGCCGCGCCGGTGCGCTCTCGGCGCACGAACTCGCGCGAGTAACTCAGCTCGGGGGCCTCGTTCACCGCCCGCCCGAAAGTGGCGCGGGCGAACGCGGGCGAGGTCTGGGCGACGCCGAAGGCCGCGTAGCCGAGAGAGAACTCGCGGGTCAGGTACGCGTCGGGCTCCATGCGGTGGTCGTGCCACAGGCGGGCATCGGGGCGGTAGAGCACGGGCGCGCTGAAGCGTTCCTTGAGCTTGAAGGCAATCTCGTTGTCCTCGTAGCCGTACCAGGCGGGGAAGACAGTGAAGTTGCCGACCTCACGCACGGCCTGCGTGGGCATCGACATGTTCAGCCCCCACGCGTGGCGGAAGCCCCAGTCCTTGTCGGGTTGTGCGAGTGACTCGGGGGTGTCCATGCCGTTGTAGAAGAACACCATCGACGTCTCTCGCACGAGCCGGTCGAAGAGACGGTCGGGCTGGTGCACCACCCACGGCGATGCCCCGCTGATGACGACCACGCGCCGTTCCGCCCGGGCCTGCTCGTGGGCCCTCAGGTGCGCCTCGAGGAACCCCGGCTCGGGGAGCACGTCGTCGTTGGTTGACAGCAGCACCCACCCGCGGACCGTCGCCATGAGGCGGTTGCGCACACCGGTAAGGCCGACGCGGTCGCCTTCGACCAGCCGCACACTGCCGCGGATCCGCTCGGGGCAGGCGCGACGCGCGGCCTCCGCGCCTTCGGGGTCGTAGCCGTCGAAACCGATGAGCACCTCGAAACGAGATGGGTCGAGCGTCTGCTCGCCGAACGCGCGGAGGCACGCGTGCAGCTTCTCCGGACGCCTGTAGGTCGGGATGATCACACTTATGTCCACGTGAATGGGTTATCGGCCGGTCTCGGCGGGGCGGGTGAACGGAGCAGGCCCTCGCTCGCGCGTCGGGCTCGTTGGACGAAGGCAAGCACCCGAGCGGGTGGATATGCACGTGGTTACCGCGCGAGAGGCGATCCTGCGAGCCGCTCCCTGACGGTCGCGGTTCTTATCGCACCTACAATCACCCATGCTCTGGCAACCGCCCCTCCCAGAGTCCTACACGAAGATGACGCCGGAGAACCTCGCGGCCGCGATCTCGACGCGGCGGCGGGAGCTGGGCGACCAGCTGGTCATTCTGGGGCACCACTACCAGACCGACGAGGTCATCCAGCACGCCGATATCACCGGCGACTCGCTCAAACTCTCGCAGCAGGCAGCGCTTGTCGCCGCCAGCGGGAAGGTGAAGTACGTCGTGTTCTGCGGCGTGCACTTCATGGCCGAGACCGCCGACATGCTCACGCCCGAGGAGGTCGCGGTGATCCTGCCCGACCTGTCGGCCGGCTGCTCGATGGCCGACATGGCCCAGTACGACGACACCGTGCAGGCGTGGGAGGACATCCACGCGAGCCTCGCCGAGCAGGGGTGGAAGGGGACCATCGTCCCCATCACCTACGTGAACTCGTCCGCGGCCATCAAGGCCTTCGTGGGCGAGCACGGCGGCGCGTGCTGCACCAGCAGCAACGCGGGCGAGGTGTTCCGGTGGGCAATGAGTGGCGGGACCACCGGTCGGGAGACCGGTGCCACCCAGGACATCAAGGTCCTCTTCCTGCCCGACCAGCACCTGGGGCGCAACACCGCCTCCGCTTACGGCATTGATACGAAGGCCCACACCTGCCTCTACGACCCGCGCCTGACCCGGCGCGGCCACGCGCTTGGCGGGGCCACGCCCGAGCAGCTGCTGGCCTCGAAGGTCATCCTGTGGGCGGGCCACTGCTCGGTGCACAAGCTCTTCCGCCCCGAGCACTGCGACCAGATCCGCGCTGAAAACGCCGCCAACCCTGACGCGGAGCCCACCACGATCCTCGTGCACCCCGAGTGCGCGAAGGAGGTGGTGGACAAGGCCGACCTTGCGGGCTCGACTGAGTTCATCATCCGCACCATCCGCGAGGCCTCAGTCGGCTCGCGCTGGGCCATCGGCACCGAGGTGCACCTGGTGGCGCGCCTGGCGAAGGAGGCCGCGGCCAGGGGCGTGGCGGTGCGGATCCTCAGCGACTGCCAGTGCCTGTGCACGACGATGTACCGCATCGACCAGCCGCACCTGCTGTGGGTGCTGGACAACCTCGCGGGCGACTCGGCGGGGCGCGACCCCAAGATCAAGAAGCCGAAGGTCGTCAATCAGGTCAGCGTGCACCCCAAGGTGCGCGAGCTGGCGCTGCTGGCGATCGACCGCATGCTGGCGCACGCCGGCAGCGGGAGCGTCAAGGCAGGGCCCACAACGGGCGCGAGGGCATAGGTCCTATAGGTCTTATGAGTCCTATAGGTCCTATGAGTGTTTGGGTTGTCCTGCGGTGTTAGACCCCGACCTTGGCGCCGCTCTTGACCTCAACGATGGGGGCGTGGCCGTTGCGGTGCACGTCGAGTTCGACGCTCTCGCGCATCAGGCGGCCGACCTTGAACTTGACGGCCCGCTTGGCCGGGACCTCGACCTTCTGCATGGTCTTGGGGTTCTGGGCGAGGCGCGCGGCCCGCTCCTTGACCTCGAACACGCCGAAGTCGCGGAACTCGAGCCGATTGCCCTTCTTCAGTTCCACGATCACCTGATCCAGGAACTCCTGGATCGCCTTCTTCGTGTCGGCGCGCTTGAGCTTGGTCCGCTCGGTGATGCGCTCGATGAGGTCCTTCTTCGTGATCGTGGCCATGCGTCGGGTCCTTGTTTCCGCGTTGCGTTCGCTTCCCACTCATCCGTCGGGCGTGGCGGTGGCCTGCCCACTCCCCGCTTATTCGCGGGGCGTCCCACACGTGACTTTTCACCATTGCACTCGCACCGGAAAAGACTCAGGAGTTGCTCGTCCGGTGTTCCCTCCGCCTGCTGTCATCCTCCCACGAATGACGGCTTTACGCGCCGACTCGGGTCCAAGTATGGCGCGCATCAGCCGGTCAGTCAATGGGCTGCGCCCAAGTGCACCAGAATGAGGGCCCCCTTATCACAGGCCATCCTCACGCAATACACATCAGATTTGCTTGACACGCGGGCGGCTGCACCCATCAGAACCGGACCACCACGCCCGCATACAGCCCCTGCAGCGACCCGTCGAAGCTGAACTCCCCGTCCCCCTCGCCCCCGCCCAGGCCGAAGAACACGGCCCGGTAGCCGAGCTGCACGCCGATGTTGGTCCAGGGCCGCCACTGCGCCCCCACGATGATGTCCAAGGAGTATGAGTCATCGCCGGTGGGCAGGCCGCCGAAGGTCATCTGCGCATCCAGCGTGACCTCCTCGTAGAGGTCGGCCGCGAGCTTGAGGCCGATCAGCGGCTGCACGAACCAGTCGCTCTGCTTCTGGCTGGTGACGCCGGTTCCCCCGGAGAGGTTCTCGATCGTCCACTCCTCGGCGTAAATGTGGGCGCCGAACACCACGTCCAGGCGCGGATCAAAGGCGAACGTGCCGTCCGGCTGCCGTTCCTGCGGACGCCCCGCGAAGGTGTACGCCCCCTCAAGCTCCAGAATCGCGAGGTCCAGGCCCGTGCGGATCGTGTCGGAGCTGTCGAAGCTCACGTCGCCCAACTCGCCCGTGAGTCCCGTCGTATCGCGCTCGGCCCCGAAGTAGGAGCCGCGGAAGGTGGCCCGCCAGTCGCCGCGTCGGGCGTTCACTTCGAGCAGCGGCTCGAAGCGGGGGTTGTCCATGTTGAGGTCCACCAGCCGCTGCTTGGCGGGGGCGCCGGTGGTGGTCTCACGCGGCAGGACCACGCGCCCGCTCGCGCCCACGAACCAGCCGGCGGGCTCAATGCTCACATCCCACTTGCTGGGGTCGCGCTCGAAGCCGGCCTGCGCGTTCAACGTCTTGTCGGTCGAGGTGGTGGTCTCGGTGGCGGTCGTGGTCTGCACGTCGCCTGTGGGCCGTGCCGAGTCCTGCGCCCAGGCGCGACCCGCGAGGCCTCCGGCCACCAGTCCGCAAAGTCCCGCCACTCCCAGCACCCTCTGCACCATTGCCGCGCACTCCTGTAAGGCCGCAAGCGTACTCCATGCGGCGCTCCGCTGCCGACCTAGCCTTCAGCGGTGAAGCCCCCACTGACGCTCGGTATTGAGACCAGCAACCCTTCCGCGGCCCCGCCGAGCGTGGCTCTCCTTCCCGGTCTGCCCACCGGGGCAACTGGTGCGCAAGAAGTGCTCTGGCGTGAGACGGTGGGCACGCAGCCCCACACCGACGACCTTATTACCGCGATCGACCGGTTGTTCCGGCGGGCAGGACGCCAGCCGCGGGACCTCACAGCGGTCGCTGTGTCCGCGGGGCCCGGCGGGTACACCGCGGTCCGAATTGCTATCGCCACGGCCAAGATGATCTGCGAGGCCACCGGGGCGGCGTGTCATGCGGTGCCCACGGCGCACGCTGTGGCCGCGCGGGTGGTGCACGGGGGCGTGTTCGGGGTGGGGCTAGGTTCGAAGGGGGAGTCGGTGTTCGTGACGCGATTCGAGGCTCGCGCTGACGGCGGATCGGTGCGGGCGCTGGACCAGGGGCGGCTGATCACGGCCGCGGACCTTGCTGCACTAAGCGCCTCGCTGCTGGTGGTGGACCGGTTCGTGCCCCCAACCGTGGCTGCGCGGGCAGCGGAGCTGGGGATAGGGGTGCGTGCGCCGGAGTTTGATGCGGTGGCGGTGGCGGAGCTGGCAGCGGCGTTCGCGCCGGTGGACCCTGCCGCGCTCGCCCCGATCTACCCGCGCGAGCCGGAGGCGGTGACGAAGTGGCGGCAGTTGAAGGGTGGGTGAGGACGCCGCGGTCGAAGATTAGCTGGCGAAGGGGTTGATGAGCGTGACGCCGTCGATCTCGGGCTGGCTCTGGGCGTCCTGTGTGTACAACAGTCGGACACCTGCGTCGGCGCAGGCCGCGAGCAACATCGCATCCCAGTAGCTCACCTGATACTTCAGGTGGATGTCCCAACCGCGGGCAAGCACCCCAGTGCCAGGGTACACGAGCCTGAAACGCTCAACCAGAAGCTCGACTGCCTTACGAGGATCATCGACATGCCGGTGCTTTGCGCCCTGCTCGCGCTGAATTCGTTCCAACACAGCACCGGTCTCGCACGCGACCTGCCAGAGCAGCACCGTGCCATCGTCTGGAAGCTTCTCCAGAAGTTCGAGCGCTGTCGCACGGTGCGGGTCACCGACCGTGAACGCCGCGACGCAGACGTTCGTATCAATGGCGTTCATGCATCTCGTCGCGCGTGATCGTCCGACCGGGATACTTGAACGCTCCGCTGTCACCGAGCCGGCGAATCTCGGCCATGATCTCCGCCTTCGTTCGCTTGTGACCTTCCTCGACGTGCACGGTCGCACGCACCCGAGCGCCCTCAGGAAGGTTCAGCTTCTCGTCGGGCCTCAGCACCCCATTGGTGTACGTGAAGGAGATTTCGCCGCTGAACTCCATGACCTGATCATACGCGGAGGGCCGGAAAGCCGCTCAGAACTCCCCCAGCCCCTCCACGTGCTTCACCATGCTCGACACATACTTGAACACACTGTCGCAGAAGATCATCACACCCACCCCCTGCAGCCGGTCCCTCCGCAGCACCCGCCTCGCACCCTCGAAGATCAGCCCCGAGCTCGGCCCCGCGAAGAGACCCTCACGCTGGCAGAGCTCCATCACCGCGGCGTACGCGGCCTCGGTCTCCACCTCCAGCACCTCATCCACCAGCTCCGGCCGCAGCAGCTTCGCCACGTGCAGCTCGCTCTTGCTGCGGATGCCCGGCACGTCGTGCCCCTCGGTGGGCTGCACGGCGATGATCTTCACCTTGTGCTGCGGGTGCTTCTCGCGGAAGTACTGGGCCAGCCCCATGGCCGTGCCGCACGTCCCCAGCGAGCAGAACACGTGCGTTACGCGCCCGTCGGTCTGCCGCCAGATCTCCGGGCCCGTCGTCTCGATGTGCGCCCGCTCGTTCGCCGCGTTTTCGTACTGGTTGGGCATCACGTACTTGTCGGGCTGAGCACGGGCGTAGCTGCGGGCCATCCCGATCGAACCCTCGCCCATGCCCGGCGACGGGCACATCGAGTCGGTCATGACGTCCACATCCGCCCCGGCGATCCGCAGGATGACCTTCTTCTCGTCGGGCACCTTCTCGGGCACCACCGCCCGCGCCTTGTACCCCCGCACGCTCGCCATCGCGGCCAGGCTGATGCCGGTGTTGCCGCTGGTGGGCTCGACGATCCCGCGCGTGGCCGAGACCTGCCCTCGCACCTCCAGGTCCCGCAGCATCGACCACGCGGCCCGGTCCTTCACGCTGCCGAAGGGGTTCATCCATTCCAGCTTGGCGAAGAGCTCGAATCCCTCGACCGGCGCCAGGCGCGTGATCCGCACCATGGGCGAGGGGTTCTCCTCGCGCGGCAGCATGTCGAAGACGTCGTCGTACACCCGGGTCTCGGCGTTCATGGCCAATGCTAAACCATCGCCGCCGACCGTGGGGCGCGTCCGCAGCATGGGCTCGCTCGAGTTCACCAGCTGGCCAACACTTCCCCGCGTGCCCCTCCGACTCGCCATCTCCGGCAGCCGCGGCCTCATCGGCGCCGCGCTCATCGAGCAGCTCCAGGACTCTGAGGTCCTGCGGCTCGTGCGGCACAAGCCGACCTCGCCCGCCGAGGCTCCACTCCTGCCGCCCGATCCCGCCGCACTGGAGGGGCTCGACGCCGTAGTCCACCTCGCGGGCGAACCCGTGGCGACCGGTCGCTGGACGAAAGCCAAGCGGCAGGCGATCTACTCCAGCCGCGTCGACACCACGCGCGCCCTCGCCAAGGCCCTCGCGCAGCTCCGCGATCCGCCGCGCACCTTTATCGTCGCATCCGGAGCCCATTACTACGGCCACCAGGGCGACGCCGAGCTGACCGAGGACTCGGGCCTGGGCAGCGGGTTCTTCCCCGAGGTCGTGCGTGATTGGGAGGCCGCCGCAGACCCCGCGCGGGCCGCGGGCATCCGCACCGTACACCTCCGCATCGGCATCGTGCTCTCTCCCCGTGCCGGGGCCCTCGCCGCCATGCTCCCGGCGTTCAGGCTCGGGTTCGGGGTCGTGATCGGTCGCGGGGATCAGTGGTGGCCGTGGATCGGTCTGCCCGACACCGTCGCCGCGATCCGGCACGTGCTGAATACGCCCGAACTCCGCGGGCCCGTGAACCTGACCTCACCACAGCCCGTCACCAGCCGCGAGTTCGCCGCCACGCTCGCGCGCGTGCTCGACCGCGGCCTGTTCGCCCGAGCGCCGGGCTGGGCCCTCCGTGCCGCGATGGGCGAAAAGGCCGACGGCGTGCTGATGAGCACGCGCGTGCTGCCCGCAAAGCTCCGCCGCTCCGGGTTTCAGTTCAGTGAGCCGGCGCTGGAGCAGGCGCTGCGGGCTTCGATGGATCGACCGGCACGTTGACGTTGGGCGAGCCCTTATCGAGCCCGCGCTTCTTGCGGCTGCGGATGTTCAGCACCTCGACAATGAGCGAGAACGCCATGGCGAAGTAGAGATAGCCCTTGCTGATGTGCCCGCCGAAGGACTCGATGATCAGGATCAGGCCGATCATCAGCAGGAACGACAGCGCCAGCATCTTCATTGTCGGGTGCCGGTTGATGAACCGCGAGATCGCCCCGCTCGCCGCGAGCATCACGCCCACCGAGATCAGAACCGCGGCCATCATCACATAGATGTTGCGGGCCATTCCCACCGCGGTGATCACCGAGTCGATCGAGAACACCAGGTCCACGACGAGAATCTGCCCGATCACGGCCCCGAACGTCGCCGCCTTCTTCGACTTGACCTCCTTCTCGGGGTCGCCCTCCACGTACGCGTGGATCTCGTGTGTCGCCTTCCAGATCAGGAACAGGCCGCCCACCGCGATGATGAGGTCCTTCCACGAGAAGTCGTGCTGGAGCTGCCGGCCCAGAACGTTGAAGTCGATGGCGAACAGCGTCTTGTTCGCGAGCTGCAGGATGACGGAGATGAGCGTCAGCAGCCCGATGCGCGTCACCACCGCCAGCATCAGGCCCATCTTGCGGGCTCTGTCCCGCTGCTCCTCGGGCAGCTTGCCTGCGATGATGGCGATGAACACGATGTTGTCGATCCCCAGGACGACCTCGAGCAGCGTCAGTGTGAGCAGCGCGATCAGGTTCGGCCCGAGGTGCTCGGGCGCGATCAGCTGTGAAAAGTCCCACAACGAGGTGTTCGTCGCCGCCGCTGCCGTCTCCGCCGCCATGGTCAGGAACATACAAGGCCCTCCGAGTAGGCGGGAAGGATATCGGAACTCCGACCCTCAGGACGGCCATCACCGCGCTTCGCGGCGCTCCGAGCAGGAACCCCGACCGTCAGGGAGGGACACAGCCGCGCTTCGCGGCTGTCCGTGGTACTGGTTGAACCCGCAAGCGGCGAAGCGCCGCTTCCGCTCCCTTACGGTCGCGGTTCTTACTCACACCCGCCTAGCATGCAAAATGCCCGCCGCGAACCAGGCTCTGGCGTCCCTGCTGCACGAGATGTCCCAGATGCTCGACCTGCTGGGTGAGGATTCCTTCAGGGCCAGCTCCCACGCCCGCGCAGCCCGCGCCATCGAAGACCTGCCCCACGACATCGCATCCATGGACCGCAAGCAGCTGCTCGAGGTCCAGGGCATCGGCCCCAAGATGGCCGACAAGATCCTCGAGTTCGCCGCCACCGGCGAGGTGAAGGAGCACAAGGAGCTCGCCTCGCGCGTGCCGCCGGGCCTGCTCATGCTCCTTCAAATCCCCGGCCTGGGCCCCAAGATCGTCCGCGCCATGTGGACGCAGTGCAGCATCTGCGACATCCCCAGCCTCAAGAAGTGCATCGACGACGGCACCATTCTCGGCGTGCCCCGCATGGGGCAGAAGCAGGTGAACAAGATCAAGGCCGCGATCGCGCTGGCCGAGCAGGGGCAGCAGCGGCTGTGGCTGGGGCGGGCCTACGCCCTGGCTGAGCGGTTCGCCAGCCGCCTGCGCGAGCTGCCCATGGTTGAGCGCGTGGAGCCCGCCGGCTCGCTGCGGCGCGGGCGCGACACCGTCGGCGACATCGACATCCTCGTCGCCATCAGGCCCGGGCACGACCACGAGGCCGCGCAGATTGGTGAGGCCTTCCGCACCACGCCCGGCGTCACGCAGGTGCTGGTCGCGGGCGACAACAAGTCCTCCGTCCGCGCCAGCCTCAACTTCGACGTGGGCCGCTGGAAGCGCACCGTCGATGAGGGCGAGCAGGGCCCCACGATCCAGGTCGACCTCCGCGTGCTGCCCCTCGCCTCCTGGGGCGCGGCCCTCATGTACTTCACCGGCAGCAAGGAGCACAACGTCCGCCTCCGCGAGCGCGCCCTCAAGATGGGCATGACCCTCAACGAGTGGGGCCTCTTCCCCGAGGACGACGAGAAGACCCCGCCCCAGGCCCGCGGCGTCAAGCCAGTCGCCGCCGCGACCGAAGAAGAGGTCTACGCCGCCCTCAAGCTCCCGTACATCCCGCCCGAGTGCCGCGAGGACCGCGGCGAGTGCGACTGCAACACGCCGATCCGCCTGGTCGAGGTCGCCGACATCAAGGCCGAGCTGCACGCCCACACCACCGCCTCCGACGGCCAGCTCTCGATCGAGGAGCTGGCCGAGGCCGCGAAGGCCCGTGGCTACCACACGATCGCCGTGACCGACCACTCGCGCTCATCGGCCGTCGCCGGCGGCCTCACGGTCGAGCGGCTGCTGACGCACATCAACGCGGTGCGCTCGGCGAAGGTCAAGGGCATCACCATCCTCGCGGGCAGCGAGGTTGACATCCTCGCCGACGGCACGCTCGACTACCCCGACGACATCCTCAAGCAGCTTGACATCGTCGTCGCCTCGCCGCACGCGGGGCTAACGCAGGACCCCCCCACCGCCACCGCGCGCATGCTCAAGGCGATCGGCAACCCCTATGTGCACATCGTCGGGCACCCCACCGGCCGCCTGATCAACCGGCGCGCCGGCCTCTCCCCCGACCTCGCGGCCATCATCAAGGCGGCGCAGGAGCACGACGTCGCACTCGAGATCAACAGCCACTGGATGCGCCTGGACCTGCGCGACTCGCACGTGCGCGAGGCTGTAAAGGCCGGGTGCAAGATCGCCATCGACTGCGACGTGCACGCCCGCGATGAGTTCGACAACATCCGCTTCGGCGTGGCCACCGGCCGGCGCGGCTGGCTGACGCCGGAGCTGTGCATCAACACGTGGGACGCGGAGCGGCTGCATGGGTGGTTAAAGAGCAAGGGCGGGCGCTAAGGCCCTGATTGCCCACGCCGACGGCGCCGCCACACGACGAGGCCCACCCCAACCCCTGCCATCAGCAGCGCGATCGGCGTCCCCACGAAAGGCACTCCGAGCAGGGCGATCGCCCCCTGCGCATCCACGTGCAGCACGAACACGTCCAGGTAGAGCAGGAGGATGAGCGCCGTCACGACCACCGCTGCAGGCAATGACGCGAGCAACGCTTCACGTCTGTTCTTCGGACGCGCACAGGTAGCGAGGACACCCCACGCGGCGGTCAGCGGCACGACGTTCAGCAACAGCACAATGAGGAATGCAGGAAGCGGGGTGTCGCGCGACATGATTCCCAGCCCGATCATCGTCGCAACGGCCGCCAACCCAAACACGAGCGGCATCGTGAATCGGTCACCCATGCGCGCGAGCGTCTCCCGCTGCTTCGGAGTGGCCCCGCATTCCGGGCAGTTGCCCCTGGGGTCGGTCGCGCTCAGGTCGTAGTGGCACTTGGGGCACTGCACGCCCGCAGTCTACCCCGTGCACCAAAAACGAAGCCACCGAGATGAGGACATCTCGGTGGCACGATTGTCGTGTGATGACTGCCGATCAGCGGCGCTTCGCCACCTTCTTCTTCGCACCCTTCGCCGCAGCCTTCTTGACCGCCTTCTTCACCACCTTCTTCTTGGCCACCGCCTTCGCCGCCTTCGCAGGCTTCGCCTTTCCGTTCGCCCGCGCGTTGTACCCCGCAGGAATGCCCTGCTGCCACGTGTCCATGTTCTTGGACTCGGGGTTGAAGCCGTCGCCTGGGATCGGGTGGCTCCCCTTGGTGAAGTTGGAAACCGCGCTCAGGTGCGCGGTCTTGGCGTCGTACTTGTCGCGGAACTGCTGCTCGATCCAGCGGTAGGTCTTCTCCATGCCGTCACGCAGGCGGGTGTCGGGCTCCCAATTGAGGTACTGCTGGATCTTGGTGTTGTCGCTGTTGCGCCCCGCCACGCCCCGCGGCGCGTCGAGCTTGTACTTGCGCTCCAGCTTGATGCCCGCGATCTCCTCCGCGATGTCCACCAGCTGGTTGATGCTCACCAGCTCGCTGCTGCCCAGGTTGATCGGCTCCAGGATGTTGCTGTGCGTGATCGTCTGGATGCCCTTCACGCAGTCGTCGATGTACATGAACGACCGCGTCTGCGTGCCGTCGCCCCAGATCTCGATCTCGTGCTTCCCGCTTACCGCCGCGGCGATCACTTTGCGGCAGATCGCGGCCGGCGCCTTCTCACGCCCGCCCTCCCACGTGCCGAACGGCCCGTACACGTTGTGGAACCGCGCGACCCGCGTGTGCAGGCCGAAGTCCTCGCGGAAGTGCCGGCACATGCGCTCGCTGAACAGCTTCTCCCAGCCGTAGCCGTCCTCGGGCAGCGCGGGGTACGCGTCCGCCTCCTTGAGAGCGGTGACGTTGGGGTCCTTCTGCTTGTCGGCGTTATAGACGCACGCGGAGCTGGCGTAGAAGAACTTCTCGACGCCCGCCTCCTGCGCCGCCAGGATCATGTGCGTGTTGCTCAGCACGCTGAGCATGCACAGGGCCTTGTTGTTCTCGATGAAGCCCATGCCGCCCATGTCGGCGGCGAGCTGGTAGACCTCGCTCGCGCCCTTGCAGATGCGGCGGCAGTTCTGGAAGTCGCGCACGTCGCCCATGAGCGCACCCGCGGAGTTCTCCGCCTTGCGGTGCACCTGGTACCACTCGTCGAGCGGCTTGATGTCGGCCGCGCGAACGCGGAAGCCCTGCCGCAGCAGGTCGGCCACGAGGTGACCACCGATGAACCCGCCCGCGCCCGCGACGACAACCACACCCTTGCTCACGCGAACTCTCCTGAAGGCGCCGCAGCGCCGTGATGAAGCCCTTGAGAAAACCCGGCCACCTTCTAGCCGCGCCCGGGCCGATGGGTTCGCCCGGGGACAGCGGGAAAGCGGGGAGAAAGTGTACCCGTGACGCCCGGGCACCCCTCCGTTCTGACGCTCCCAACGCCGATGTTCCCGGACCTTGGGGCGTTCAGCCTACCCGGGTTCATCGGCCGATCCGGGGGGTGACTGAACCTCAGGCAGCCTCGGAGCCGCAAACAACGTTCGCAACGAGCCCCGAACGAAGTGAGCGGGCCACGTCTTCTGCGGCGAAGGATCGCACCAAAACCCCTCACTTCGTTCGGGGCTCGTTCCGAACGGTTCTGAAGAACTCGATCGTGCGGGCCAGCCCCTCATCAAGGGAGGTCTTCGCCTCCCACCCCAGCAGCTCGCGCGCCTTGCCCGTATCCAGCGCCCGCCGCATCACCCCGTCGCCCTTCGACGCGTCCCACAGGACCCGCCCCTGATAACCCGCGTGCTTCGCCGCCAGCTCGGCCAGCTCCCGGATCGACGGCTCCGCCCCCGACCCCAGGTTGATCGCCTGCACGGGGGTGCTCGCCGTCTGCGTCAGCACCCACTCCGCCGCCCGCACCACACCCGCGGCCGCGTCCTCGATGTACAGGAAGTCCCGCGTCGGCCGGCCCGTGCCCCAGCACGTCACCTCGGGGAGGTTCTCGCGGGCCGCGTCCATGAACCGCGCCACCATCGCCCCGCACGCGTGCGTCCGCGCCGGGTCCAGCGTGTCGCCGGGCCCATAGAGGCTCGTCGGGATCAGGTACACCGAGCGAAGGCCGTGCTCGAGCCGGTACGCCTCCAGCATCTGCAGCAGCGCGAGCTTGGCAAGCCCGTACGAGGCGAACTCGGCGTCGGGCTTCCCCGCAAACAGCGACTCCTCGCGGTAGGGCTGCGGGGCGTCCTTCGGGTACGACGTCATGCACCCGATCTGCACCACGCAGCAGTGACGCGCGAGGCCGGTGCGTCGCAGCCCCTCGATGAGGTTCACGCCCATCGCCAGGTTGTCGTAGAAAAACTTCGCCGGGTGCGCCCGGTTGGCCTGCAGCCCCGCGCTGTACGCGGCCACATGCACCAGCACCGTCGGCCCATTCCCGCCGAACGCGTTCGCGAGCAGCGCCTCCGCCTGCCGCGGGTCGGTCAGATCACCATCCGCCCGCGTCGCCGCGAACACATGCAGCGGCGGCACCCCCACCCGCTCCAGCGCACCAACCACATGCCGGCCCAGAAACCCCGCGGCGCCGGTGACCAGGATGCGTTCGCTCGCAAGCGTTGTCATGTCCCCTCACGACGCCGGGACTGAGCCGCTCTGGGCGAAGTCCCGGGTGGAACGCGACGCACTTCGCGTCCTCTCCGCACAGCTGCGACGCGCCGCAACCCTCACACCGTAATCGTCCCCAGATCCAGCGTCTGGTTCGCCACCCCCGATACCCCCGTCTTGCGGTCGGGGTCGAAGTCATGGAACACGCGACTCTTCTTGAGCTCCTGCCCGCCGTGCAGCAGCGTGCAGTACACGTCCGGCTTGCCCTCGTGCGTGAACCCGCGCACATCGACGATCGCGCACACGGCCTCCGCCACCCCATTCCCGTCCAGCCCCGCCTGCCCCAGTGTCGAGCTGCTCATCAGGTCCTTGTCGTGGAACACCACGCGGTACTCAGGCCCCTGCAGCGGCTTCCCGGACTTGTCGACAAAGCGAACGCGGAGTTTGAAGAGGTCGGCCATAGCGGAATCCTAGTGCAACCACCAACCCGTGCCACCGAGATGTCTTCATCTCGGTGTCTGCTCACCGACCGCCCGAAAGCTCAAAGAGCACATACGCCTGCCTGAGCGCGAGCAGCAAGTGCACACCAACGGCAACCACAAACAATGCAAGCAGCGGCCGATCCCTTCGCAGCGGACGGGAGACGACCGCGAGCACCAGACCCCCAACCAGCAGCAGGACAACCTCGACCGCACCCCCGCCGACCCTGCCTATCACCATCATCCAGGCGACGGTGCCCAGCAGCGTTGCAATCACGAGCCCGGTCGCCCGGAGCACCCTCGGGTTCCCAAGATCGAGGCTACACCCCATCGCCCCCTCCGCGCAACTCCGCCCCCTCCGCGAAACTCCGCGGTAGAGCTCCCCCTCAGAACTGCTTCCGCAACCGCGCCGGCGCAATCCCCAGCTGATCCCTGTACTTCGCCACCGTCCGGCGCGCAATCTCGATCCCCCGCTTCTTGAGCTCATCCACCAGCGCCTCGTCGCTCAAGGGCCGCGCCTTGTCCTCGCCGTCGATGACCTCCTTCAGCGCCACCTTGATCGCGTCCCACGCCACGTCCTCGCCGCCCTCGGTGTGCAGCCCGCCGCTGAAGAACTTCCGCAGCGGAACCACGCCCCGCGGCGTCGCCAGGTGCTTCTCCGCCACCGCGCGGCTCACCGTCGCGACGTGAATCCCCAGCTGCTCCGCCACCAGCGTCATCGGCAGCGGCTTCAAGGCCTGCGGCCCGAAGTCGAAGAAGTCCCGCTGGGCCTCCACCACCGCGCGGATCACCCGCAGCAGCGTGTGCCGCCGCTGGCCCACCGCGTCCAGCAGCCACTGCGCGTTGCCCAGGTTGGTCTTCAGGAACTCGCGGTCCTTCTTCTCCATCCCCTTGTCGCGCGACAGGCGGGCGTACTCCTGGTTGATCCGCACGTTCGGCAGGCGGGCATCATTCAGGTACGCGATGTAGCGGTCCTGGTCCGCGTCGTACTCCACGATCGCATCAGGGATGATCGCGCGGTTCGTGTCCTCCACCAGCCGGCGCGCCGGAGCCAGCGACAGCCGCCGCAGCAGCGTCAGCGCCTCTTTGATCTCGTCGAGCCTGAGGCCCGTCTTCTCTGCCACCCGCGGCAGCCGGTTCTGCGTCAGGTCCTCAAGGTGATCAGCCACCAGCACCCGCGCGTTGTGGAACGCCTGACGCGGCCAGCCCAGGTCCTCCGCCTCATCCTCCAGCGCATCCAGCTGCAGCAGCAGGCACTCGCTCGGCGTGCGCGCCGCCACGCCCGCAGGCTCCAGGAACAGCTGCACGGCCTTCAGCGCCCGCTCCAGCTGCGCCACCGTGGGCCGCTCCTTCAGCACCAGCGCCCCCGGCCCACCCTCGCCCGGCGCGGGCTTGCCCACCGGCGCCTTCTCCGCGATCGCCTCCAGCGGCGTGCGCAGGTACCCGTCGTCCTCCAGGAACGTGATGATCAGCTCGCCCAGCGGCCGCAGCGAGCCCTCCACATCCACCAGCGCCCACTGCCCCCGCAGCTGCTCGGTGAGCGAAGCCCCCCGCGCCGGTGCCGCGGCCATCGCGTCGATCTTCGCGTCCCGCTCCCCCGCCGATCGATTCACCGAGTACGTGCCCGGCTCCAGCGAAATGCCCGCGTCGCGGGCCTCCGCCATGAGCTCCGACCGGTCGTGATCGCCGTAATCCGACGCGGAGAACTCGTTGTCGGCCGCGTCAGGGTTGTTCTCGGCAAAGCTGTCGAGCCGCTCGAAGTCATCGCCCGCGGACCCCTCATCGACCGACATCGGCCGGTCCGCCGCCGCCTCCTCGCGCCGCAGCTCCTCCAGCTCCATCCGCACGCCCGGGTCATCCGCGTCGCCGTCCGAAAGCTCGAGCGTCGGGTTGTTCTCCAGTTCCTGCTCGATCCGCTCCTCCAGCTCCGCGAGCGGCATCTGCAGGATCTCCATCGACTGGATCATCCTGGGCGCCAGCTTCATCTGCTGGCCGAGCTTCATGTGCTGGGACGTCTCGAACCGCATCAACCCTCAGATCAGCAGCTCCGCTGCAAAACTCTCCGCTCTCCGACTTCCGACTTCCGACTTCCGACTTCCGACTTCCGACTTCCGACTTCCGCCTCACTCTACCTTCTGCCGCCCCTGGATCGCATCCGCCAGCACGGCCTTGTTCGCGTATTCCAGCTGCGAGCCCGTCGGCAGCCCACGCGCCAGGCGGCTCACCTTCACGCCCCTCTCGCGCAGCTGCTCCGACAGGTACAGGCCCGTGCCGTCCCCCTCTATTGTCGGGTTGAGGCCCAGGATCACTTCGCTTATGGCGGTGCCGCCCGGGTTCGCCTCCGGGTGCGCCAGCCGCTCCATGAGCCGCGGGATGGTCAGCTCGTCGGGCCCGATCCCCTCAAGAGGGCTCAGCCGCCCCATCAGCACGTGGTACAGCCCGCGGTACATGCCCGTCTGCTCCAGCGCGATCAGGTCCTTGGGCTGCTCCACCACCAGCACCAGCGTGCGGTCGCGGTTCTCATCGCGGCAGATGTCGCACGTGCTCGCGTCGGACAGGTTGTAGCACGTCTCGCAATGCCGCACCGTCTTCTTGACGTCGATGATCGCCTGCGACAGCCCCAGCGCCGTCGGCTCGTCGCTCTTGAGGATGTAGAACGCCAGCCGCTCCGCCGTGCGACGCCCGATCCCCGGCAGGCGCGCGAACTCCGCGATCAGCCGATCCACGGCCTTGGGGTACGCCATCCCGCGCTTCAGCGGCGCGGGCTCGGCTCCATTCGTGCTGGAAGGGCGCTTGGCCACAGGTACAACAGTCTACCCGCCCGTATCATCCGCCCCGATGCCCGAAATCAGTGTGGGAAAGCCGCCACTTTGGCAGAGAGCCTGGTTCCAGCTCACGCTCGTGCTGGTTGTGGCAGCCTGCATCTACTGGCCCATGCTGGGCTCCTCGGGCTTTGCCTTCAGCGAGGGCCAGCGCGTATTCCCCGGCTGGGCCTTCGCCCGCGAGGGCGACTGGTGGATGCCGCGCCTGCTCGACCAGCCCTACCTCCGCAAGCCGCCGGGCATGCCCTGGGCCGTGGGCGCGTTCGCGCTGCTCTTTGGCGAGAGCGAGTACTCCGCCCGCGCGGTCTCCGCCCTCGCGGTCACGCTCGGCGGCATACTCGCCTTCGCCTTCGCCCGCCGCTGGTTCGGCGGCGTGTGGGGGCTGATCGCCGGCCTCGCGTTCCTGCTTACGCCGCTGTACTGGTACCCCGGCCGCAGCGCCGAGATCGAGGCCCTGCACAACCTCTTCGTGCAGCTGGCCATGCTCAGCGCCATCGACATCATCGTGAACCGGCCGCGCACGCGCGCCTCGCTCCTCTGGGCCATCCCCTTCGCGCTGGGCCTCGCGGGCATGGCCACCGTCAAAGGTCCCGCCGCGCTCCCTGCCCTCATCGGCGCCCTCACCGGCGCCTGCATCGCCGCCCGCTCCGCCCGCGGCCTCGTCACCGGCCACCTTATCACCGGCTTCCTGATCGCCCTCGCATTCCTCGCCTTCGTCGCCGGCCGCATCCTCGAGCGCAGCGCGGACCTCCCCGAAGCCCCAGTCCTCCAGGGCGCCGAGCAGTTCCTGTGGAAACCCGGCCGCCGCCTCGAGGTCCTCATCCTCCCCGCCTCGGCCCTGCTGGCCGCGCTCCCCTGGTCCGCCCCGCTGCTGCTCGCCCTCGCGCGCCCTCAGGACCGCGACACCCGTGAGCACACCCTCGGTCGCGCCGTCAGCTTCTCCGTGCTCGCCGCGCTCGCCATCTACACCGTTATCGGCGTGTACAACAACCGCTACACCATGCCGATCACCACTCTCCTCCCCATCGTCACCGCCTACGCGGGCTGGCGCCTCTCGCGCCACGATCTCCCCGCGTGGGGCCAGCGCGTGGCGCGCCACTCGCTCATGCACCGCCCGTGGGTGTGGGGCCTCGCCCTCCTCATGGCCGCGCTCACCAGCCTCGTCTACACCGAGCACCGGCGCGACGTCCGCACCAGCGGTCGCGACACCGGCGAGCGCCTGGGCGAGCTCCTGCCCGATGGCGCGCTCCTCACCGGCGACCTCCTCATGGACCACCGCCCCGAGGTTGCCTGGTACGCCCGCGAACGCGCGGCCAAGCTCCGCAAGTCCATCACCGTGCGCTGGACTCCCGCGCACAAGAACGGTCAGGGCCAGTTCCCCCTCCCGCCCCCCGGCAGCTTCATCGCCCTGCTGGAGCTTCCCCTTGACCCTGACCAGCCCAGCGAACTGGAACAGTGGCACGCGGCCGGCATGCTCGCCGGCCTCCAGCAGGTCCACATCGACGCCGCCCACAAGTTCGTCTTCCGCGTCTACCGCGTCCTTCCCATGGAGCGGCTGGTCGCGAAACCCTGATCCCGCTCACCGTGTGGCAATCTGGGCAGTTTTCCGGGCATTTCCCGGGGGTCATAACGCTTTCTTTTCAGCAAAACGCGCGGGAAAGCCCTTGATCCACACGCCCGTTTTTGTACCTTGGTCCTGGCGATTCCGCCCGCGGCCAAGAACGACAACAGCACGGTTTGTTCATTCAGACCACCTGCTGGTCGAGCGACAGCAGTCCTTAGGAGAGAGGGACTGCTGTCATGCTTTTTGGACCGAATCGGTCCCCAAAAGAGCCGATCGCGCAAGCGATCGAGTTTTCGTCACCATCCGCTACCCGATCCCTCGCGCGATCGGCTCTTTCAAACGAAAAAGCGCCGCGTCGCCGCGGCGCTCGATCACTGATCAATCGATCACTCGCCCGATCGGCTCGTTACCAGCCGCCTCCGCCCCCGCGACGCCCACCACCGCCGCCATAGCCCCCACCACCGCCGCCGCGGTAGCCACCGCCACCACCACCGAACCCGCCGCCGCGGGCCTCGCGGGGCTTGGCCTCATTGACGACGAGCTTGCGCCCGCCCATGTCGTAGCCGTTCATCGCGTTGATGGCCGCGTCGCCCTGGGCGTCATCGGGCATCTCGACGAACCCGAAGCCGCGGCTGCGCCCGGTTTCGCGGTCGATGACGACCGAGGCACGGGACACCTGCCCGTGCTGGCTGAACAGCTGCTCGAGCTCCGATTCCGTCGTCGAGTACGGGAGATTGCCAACGTAAATGTTCTTCATCGATCGACCGAGCCTTTGCCCGAGCATTCCGTTCGCACCATGGACCACCCGCCGCCGCCCGGGCACGTCGCCGATGGTCCATACGCCCGCCCCATCCCGGGGAAAGCGGCGCGGAGTATACAGACAACCTGCCGCAAGTGGGCGGTAGGAACCCCGACCGTCAGGGAGGGGTACAGCCGCGCCCCGCGGCTGTGCGCTCAACGCCCGCTCCCGCAAGCGGCAAAGCGCCGCTTCCGCTCCCTTACGGTCGCGGTTCTTACCTCAGCACGGGCTCCCGCCCAGCACCCTGAAGAACGCCTCGATGTCCTGATCCGTCCCGATATCGCCATCCCCGTTGAAGTCAGCCCCCGCGGGCCAGCACGCCGGGCAGCAGTTCCCGCCCAGGCACGCGAAGAACGCCTCGATGTCCTGGTCCGTGCCGCTGTCGCCGTCGCCGTTGAAGTCCTGCGGCCCGCAGGTCGCCCCCGCCTCCACCGTCACCACCACCGTGTCGCTGTGGGTCGCGCTGCTGTTGTCGGTGACCGTCAGCGTGATGGTGTGCACCCCCACCCCCAGCGGCACGCTGGCCGTCGGCGAGGGCCCCTGCGCCAGCACCGTCGCGCCCTCGCTCCAGCGGTAGTCCGTGATCGTTCCGTCGGGGTCGTTGCTCGCCGAGCCGTCGAGCGTGACGGTCTCGCTGCCGCTGTTGTCGGTGTCAGTGACCGTCTGGTCCGCACCCGCGTTGGCAACTGGCGGCTGATTGGCCGCGATGACCGTGCCCGTCACGTTGACTACCACGCTCGGTACATCCGCGCCCGTCGCGTTGATGGTGATGGTGCCGTTCTTGGGCCCCACCGTCGCCGTATTCATCGAAACCGTGTGCGCGTTCAGCCCGCCGCCCGGCGCGTCGTTGAACGTCCCGCCCGGCGCGGTGAACCCGCCCGAGGCCGTCAGCGTGTACGACAGGCTCGCGATCCCGTTCGCCGTCCACAGGGCCGTGTTCCCCCCATTTCCGATGCTCACGCTCTGCTGGGCCGTCGAGCCCTGCACCACCGTGCCGAAGTTCACGCTCACCGGCGTGCTCACCTTGGCCGGCACCCGCAGGTCCAGGAACACCGGCAGGTGCCCGCCGCTCGTTGTCGCCGCGTCGATCAGCGCCTGCGCGATCGTGGCCCCCACGTGCGCATTGCCCGTGGTCCGCAGCATCGCGTTGAACGTCGTGCCGTCGTTGCCCCAGCAGCGGTACGAATGATTCGGGTCCGCGAAGGTGTTGAGGTTCCACCGCTGCGTCGGGTTGCCGATGTAGTCCATCCCCACGCCGTCCACCAGGCTCCCGCCCAGCAGGATCTGGTCGTGCCGGTCGTCCATCCCCGCGCTCGTCGCCGGGTCCTGCGTGTGGATCATCTGGAACGCGGCGTTGTTGTTCCAGTTGCCCGCGTCCGTGCCGCTGCCCGGCGTGTAATAAATCCCCGGCCGGCAGATCGGGTCATAGAACCGCCCCGCGTTGCCCCCCACCCCCGAGATCAGCTCCTGGTAGCTGCTCTGCCCCGCGTTCTGCATGTTCATGTCGCCCGCGAGGATGTAGTGGTACCCCGCCGGCAGCGCCGTGCCCGCCCCGTTGGTGTCCATCCCCGAGGCGTTGTCACGGATGTTCGTGCTCTCCACCAGCCGGCGCGCGTTGTCGCTGCTGGTGTCCCCCGCCTTCATGTGCACGCTGTACACCGCGAACGTCGCGCTGGTCGTCGTGTACCCCTTTGCCCGCAGGTCGTACCGGTACGTGTTCCGCGGCTGGTTCGTGCTCGCCGTGCTCCCCAGCGCGATCACCTCGGTGTTCAGCAGGTCCACCTTGCTCGTGCGGTACAGCAGCACGCTCTCGCTGTCGGGCCCATCAATAAACGGCGCCGCGGCCCAGTCCCCGGGGCTCCCCGGCGCGCTGTTCAGCACGTTCACCAGCGTGCTGAGCGCCCCCGCCGTGCTCACCTCCTGCACCGAGAACACATCGGGCGCCATGCTCTTGCCGTTGAACACGCCGTACACCGCGGTCTGGATCGCCGCCGCCCGGTCCGTGCCGTCGTAGAACGAGATGTTCCAGTTCGCCACCCGCAGCTGCGCCTGCGCACCCCCGGCCAGCGCCGCCAACACGACAGCCGACGCCCCCAGCGTCACGGACGTCACCGCCCTCAGCATGCACCTCTCCCGAGAGAAAACCGGCGTGGGGATTCCAGCCCCCACGCCGGTACAAGTATACCGCACGCCTCCGCGCCAACACCCGCCGTTTCAGGTGTTTGCACGCGCCGCAAGGCCCGCTAACACGCGGGCGACGCCCCTAGCACGAGTGCCCGCCGAGCACGCGGAAGAAGGCCTCGATGTCCTGATCGGTGCCCACGTCTCCATCCCCGTCCATGTCCACCGACCCGCACGTGGGGCAGGGGTTCCCGCCCAGGGTCGCAAAGAACGCCTCGATGTCCTGATCGGTCCCGGTGTCGCCGTCGTGGTTGAAGTCCGCCGTGCAGTTGCTCACCTGCACCTCGCGGGCCGCCATGCCGTACGCCGCGCCGAACACGCCGTTGCTCGTGCCCACCACGCTCGCGGCCCCTGTATCGGGGTTGATCGACAGCAGCCGGCCCGTGGGAGCATCCACGGTGTACAGCCGCTGGTCGTTGGGGTTGAACGCCAGCCCGTTGCAGTCCGTGGCATTCACGCCCAGCGGGCCCACCACCGTCTGCGACCCGTCCACCACGCTGATCCGCACCAGGCGCGTCCCGCCCGAGGCATCATCCACGCCGAACAGCGCGTTGCGCGTAGGGTCAAAGTCGATCCCGCCCACGTTCCCGCCCCGCGCGGGGCCCAGGCCCTGCACCAGCCGCACCCGCAGGTGCACCTGGAACAGCTGCCCCGTCGCCTGCGCGATTCCGTAGCACGACTGCGCCCCGGCGTTGTACGCCAGGCCGCTGATCACCTGCGTTGTCCCCGCTAGCGTTCCGTTCAGCGTCACCTCGCCATCGGGCGTGATCGAGTACACGTTGCGGCTGCTGTCCACCGCGATGAACCGCTCCTGCGCCGGGTCATAGGCCATGCCCTGCATGTTGGGCATCGTCTGCGCCACCGCCGCGAACGCCCCGCCCGCGCTGAACGCGCCGAAGTTGTTGCTCGCGTCGCCCGCCGCGAAGATCGCGCCGTCGCCGGGCCCGCCGCCCGGGGGCGTGGTGCCGCTGGCGCACACGCCGCGCGGGTTGGCCAGGGCGAACCGCAGGTCGGGGTTGTCCAGGCTCGTGCCCTCGTTGTTCGTCCCCGGCCCCTCGCACCCGCCATTGGTGTGGATGCCGATGACCCGCCCGCTCACCACGTCGATAATCGGCGAGCCCGAGTTGCCGCCGGTGGTGTCCACCTCGTAGCCCAGCACGCTGCCCGTGCGGCTCACGTAGGCGCCCGTCCCGGTCTGCTGCGTCTGGTTGCGGCTCAGCGGGATCGGGTTGGTCACCAGACCGTAACCCGTCACCCGCACCTGCCCGCCCGCATTGGGCACCACCGCCGCCAGCGCCAGGTTCTCGCCCTGGGCCTGCACCGGCGTCATGTGCGTATTGCTGTTGGGGAACACGCCGAAGTAGGCCCAGTCGCTGCCGATGGCCGTGTCGCGCGTCTGCACGCTCGCGGGGTCCACCGGGTACTGGTCCTGCGGCGCCGGCATCACCAGCGTCCCATCCGGATTGCTCGGCGGCACGTTGAACTGCACCACCGTCTGGCTGTTCACGTTGCAGTGCCCCGCCGACAGGAACATGCGGTTGGCGTCGTTGATCATGAACGCCGAGCAGCCCATCGGCATCAGCCGCGCCACCGACGCGTCGCTCGAGGGCTCGCGCTGGTCGCTCCCGCACAGCGTGCGGTCGGCGTAGGTCAGCCCCTCGCCCGCCGTGGCCGACTCGATTACCAGGCGGCTCTCGCCCGTGCCGGGGAACCCGATCAGCTCCACCGTCACCGTGTCGCCGTTGAAGTACGCGCTGGTGTTGCCCCACTGCTTCAGGCTCTCGCCGTTGAGGAACTGCACCCCCCCGTCCAGCTTGCTCGTGATGCGGATCGTCGCCCCGTTGGCCGCGGCGTCGCCCGCCAGCTTCACCTCGCCGAACTTCAGCCGCACCCACTTGGCCCCCGCCACCGTGACAGGGGTGGAGAACAGGATCGCGGTCTCGTTCTGGTCGCCCTTGGCCTTCACCGCCCCGGTGTCGATGCCGATCGTCGCCGTGCGGGACGGAATACTCGGCAGCCCGTCGGCCGCGGCCGTGCCGGCCAGACCGGAAAGCGTGGACAGAGTGATAGCGACACCCAGCAGCATCCCAGCTGCCGGGCCCTTGTTGGCCCGTCGGTTCATGCTGTGAACTCCCTTTCAGTCCCGGCGTCGCTCAGCCGGCGGAGCCCGCATCGGCAGAGCCGGTGGAGGCAAGCCTGCTGTTCGCAGCCGGTGAGCCGAAGATAGCGGAGTTCTTATCGGAACCTATCGGGGCCCTTAACCCACCCGGACGCGTCACCCGGGAATGCGGGCTCCAGAGCGCGTTAGCACGCGCTACGTAGGGAAATCACCCCACGCCCAAGCCGGTGAGCTGGACGAGTTTCTCACCAGCTGTCCACGTGGCCTAAGCAGGTGAGAGCGGGTTTAGATCAGCTCGCTAGCACCTGGCCATGAGACGGTGAAACGAGTCCCCTCCCCTTCGACCTTCCGACTTCCACCTTCCGACTTCCACCTTCCGACTTTCCACTTCCCGCTTCCCACCCCGTCACTCCGTCACTTCCCAAAAGAAAAGGCCCGGCGTTCCCGCCGGGCCCTTCGTCAACTCAGTTCACTCACCAGCTCAGCAGGGGTTGCCACCGAGCACGCGGAAGAACGCCTCGATGTCCTGGTCGGTGCCGAAGTCACCGTCCCCGTTGAAGTCGCTGCCCTGGCAGAAGCAGGTCTCGCAGCACGTACCACCCAGGCAGGCGAAGAACGCCTCGATGTCCTGGTCGGTGCCGCTGTCACCATCGCCGTTGTAGTCCTGCGGGCCGCACTCGTTGCCGGGGCAACCGCCGCCGCAGGGGGCGGGGGTCGTCGCGGTGTTGCGCGGCGCGGGCGTGTACACCACGAAGTCCATGCCGTTGTTGTTGGTGTCCCAGCACCCGCCGTTGCGACGGATGAGGCCCGTCGTCGCGTTCAGCGTGGGGGCGTGGAAGTCACCCTCGCGGCAGTAGCCGCGCCCTGCCTGCGGGGCCGGGTTGGCGGTGTAGTCCGAGTACCCGTAGCCCACCATGTCCAGGATCGACGTGCTGCCGCAGCTGTTGGTCCCCAGCGCCGCCGTGCCGTTGACCAGCGCGATCGTGCCGCGGTCGGCCGACATCGTGATGCCGCCCTCGGTGTCCACCGTCACCGGGCCGGTGCCGCCCGCCATCTTCACCAGGTAGTACTGGCCCGGGGCAAGGGTCACTCCGCTGGGCAGGACGTACATGCGGGTCGCCCCGCTGACGCCCAGGCCGTTGGTGTCGGTCTCGCCGCTGGCGTACTGGATGCTGAGCCCGTCCAGGCTCTGGTCAGAGTTGCTGCGGTTGAAGATCTCAACGTAGTCGTGCGCGAAGTTGGAGCCCGCGTTGCCGCCGGCGCCATAGATCGCGCTGATCACGAGGGTCGAGTCCGCCGGCGTGCACGCGCCCACGAACACCGTGGAGTTGCGGTTCACGTTGCGGGCCTGCGCGTCCTGGGCCGTCGCCGCGATGGCGAACGCCCCGGGGGTCGTGCCCACGCCGGTGGCGAGGTACGAGAAGGTGTTGTCGCCCGCAGTGACGTCACCGTTGGTGCCGTCGTCGAACAGCTGCTGCGAGGCGCTGCCCCCGATGCTAGAAAGGTCGGCTGTCGCCGTGATTCCCGTGCTGGTGGGGCCCTGCGCGGGGTTCACCACGAAGGTCACCAGCGTGCTGCCGCCGGTGCACACCGGCTCGGCCGAGAAGAAGCCGCTCATGCCGCAGAACGCCACGTTCACCGTCGCGTTCGCGATGCCCTGGCGGTTCAGCTGGTCCGTGATCGTCATCGGGATAGAGCGGGCGCCGGTCTGGCTGCTGAACACGGTCACCGTCGCCGACCACGTGTTGTCATTGGCGGTCACGTCGCCGTTGGTTCCGTCGTTGTACATCAGCTCGCCGGGGCCGCCGCCAATGCTGGTGGTGTCCATCGTCACGCCCGTGATCGGCGAAGCAGGGTTGGCACCCTGCGTCACCGCCACGCTGACCACCGTCGATGCACCCGCGCACAGCTCGGGGCTGCTGCTGCCGATGCCGCTCGGGGGCGTGCTGCTCGGGCAGTTGAAGGTGGGGCTCTGCGTGCTGCGCGGCGCCGGCGCCGCGGCGAAGAAGTCCGCGTTGTTATTGCCCGTGTCCGTGCAGCCCTCGGCCGCGCGGAATAGCGCCGTGCTGTTGGACCCGGCCGGAGCCGCGCCCGTGCCCTCGAAGCAGGACGCGGTGCCGTAGCCCACCAAGTCGATGATCGCCACGTTCTGGCAGTTGCTGGTCGAGTTCAGGAGGGTCGTGCCGTTCACGAACGCCACCTTGCCGTTGGTGCCCGAGAAGTTCGGGTTGGTCGACACGCCGCCGGTGGTGACGGTGCCGTCAACGTCGAAGGCCGGCAGCGCAGCCCCCGGAGGGTTGGTCGTGGTGTTCGGCGCCGCTCGGACCAGGAAGTACCCGCGCGGGGCGATCGTGCCGGTCAGGTTGATGCGACCGCTGAAGTTCGAGGTGCTGCCGCTGGATGCGTACTGGATCGAGGTACCGGTCAGGTCCACCGCCACATCGCCCTTGTTGTACAGCTCGACATAGTCGTGCGTATAGGTCGAGGTGGCGTTCACGCCACCGCCGCCGTACACCTGGCTGATCTTGATGTTCGTCACCTGCCCGTTCGCCGCACCCGCGAGGGCCATCAGGCCCATCGCACACACCGCCGCCATCACCTTCTTCATCTGCGTCCCTTTCTGTAAGTCCGTCTCGCTGCCTCGTCTGCTGCTGGCTGCTACATCACCCCAGCGCACCCGCGCTGGCGTGGTCGATATCCCGCGGCCCTCGTGGCCTGCCCTTTGGAACCTCTCTCGCAGGTCCGGCGCTGCCCCCTCCACGGGGCTGACGCCTGATGAACTCGCTCTCACTATCAGGGTACCGACGCCCGCACCCCCGTCAACGCCCCGCGCAGGTTTCGCGCATTCCTGACACGCAGGTACGGCACCTGTACTCCCCTGCCGCCCGTTTTCTGGGGCGTGCCCCGCCGCCCTCCCTCACCGACCTCAGCACCCACCGCCCAGCACGCGGAAGAAGTACTCGATGTCCTGGTCCGTCCCGATGTCCCCGTCGCCGTTGAAGTCGCTGCCCCCGCACGTGGGGCAGCACGACCCACCCAGGCAGGCGAAGAACGCCTCGATGTCCCCGTCGGTCCCGAAGTCCCCGTCGCCATTGAAGTCGGAGCTGACCACCGTCACCCCCGCCTCCCCGCTCACCGCCGTGCCGCACGTGTTGCTCACGACCGCCCGCACCACGTCGCTGCCGACCGGGAAGCTCGGCGACAGCGACAGCGTGCCCGCCGTCGCGCCGCTCACCGTGTACCGCGGGCTGCCCACGGGGAACTCGCCGTCCGCGAGATTGACCCACCCGCCCTGGCCGTCGGCGATCTGCCACTGGTACCCCACCGGCGTGCCGGCCGCGCCCACGGTCACCACCGCCGGCCCGTTGCACGCCCGCGCCGCCTGCGGCTGAGCCGTGACGCTCGGCGCCACCGGGCTCACCAGCCGCCACAGCTCGCCGCTCATCGTCGTGCTCCCCGCCCCGCCGACGACGCCGCCGAAGAGGTACGTCGTGCCGTTCGAGGGGTCGTGAGCGATCGCCGCGCCCGAGCGCGGCGTTGGCCCCCCGCCCCCGCCCCCGAGCCGCTGCGACCACGCCGTGCCGTTCCACTCCCACGTGTCGTTCACGCGGTGCGGCATCGCGCTCGTTCCGTCATCGCCGCCAAAGAGCAGCACCCGCTGGCGTGCCGCGTCCCACACCACCGCGTGCGAGTGGCGCGCCGTCGGCTGCGCCCCCGCGGGCGTCACACCCGTCCACGCGTGCGTGGTGTTGTTCCAGAGCCAGGTGTCGGTCGCGGTGCCGCTCGCGGTGAGCCCGCCAATGAGCACCGCCCGCGCGTTGACCGGGTCGTACACGAACCCCGGCCGGATGCGGGCCGCGGGGGAGGCCGGCGGCTGGGGCGTGAGCCTGTTGGTCCACGTGGCCCCGTCCCAGTCCCAGCTCTCGCGCTGGTAGCCCGCCGGCGAGATCCGCCCGCCGAACATCAGCACCTGCCCGCGCACACTGTCGAAGGTCATCGCGTGGTCGTACCGCGCAAAGGGCCGCACGCTCGCCCTGTGGTTCCACGTGCTGCCGTTCCACTCCCATGTCTGGTCGCTGGCGTTCCCGCCCGCGTCGATGCCGCCGTACAGCACGCACACGCCACGCCCGCTGTCAAAGGTCATCGCCGCGCCGGTGCGCGCCGAAGGACCCCCGGTGCTCGCCAGCGTCCACGCGCCACTCACCGGGCTGAACTCCCACGTCTCGCCGCTGACACCCCCCGCGGTCGAGCCCCCCACCATGACCAGCCGCCCGCGCACGGTGTCGAACGCCATCGCCGCGTCCGTCCGCGCCGAGGGCCCCGAGGCCGCCACCAGCTCCCAAGCCCCCGCGCACGCCGCGGGCGTGAACGCGCACGCCAGCCCCGCGAGCCGCACCTCATCCACCGCGGCCTCCACCGTCGAGTCCGCCCCCCCATCCGCGGCCGTGAACCGCACCCTCACCCCCCCACCCTGCGACGAGAGCACGATCGGCAGCTGCGACAGCGTGAACTCCCGCTGCACCCACCCCGTGCTATGCGTCGTGAGCGTCTCGAGCGTCGCCCACGTCTGCCCGTTGTCGCCGCTGATCTGGGCGACGAAACTGTCGGCCGCGTCCGTCGCCGAGTACCACCGCCAGTAGGTCAGCCTCCCATCGGCGAAGCCCGACAGGTCCACCGCCGGGCTGGTGAGCGTGGTCGCACCGCCATCAACGTCCGCCGCGTTCACGCCCCCGCCGACCGCACCCTGCCCCGTGAACCAGCAGCGCGTGCCGGCCGCGCTCACATCGTTCTCCGGCTGCGCATTGGTGCCGTTGGGATCATTCCGCACCCACGCCCCGCCGCTCAGCCCCGCCCCGTTGCTCACGGCCCAGCCCTGGTCCGTCTCGAAGTCGTCCGTCAGCCCGCCCGTCAGCGCCCCCACGCCTGCGCTGTAGAACGCCGTGGGCGCCGTCGCCGGCGAAGAACCCGCCAGCCCCGTGCTGCTCACCGCCCTCACATAGAACTGCGGCGTCTGCCCGCACGCGAACGCCGGCAGAGTCGCTGTCCACGCGCTCCCCGACACGAAGCTCAGCGGCGCACTCGCCCACGCCCCCGACGCCGACGCCCGGTACAACAGCTCCGCGCTCGCCACCGTCCCGCTCGTGGTCGTCACCGTCACCGGGAAGCTGACCCCGCTCCCCGCGCTCACCAGCGACGGCGTGCCGCTGGGCGCCGTCACCGTCACCGCCTCGGTGCCCGCCCCGACTGTCAGCAGGTACATCTGCGTGTCCTCGATGTCGGTGGTCAGCGTCGGCGGGTAGACCCGCGCGTAGTACACCCCCGGCGTGTTCAGCGGCAGCGTCAGCGTTTCCACGCCCCCCGCCGGCGCGCCCGCCGCTGTGCCCAGCACCGCAGCCCCGTCCGGTCCGATCAGCTGAACATTGAGGTTCTGCAGCACGCTGCTGTCGATCACGTTGCCCGAGCAGCAGCTCCCCGACCCGCCGCACGCCTGCTCCGAGCTGTCGTAGCTCGCCCCCACCGGCGTCAGCGTCACCGTCACCATCCGCGGCGAGTCCACCGCGAACTTGTACCAGTCCTGGTCTCCCCACGCCGACAGGCTCACCGTCGACGTATCCGGGATCGCCGGGGCCGGCGGCGTGCCCACGGTGATCGTCGCACCCGACGCCAGCGCCCCGAGGTCCGTCGCGTCCTCCGCGCTGTTGTTCCGCTCGTGGATGTCCCCGTAGTACGCCTGCGCCAGCCGCACATCGTCATGCCGCGGCCCGTCGTACCCCGTCGACACGAACGGCTCCATCAGCTTGGTCTGGTTGATCGGGCACACGTGCTGCTGCCCCATTCCATGCCCGTGCTCGTGCGCCACCACGTTCCGCAGCCGCCTCGAGTTGTTCGTCGTCGTGTTGAAGAACGTGTCGTTGGTGTCCAGCACCATGTCCCCGCCGTTGGCCGGGAAGTGGTTGAACGCGAGCACGTTGCCGTTGCCGTCGATCGAGTTGCCGCCGATCCGCACGTCGCCCCGCACGTTGATCACGCCCACCGAGCCCTGCCCCACCGCGATCCCGTCGTCATTGGCCTCGTGGATGTACGTGATCCCGCACAGCTGCCCCCACCGCGTGAACACGCTGTGGAAGTGCGCCTGCCACGCCGCGTCTGTCCCGTAGATCTGCCGCATCCGCGCGAACAGGTTGCTCGTCCCGGCCGGGTCGCTCGCCGACAGCGAGGGCAGGCTCGTCCCATCGGGCACGAAGCTGTAGGTGATGACCGTCGGCGACCCCGCGCCCCCCGCGGGCGAGTACGCCGTGGCCCCCCACCGGCCACCGGCGTTGAACCCCACCGGCTGGCCCTCCGCCATCGCCCCGTTGAACGCCGCGATCACCTCGTTGTCGGTCCCGGGCGCAAAGCACAGGGCCGGGTTCGATCCCGCCCCAGCGTTGGCGCGCAGCTGCGCGATCATCCGCTGGTGCAGCGGGCTCAGCGCCCCCTGCGGTGCAGCCCCATCAAGTCCGGTGCGCAGGCACCCGAGCCCCGCCGCGCCCAGCACCAGCCCGACCATCACCGCGCGCGACACACAACGCCGGAGTTCCAACGCCATGAAATACCCCTTGTAGCGGCCCCGGAACCGGGACCTCTCAGAAAGAAAACAGCGGGCGCCGGCTATCGCCCGCGCCCGCGTGAGTCACTGTGCTCTCAGCACGTCCCCCCGCCCAGCACGCGGAAGTACGCCTCGATGTCCTGGTCGGTCCCGGTGTCCCCGTCGCCGTTGAAGTCCGCCCCGCCCGGCCAGCACGTCGGGCAGCAGTTCCCGCCCAGGCACGCGAAGAACGCCTCGATGTCCTGGTCCGTGCCGCTGTCCCCGTCGCCGTTGAAGTCCTGCGGCCCGCACCCCAGCACCGTGCAGTTCTGCGTGGGGCTGCCCGGCACGATCTTGAACACCTCGCCGCCGGTAGCATCGACAATGTACACCTCGCCCCGCGCATCCTCGCCGAAGGACACCACGTTGTTGATGGCCGCGCTGCCCGGCGGGTCCAGCTCCGCGGTGCGGTTCACCGGGTTGGCGATCCCCCCGCCCGGCGAGTACGTGAGGCTGATGATGGTCGAGCTCAGGTAGTCCGTGAACATGTAGTGGCCGCGGAACCACGGGATGTCGCACCCGCGGTACACGTACCCGCCCGTCACCGCCACGCCCGTGATCGTCAGCCCCGGCTGGTTGAACGGCGGGATCGCCGCGTTGGGCTGGTTGGCGTAATCAAAGATCGGGTACGTCACGCCGCTCGGCACGGTGGGGCACGTCGGGCAGTTGACCAGCCCCGTGCAGCGGAAGCCCTCGACGCACTTCCACCCGTAGTTGCGCCCCGCGGGGTTGCCGATGGCGACGTTCACTTCCTCGCGGGCATCCTGCCCCACGTCCGCGATCCACAGGTCGCCGGTCTGCCGGTCAAACGAGTTCCGCCACGGGTTCCGCAGGCCGTACGCCCAGATCTCCCGCCGCTGCCCCGCGCCCGTGAACGGATTGCCCGCGGGGATCCGGTAGTTGGTCCCCGCCGCAGTGTCAGCGTCGTCCGCGTTGCCGGGGATGTTGTCCGCCCCGTCCACGTCGATCCGCAGGATCTTGCCCAGCAGGCTGGTCAGGTCCTGGGCGTTGCCGATGGCCGAGTGCCCGGTGCCCGAGTCGTTGCCGTTGCCGCCATCGCCCAGCGCGATGTACAGGTGGCCATCAGGCCCGAAGTCGATCCAGCCCCCGTTGTGGTTCGTCTGCGGGTGCGGGATCGTCATCACCACCTGCAAACTCGCCGGGTCGGCCGTGGTCGACGTCGCGTACGGCGCGTTGGCCCGGAACCGCTCGATCAGCACCGCGTTGTCCGCCCGCGTGCGGTGGATGTAGAAGTACCCGTTGCTGAGGAAGTTGGGGTGGAACGCCATCCCCAGCACCCCCTGCTCGCTCACGTTGGCCATGTTCACCGTCGACGCCACCCCCGTGAACGACAGGTACGGCGTCGCCGACGAGCTCACCGTGTTCGTCGCCAGGTTGATCCACCGGATGCGGGCCGTGTACGGATCGCCCGCCACCGCCGGGTTGAACCGCTGCTCGATCACGAACAGCCGGTTATTGTCCCCCGCCGGCGAGCCCACCCACACCGGGCGCGTCAGACCGCTGGCGATGGTCTGCGTCGCCAGGGTCTGCCCCTGCGCCGCCCCCGCCGCCATCAACACACCCGCCGCCGCGATCAGTCCCAGAGTCTTCATGAACGGTCCTTTGAGTGCGGGCGCAAAACGCCGCCCGCACGAATGTATGTCACCGGTCAAGCCACCCGTGCAAACCCACGGCCGCACGCGCGACCGGAGCCTCAGCACGCCCCGCCGCCCAGAACACGGAAGAACGCCTCAATATCCTGGTCGGTGCCGGTGTCGCCGTCGCCGTTGTAGTCCGCCGAGGCGCACGTCTCGCAGCAGGTCCCCCCCAGGCAGGCGAAGAACGCCTCGATGTCCTGGTCGGTGCCGCTGTCCCCGTCCGCGTTGTAGTCCTGCACGCACGAAGCCACGTTCGAAATCACGAAGTCCATCAGGGCCGGCTCGCTCTTGCCGTGCAGCACCCACTGCTCGTACGCGATCTGCCCCTTGTCATTCGTCGTGTTTGCGTCCCGCAGGAACTCGATGTACTCCTTCGTCGTCGTCTGGTGGTACACCCTCACCTCGGCCCTCACCGCCCCCTCCGGCACCGTGTACACCGTGTCGTCCCAGTACTGCCCGTCCGGGTACGTGTAGTTGATCGGCTCCGCCTGCACGCTGGCGAACTCGACGTTGTTGAACCCCCGCGGCGGGATCCGGTTGTCCAGGAACCGCACGTTGTTCAGCGCGAAGTGGAAGCCCGGCCCCGCCGGACGCCCCGCCGCCGCCGCCACGTCGGGGCTCATCCCCAGCACCATCTCGTACACCTTGGTGTCGCCGGTGATCAGCTCCGCCGTCATCGGGTTGTAAGCCCCCCGCTCCGCCACCAGGTTCCCGCCCGCGTCCAGGAACTTCACGTTCACCCACATCCGCCGCCCCTCGGGGTACCCCGTCGGCAGCTTGTGCCCCGTCTGGTTGATCACCGTCACCGTCAGCTGGTTGCCCGCGGCTCGCAGCTCCACGTCCGACGCCGCCTGCAACATCGCCTCCGCCCGCGCGATCGATGCCTCCACCGCCTCCGCCGTCGTCCCCGTGATCGAGTCGTCGTACAGCGTCCGTATCGCCCGCAGCACCCACGTGTTCGCCCCGTTGAACTGGTGCTTGGGAAGGTCGGTCCGCACCGGCGTCTCGAAGATGGGATCACACCCGGTGCCCGTCCCCTTGGGCATGTGGCAGTCCTGGCACGTAGAGACCAGCGGGTTGTTCCCGCCAAACCGCCCGCCCATGTCGATCGGCCCCTCCGCGAAGTCGCTCTTGAGCCACTCGCTGTAGGTCCGCTCCACCGGGAACTGCTCGTACTTGTTGCCGCTGTCGTGGGGCGCATCCAGCGAGTTGAGCGCGTACGTCCCGTCCGGCTGCCTCGTGAACGCTGGATTGCTCACCTCGTGGCAGCTCGCGCACAGCGCCGAATCCCGATGGAATGGGCTCTGCAGCCACTGGTGCGGGTTCATCGTCAGGCGGAACGGCCCGCGCCGCCGGTCATTGGGATCAATCACCAGCTGCCCATTGCCGTCATTCACCGGCAGCTGCGCCACCCCAGCCAGCACGCCAACATCCTCCGGCGGGCTCACGCCGTCCTCGTACACCGGGTCCGTCATGCGGTGGCACACCGAGCACGACACACCCTGGGCCTCGACACCCAGGTCCGGGATGTCCCCGCCTGTCGGGTCGTTGTACCCGTTCAGGTGGGCCGCCGGGTTGTGGCACCGCAGGCAGAAGTTCCCCGCGAACGCCGCGTCCTGGTTCGCAATCGTCAGGCACGCGTGGAAGATCGGGTCCCGCCCCGCCTGCGCCATCATGCTCGCGGACCACGCGGTGTACGGCTCGTGCTCCGTGTCATACCCGCCGTGGCAGTTGGCGCACTGCGTCGCCGTGATCAGCGGCTGCACCATCTGCCCCGCCTGCGTGCCCGCCGCGTAGAAGTCGTTCCGCGTGGTGTTAATCCCCGCGAGCGCGATCGCCACTCCCACGGCCCCGCACGCCAAGACCCCCACCCAGGCGCTCTCCACGAACCTGCGACCCATGCCCACTCTCCTATAGGTCCTATAGGACCTCTTGGACCTATAGGGCCTACCGAAATGCCAATGCGCAACCTCCCCGCGAATGCGGAGCGGCCTCCAATACGAGCATCGGCCGATGCCGGATTGCAGACAAGCCGGCCATTGCAGGAAAAACCAAAATCACCCGGATTCCCGGACCCGCTCGCCCTCTCGCCCTTCCCCCAACCTCCCCCCCAGCACTCAGTCATGTGAAGACAGGGAACTTGCGCGCCGCCCAAAGCGGATCGTCCCACGCCGCGGGATTCCCTTTTGAGGGGTTCACCCGCGTGGTATGGTGGGCAGGAGCACCAGGTTGGGGTCTGATTCTGACTGGCCGGGAGGTCCCTCGATGAGCCACTGGACGCGTCGTTTGTCATTCGTACTGCTGTCCGCGCTCGGCGTGACCGCCCTCGCCCCCGTCGCGCACGCCCAGCTCGCCCGTGCCGAGCACCAGTACACCATCACTCTCGACCGAGTCGAGCAGATGCACGTCACCTCGCTCGGCCGCATCCTCGCCGGCGCCACGCCCCCCGCCACCCCCGCACCCGGCGGCTACCAGCCCCGCCTCTGCGACCAGATCGCCACGCACACCGGCGCCAGCTTCACCGGCGGCACCTACACGCTCCAGGGCGGCATGGGCGAAGGTGAGATGTTCGCCCAGACCTACACCGTCCCCGCCAATGAGTGGCCTATCAAGATTGTCCGCACCGAGTGCATCTTCGGCACGCAGAACGCCAGCGTCGCCACCGTCACCGAGTGGAGCGTGCTGTTCTACCAAGGCGTGCCCAGCGCGACCAACCCCCCGGTGGCCACCTTCTCCTCCGACGACGTCATCCTCCCCCACATCCGCATGAACCCGGGGACCAACGGCGTCAACGTGCAGTTCTCCATCGATCCCACCGACCCCGAGCAGCTCTTCATCCAGAACAACGGCACTAACCAGTTCACCGTTGCCTACCGCATCGACAACCACAACAACCAGACCGCCAACCCCTGCTCCACCCCGCCCCCTTCCAACTCCAACGCCTTCATCGCCACCGACAACACCCAGAGCCCCGCCCCCTGCAACCAGTACCCCGAGCTCCAGCAGCCCACGCTCAACTGGCTCTTCGGTCTCAACTGCGGCGGCAGCGGCTGCCCCAGCAACGGCGGCTGGGCCCGCTTCTCCGCCCTCCAGGGCGACTTCCAGTTCGGCAGCTCCTGCTTCCCAGGCTGCCGGCCCCACGGCGACGTCGTCATGCGGGCCGTCTGGTCCGGCGTCAACTGCCAGCCTGGCGTCGGCGCCTGCTGCATGCCCGACGGCCAGTGCGCCCAGATGACCGTCTCCGACTGCGGCACAGCCGGCGGCTCGTACGCCGGTGACGGCATCAGCTGCGCCAGCGCCAACTGCCCGCAGCCCCAAGGCGCCTGCTGCTTCAACACCGGCTTCTGCTCCGTCATCGGCCAGCAGGACTGCGTCGGCGCGGGCGGCACATTCGCCGGCGTCGGCACCCAGTGCGCCGGCCCCAACCAGAACCAGTGCCCCCTGGGCGCCTGCTGCCTCCAGGACGGCGCCTGCGCCACCGGCTTCACCCAGCAGACCTGCTCCGCACAGGGCGGCACCTTCCGCGGCACTGGCTCCAACTGTGACCAGCCCTGCCCCGCCCCCACCGGCGCCTGCTGCATGCCCAACGGCTTCTGCTTCCAGACGCAGCAGTCCAGCTGTTCGGGCGCGGGCGGCACCTTCTACGGCGCCGGCGTGCAGTGCCACAACGGCAATGCCTGCCCAACCGGCGCCTGCTGCCTCCCCGACGGCCAGTGCGTGAACGGCGTCTCCGCCGCCTCCTGTGCCAACCAGGGCGGCAACTACCAGGGCAATGGCACCAGCTGCGGCACCACCAACTGCCCCCAGCCCAACGGCGCCTGCTGCGCCCCCAATGGCTTCTGCTTCGTCACCTCCAACGCCACCTGCGCCGGCGCGGGCGGCTCCTGGAGCGGCCCCAACACCACCTGCGTAGACAACAACGGCAACTCGCAGCCCGACGCCTGCGAGCAGACCTCCAACTGCGGCCCGCAGGACTTCAACGGCGACGGCGACTCGGGCACCGACCAGGACATCGAGGCCTTCTTCGCCTGCCTGGGCGGAACCTGCTGCGATACCTGCTACGCGGGCGGCGCCGACTTCAACGGCGACGGCGACACCGGCACCGACCAGGATATCGAAGCCTTCTTCCGCGTCCTGGGCGGCAACCCCTGCTAGACCGCCGCAAGCAGGAACCGCGACCGTCAGGGAGCGATACGGCCGCGCTCGGCGGCCGTGCTCGGCGAAGGGCCCCGGAACCACCCGCTCCCAGGGGCGTACAGGCGTTCTTCCCGGGGAACTCTCCCCTGATGTGGTACGTTGTTCAGCACGTCCGTTCACGTTCCCGTCCTGCAAGCAAGGGGTATTGAGAATGGGGTTCGATTCCGTCCGCCGTGCCTTCACGCGCCCGCTGTGGTCCCCCGTCGTGGCCCTCGCCATCGCCGGCCTGCCGCTGGCCCTGCCCACGCAGGAAGCCGCCGCCCAGGTCGCCCCCACCCCCGAGCAGGCCGGCCTGCCCTTCTTTGACTACCGCCTCGACGCCGACGAGCTCCCCACCGCCCGCGTCCTCGAATCCCTCAAGCAGGCCCGCGGCAACAACCTCGCCGCCGACGCCCGCGCCGCCGAGGTCCTCCGCCTCGAGGGCTTCATCCCCCTCCTCACCATCGACAACGACACCGTCTACGGCACCCCCAAGTACATCCGCTCCACCGCCACCTTCCTCACCGGCGAGTCAAAGCTCTCCGGCCCAGAGGTCGCCGCCAAGTTCGTCGCCGACCACCCCGCGCTCTTTGAGATCTCGCGCGACGAACTCGCCAAGGCCCGCGTCTCCCGCGACTACCGCACCCAGCACAACGGCGTCCGCCACCTCACCTTCACTCAGCAGATCAACGGCGTCGACCTCTTCCAGGCCGAGCTCCGCGCCAACGTCATGCCCGACGGCCGCCTGATCAACATCGGCTCCACCATGCTCCCGCGCCCCGCCGCGGACTTCGCGGTGAAGGCCCCCACCCTCACCGACGCCCAGGCCATCGACGCCGCCGCCCGCCACGCCGGCGTCCCCCTCACCACACCCTGCACGCCGCGCACCGACGCCCAGGGGCCCAACCAGAAGCGCCTCTGGAACAACTCCCCCGACCTACGCCCCGACGAGCCCGTCACCACCGAGCTGCTCTACTTCGCCGCCACGCGTGACGACATCCGCACGGCGTGGAAGGTGGTGATCCCGGTCAAGGGCATCGGCCACACCTACGACGTCATTGTCGATGCCAACACCGGCGAGCTGCTGTGGCGGCACGACTGGCTCTGCTTCGCGACCACCCAGCCCATCACCTTCCGCATCTACACCAGCGACTCGCCCGCCCCCGGCTCACCCGGCACGCCCACGCCCGACGGCTTCCAGTTCCCCTTCGTGGAGAGCCAGCTCGTCACCGTCACCCCCGCGATGATGCAGACCTACTCCCCCAACGGCTGGATCAACGACGGGGGGATGGAGACCATCGGCAACAACGCCGCCGCGCACCTGGACCGCGACGGCTCGCCCAACGTCGCCGACTCGCCCCGTCCCAACGGCGGCCCCGGCCGCGTCTTTGACTTCACCTACGACGTCAACCTGGAGCCCACCTCCAGTGTCACGCAGCAGCACGCGGCCGTGACGCAGCTCTTCTACTGGGCCAACTGGTACCACGACCAGCTCTACGCCCTGGGCTTTGACGAGGCTGCGGGCAACTTCCAGACCATCAACTTCAGCGGGATGGGCGTGGGCAACGACGCCGTCATCTGCGACGCCCAGGACGGCAGCGGCACCAACAACGCCAACTTCAGCAACACCCCCACCGACGGCGGCACCGGCCGCTGCCAGATGTACATCTTCACCGGCCCCACCCCCGACCGCGACGGCGACCTCGACGGCGACATCGTCTTCCACGAGCTCACCCACGGCACGTCCATCCGCCTGCACGGCGGCCTCACCGGCACCCAGCCGCAGAGCATGGGCGAGGGCTGGGGCGACTTCCTGGGCCTCTCCCTCAACTCCCACCCCACCGACGACGTCGACGCCGTCTACGCCATGGGCGCGTACGCCACCCGCCAGTTCTTCAGCGCCAGCTACGAGACCAACTACTACTACGGCATCCGCCGCTACCCCTACAGCACCAGCTTTCAGAAGAACCCGCTCACCTACATCCACATCAACAGCGTGGCCACGCTCCCCTCCGACGTCCCTCGCAACACAGGCATTCCCAACACGCCCAACCAGGTCCACAACGCCGGCGAGGTGTGGTGCAACGCCCTCGTCGAAGGCCGCGCCGCGATGATCCGCCACCACGGCTTCGCCGGCAATCAGCGCATGCTCCTCAACGTCGTTGACGGCATGAAGAACGGCGCCGCCAACCCCAACTTCCTCCAGGCACGCGACGCCGTTATCCAGTCCAACATGGTCAACCATGGCGGGGCCGACCGCTCCCGCCTGTGGCAGGCCTTCGCCCGCCGCGGCATGGGCGTCTCCGCTCAGTCGCCCAACGGCGCTTCCACCACCGGCATCGTTCAGGCGTTCGACACCCCCCAGTTCGTCACCTTCAGCTTCCCCGCCGGTGACCCGCCCACGCAGCTGCAGCCGGGCATCCCCACCACCGTCCGCATCGACATGGCGCCCACCGACCTCGAGCTCACCCCCAACACCCAGGTCATGCGCATCTCTGTCAACGCGGCCCCCTACCAGGCCCTGCCCATGACCCTCGTCTCCGGCAACACCTTCGAGGGCGTCATCCCCGGGCAGCCTTGCGGCGCCAACGTCGCCTTCTACTTCGAGACCGGCACCAGCGCCGGCGACCGCACCTACCCCACCAACGCCCCCGCCACCCGCTTCAACGCCGCGGTCTTCAGCCAGGAGAACACGCTGCTCTCCGAGGGCTTCGAGGCCGGCACCGCCGGCTGGACCAGCACCATGGTCCGCACCCCCGGCACCACCCAGCCCCTCACCGGCCAGTGGGAGCGCACCACCGCCCCGATTGCCACCGCCGCCGCGCCCGGAGCGGCCCACGCCGGAACCGCCCTGTGGGTCACGCAGAACGGGCTCGCGGGCGGGGCGGTCGGCGCCGCCGACGTCGACGCGGGCACCACCACGCTCACCAGCCCCGTGATGGACTTCTCCACCGCCGCCGACGCCATCGTCTCGTACTGGCGCTGGTTCAGCAACAACCAGGGCGTCGTCGATGACGCCATGACCGTCGAAGTCTCCAACAACGGCGGCACGAACTGGGTCGTGGCCGAGACCCTCAGCGGCAACCGCGCCGCCGGCTGGAACCAGGCCTCCTGGACGCTCGGCTCCGTCGGCCTCGCGCCCACCTCTCAGGTCCGCCTCCGCTTCATCGTCCCCGACACGGGCTCCGCGTCGGTTGTCGAGGCCGCGCTCGACGACATCCTCATCACCTCCCGCACCTGCAACAGCACCGGCGGCTGCGGCCCGCAGGACTTCAACGGCGACGGCGACAGCGGCACCGACCAGGACATCGAGGCCTTCTTCGCCTGCCTGGGCGGCTCCTGCTGCCCCGCCTGCTGGCCCGGCGGCGCCGACTTCAACGGCGACGGCGACACCGGTACCGACCAGGACATCGAAGCCTTCTTCCGCGTCCTGGGCGGCAACCCCTGCTGACTCTCGGGTGGAGCACTCGCTCCGCGAGTGCTGACGGCCGCGCCTCGCGGCCCTACCCAAATCCCTAGCCCCACCAAAGACCCGCCCCACGGCGGGTCTTTTCACTCCCCCACCATCTCCACCACCGCACGCTCGAACCGGCGCGCGAACCCGGGCCCATCCATCAGCGGCGAACGCTCCACCATACCCCGCAGCCCGCCCCGGAGCGTCCGCAGCCGCGCGCCATCCCCCGCCAGCCCCGCCGCGATGTCGACGAACTCCGCCTCGCTCCGCGCCACCAGCTCTGGCAACCCCACGTTCGTCAGCAGCGACACGCCCACCCGCGAGGCGTGCCGGTCACCCGCGAGCGTCACCACCGGCACCCCCATCCACAGCGCTTCGCACGTGGTCGTCGTGCCGTGGTAGGGGTATGTGTCGAGCGCGATGTCCACCTGCCCGTACACCGCCAGGTGCCCGGCCGTCTCCTGCACCGGGCCCAGGAACTCCACCCGCGCGCCCTCCACACCCTGCGCCTCGAACCGTCCGCGCACGTGCTCGCGCATGGCCGGCTCGTCGAACCCGTGGCTCTTGAGCAGCAGCCTCGCCCCCGGCACCCGCTTGAGCACGCCGCTCCACAGCCGCACCGTCGAGTCGCTGATCTTCTTCACCGTGTTGAACGACCCGAACGTCACCGTTCCCCTCGAGACGCACGCCCCCTCGCCCACCGCGGGCGAACCCGTCGGCGGGCTGAAGCACAGGAAGCAGGGGTCCAGCCGCACCAGTTTCTCGGTCGCCATCCACTCGCTGCCCACCGGATCGGTGAGCGAGTCCACCAGCCGGAACTGCATCCCGGCGATGCCCGTTGTGTTCGGGTACCCCAGGTACGACGCGTGCTTCACCGCGACCCGCCGGTGCACCACCGGCAGGATGCCGCCCTTGGTGTGCCCCGCCAGTTCGATCAGCAGGTCCAGCCCATCAGCACGGATGGCGGCGACCACCCCGTCCAGCGAGCTCGCCGGCACGTCGCGCCAGTGCTCGGGCAAGCCCCGCAGCACGCCGGTCATCGCGTCCCCGCTCTTCTGCGTGCTGTACGCGAACAGCTCGATCTTGGACCGGTCCACGTGCTCCAGCAGCGCCCGCGCGAAGAACGCCACGGAGTGCTCCCGCAGGTCCGGCGAAAGCACCCCCACCCGCACCCGCCGCCCGCCCCTCGCTCCCGCCGCCGGCCCGCCCGCCACTCCGCCGCTTGGCGCCGGGTAGTGCCGCGTCAGCACCTTCCCGTACCGCCGGTGCGCCTCCAGAACCTGCTCGGCGCTCAGCGTGTCCACATAGTTGGACAGGAACGCCGCCGTCCCCAGCAGCCGCAGGTCCGTGGGGAGGCGCATGATCGCGCCCTCCAGCAGCCCCACCGCCTCCGCGTTCTGCCCGGTGGCGTGCAGGGCCAGCGCAAGGTTGTACAGCAGCTCCACGTTCCCCGGGAACTTCGCCAGCGCCTCCCGCCCCCGCCGCACCGCCTCCATGAAGCGCCCGAAGTGCGTCGCGATCTCCCCCTCCAATGAGCACAGCTCGGCCCACTGCGGCGCGAGCCCCTTCGCCCCGTCCACCACCGCCAGCGCCTCCTCCACCGTCCCCTTGTACATCAGCGTGCGCGCCAGGTTCGCCCGCATGGGCGCCGAGTCCGGCCGCAGCGACACCGCCCGCCGCGCCTCCGCCACCGCCTGCTCGAACGCACCCTCTCCCAGCAGCAGGTACGCGTGCAGGCTCGCCACGTCCGCATCCTGCGCATGCCCCTGCGCCAACGCCGCGCACGCCCGCAGCGCACCCGCTCGATCCCCCGCTTGCAGCAGCGCCCTCACCGGCCCGGTCAGCACATCACTCACGGCTCTCTCTCCGCCACATCGAACACCACCGCCCGGTGCTGCCCCTCTTGAAGGTCAAGCACGTCATACTTCCGCGCCCGCAGATCCGGCCCTACGAACGCCTGGTCGATCGCCACCACCGGCCACTCCCGCGGGTACGTCGCCGAGATCCCCCGCCCCGCCTGATCAAACGCGTTCGCCATGCTCCCCACGATCTCACTGAGCGACGCCGAGCCCCGCGGCGTATTGAAGTCCCCCACGATCACGTCCGGCGAAGGGAACCCGTGCTCCAGCGACACCGGCCGGTCCATCCCGTCCCCCGCCCGCTCGAACGCCGGCCCCTCGAACTCCGCCAGCCGCTTGGCGCCCTGCCGCATCACTACCCACCGCGACAGGTTGAAGTCGCTCGGCAGGTCCAGCGCCCACACCACCGTCGTCCGCCCCAGCGCCCCGCGCGTGTCCAGCTCCACGAACACCGCCTGCCCCTCGTCCTGCACCACGTACCCCCCGCCCCGCCAGATGAACGCCCGCGCCTTCGCCCCCTGGATCCCCAGCCCCGTTCCCGCCCACCGCAACACCGGGTACCGCGACACCACCGTGAACCGCTCATACCGCACGGCGTACGTCGCCCCGCCCTCCACGCTCATCGCGCCCCGCACCGCTCCCCAGTTCACCGTCCCCGGCGCGTTCGCCACCACCAGCACCGCCGGCCCCACCGCGCCGACGTGGTCCGCCAGGTACTCCGTCTGCGAGGGGTTCCAGTACATGAACCGCACCGCCGCACCGCCCGGATTCGTTCCGACGCGCGGCAGGTACCGCTGCACGTGGTACTCCGCCACGCACACCCACGCGAGGACGCCCACCCACAACCCCCACGCCAGCCTCCGCGCCCGCGCCGCCGGTGGGCGCGACCCCAGCGAGTCCGCTCCTGCCAAGCCCCGCGCCTTCCGCGCCAGCCCCGAAGACACCAGCAGCAGCACCGCCGCACCCATCAGCACCGCCGGCGACGGCACCCAGAACAGGTACTGCGACCACTCCAGCTCATCGCTCCACCACCGCCCAAAGCACCACGCCCCCAGCACCAGCAAGGCGCCAAGAGTCATCATCCACGACAGCGTCCGCACGATCGGGTGGCCCACGCCCCGAGTTTATGGGGCTCCCCGGTGGCCCCGGTCTCCCGACCGGGGTTCTTTCTCATCACGCACCGATCCTCAAAGGTTGATCCGCCCCCACTCTGAGCGAACATTCACCACAGCATGACCACGCCCCCTCCATCACCCCTCGCCGCCAGCCGCATCCTCGTCACCGGCGGCGCCGGTTTCATGGGCCGATTCGTCAAGCAGGCCCTCCTCGCCCGCGGCGTGCCCGAGTCCCACATCTTCATCCCACGCCGCAAGGACTTTGACCTCACCGAGAAGATGGACGTCGCCCGCCTCTTCCGCGCCGCCTTCGCCCCCCACAAGGTCGACGTCGTCCTCCACCTCGCCGCGGAGGTCGGCGGCATCGGCGCCAACCGCGCCAACCCCGGGCGCTACTTCTACGCCAACATGGCCATGGCCCTGCACCTCATCGAGCAGGCCCGCATCGACGGCCTCGCTGACCGCGCCGGCAAGTTCGTGCAGGTCGGCACCATCTGCTCCTACCCCAAGTTCACGCCCGTTCCCTTCAACGAAGCAGAACTCTGGAACGGCTACCCCGAGGAGACCAACGCCCCCTACGGCGTCGCCAAGAAGGCCGCGTGGCAGATGCTCGACGCCTACCGCATGCAGTACGGCCTCCGCTCCGCCTACGTCCTCCCCGTCAACCTCTACGGCCCCCACGACAACTTCGACCTCGAGTCTTCCCACGTCATCCCCGCCCTCGTCCGCAAGTGCGTCGAGGCCCAGCGCCGCGGCGACAAGCAAATCGTCTGCTGGGGCACCGGCTCCGCCAGCCGCGAGTTCCTCTATGTGCAGGACGCGGCCGAGGGTGTTGTCCGCGCCGCCGAGGTCATGAACGACCCCACGCCCATCAACCTCGGCGCCAGCTTCGAGATCACCATCAAGGACCTCGTCGAGCTCATCGTGAAGCTCACGGGTTTCAAGGGCGACATCGTCTGGGACTCCACCAAGCCCGACGGCCAGCCCCGCCGCTGCCTCGACACTACCCGCGCCCAGCAGCTCCTCAACTGGAAGGCCCGCACCCCTTTCGACGACGGCCTCCGCGCCACCATCGAGTGGTACCGCTCCCACAGCGCGGGTGCCTGACCGCCACGAAGACCGCCCGCCCCGGGGTCCGGAAACAGCGCCGCGTCAGCAAAAGCCATGGGCAAATCCGGACCCGTCGGTACACTGCCGCCCATGCTGCTGCCCCGCCGACACTGGACGCCGCGTTACGTCGCCAACCGCTTCAACTGGGAGCTGTGGCAGCGCCGCAACCCAACGCTGCCCTGGCTCGTGCCGGGAGCCGTCGAGTTCCTGCACCAGTACCTCCGCGACTCCGACCTCATGGTCGAGTTCGGCTCCGGCCGCAGCACCGCCTGGTTCGCCCGCCACTGTGGGCACGTCATCAGCATCGAACACCACGCCGGCTGGCACGCCACCGTCTTGCAGCGCCTCAAGGACGCCGGTCACACCAACGTCGACTACCTCCTCATCGACGAGCCCGAGGACCACAGCGGCGACATCCGCATCGGCGCCCTCCGCAACAACGAGCGCTACGTCCGCGCCGCCGAGCCGGTGCTCAAGGGCCGCAAGCTCGACGTCGTGCTCATCGACGGGATGATCCGCGACCAGTGCGCCCACTGGGCCCTCGATCACCTCAAGCCCGGCGGCCTCTTCATCCTCGACAACGCCAACGTCTACCTGCCCAGCAAGTCCCGCACCCCCGGCTCCGTCGGCGCCCAGCCCCTCACGCCACTCTGGCAGCAGTGGCTCGACCGCACCGCCCACTGGCGGCGCGTCTGGTACTCCTCGGGCGTCACAGAGACCATGCTCGCCTTCGCAGCCGCCTGATTCAATCCACCCACCGGCGCGCCGACCCGTTCCAGTACACCACGTTCCGCTGCTCCTCGTGCACCTCCCCCTGGTCCCAGTACAGCGGCAGGCCGGGGTTCATCTCGTACCGCCGCAGCCCCACCGCGGGCTTGAGCTTCGCCAGGTCCAGCCCCGTGGGCGGCGGGTCCATGTAGTACACCGCCAGGTACGTGTACGCCGAGAATGGCTCGTGCTCGGGCACGCTCGCGCCCGTTTTGTCCGCCGGGCACCGCCACGCCCGTCCCGGAAGCTCGAACTCCCGCACCGGCTTCTCCGGCATCACTACCGGCAGCCGGCGGTAGCCATCCGCGTACACCCGCGCGCTCAGCTGGATCTCCCGCAGCTGCGCCAGGCACCGCAGCGACCGCGCCGTCACCCGCGACCGCCCGATCGAGGCGAGCATCAGCCCCACCAGCACGCTGATGATCAGCAGCACCACCAGCAGCTCGACAAGCGTGAAGCCCGCCCGCGATCGGCCGCCTACCCATCCCGACGTACTCGACACAACAACGGCCCCGCAGGGCCCAACGTGGCGTGGGTCACACATCCGCCAGCTCCAGTTGACCCACATGCCCGCGCTTCCGCGCGGCCGCCGCTCACCAGAACAATGACCCATCCGCCCCGCTGTCTTGCAGCAAACGTTCGCTCGCTGCCCCCAAGGGTTCCCTCATTCGATGCGCGACATCACTCCCGGTTCCGCTCACTCCCAGCCCCGCCGCTCCGCCCCGCCATGCCAATACACGACATTCCGGTCCTTCTCGTGGTTCTCGTCCCGGTCCCAGAACAGCGGCAGCTTGGGGTTGTTCTCGTACTTCCGCAGCCCGTTCCTGGGCTTCAGCAGGTGCAGCACCATCCCGCTCGCCGGCGGGTCCATGTACAGCGGCGCCAGGTACGTGAAGGACGAGTACGACACGGTGCTCATCGGTGTGTTCGCAGCCTGCCTGTCCTCCGGGCACCGCCAGCTCGTCGCTTTCAGGTCGTACACCGGGATCGACAGGTGCATCACGTTCACCGGCAGCGTGCGGTGCTCGTCCGCGTAGATCCGCGTCGTCAGCTGCAAGTTCCGCAGCTTGGCCAGGCAGCTCACCGACCGCGCCGCCAGCCGCGACTTGGCCAGCCCCGGCGAGATCAGCGAGACCAGCACGCCGATCACTGCCACGCTCACCAGCAGCTCGATCAACGTAAACCCGCGCAACGCGCGCACCGCCACCACCCTGCCCCGCCCGGGGCGCTTGAGCTCATCCATGGCTATGTGTCTCCGGGGGGGCCGTGTTCCAGCCCCGCTTCGCCGCCGCCCCCCGCGTCCGCATCTGAACGCTCAAGGGGCCTGTCGATCGGCGGCTCCCACTCTCCATGCGTCGTCGCGCCTCAAGGCTCCCAGAATCCCGGATTAGCGCTCTCGCGCCCGTCCTCGCACCTCCCCCGTCCACCCGGGCCCCACCACACTCGGGGCGCGGGGCCGTCCCCGCCTCACCAGTCCTTCCGCCTCGCGCTCCCGTTCCAGTACACCACGTTCCGCGCCTGGTCGTGCCAGCCCTCAAAGTTCCAGAACAGCGGCAGGTTGGGGTTGTTCTCGTACTTCCGCAGCGCCACGTGCGGCTTGAGCTGCACCAGCGCATACGGATAGCCCGGCGGGTCCATGTAGATCGGCGCCAGGTACGTGTACGACGAGTACGGCACATTCCCCGGAGCCGCGGCCTTGCGTACCCGGTCCGCCGGGCAGTGCCACACATTCTCCGGCATCTCCAGGTCCTTCAGCACATCGTCCTGGTCCGCGACCGGGAACGTGCGGTACTCATCCGCGTACACCCGCATCGCCACGTGCAGGTTGTGCAGCCGCGACAGGCACACGCTCGCCCGCGCCGCCTCCCGTGACCTGCTCAGCCCCGGCAGCAGGATCGCGATCAGCATCGCGATCACCGCGACCACCACCAGGATCTCGATCAGCGTAAAGCCCGGGAACGCCCTCCTGACGCCCGCCGGGCACCGGCCACGGTTCGTCTCCATGGGTGCCTCGGTGCCAGGTTGTTTGGTGCAGTTTCCGTCGCACACCCCTGGCGATGCACACAAGGCAGCCCACCCCTGAACGGCTGCTGGTGGAAGCCCTGAACTTGATCCAACCGGCTTCTCTCATGAGGTCGGGTCGACCCCGCCTGACGCCCTCAGGAGCCGGTTTCCTCCCCGAACATCCGCTCAGAATCCCCTTGACAGCCGGTCCATTTTGTGGTTGATTGATCGTTCAACCAATGGCCCAAACCCCCCAGCCATCCACCGCCAGCACGACCCCACCCACCCACGGCGAGCCCCTCCCCACCCGCACCCGCATCCTCGAGGCCGCCCGAAGGCTCTTCCACGAGCAGGGTTACGCCGCCACCGGCATCGCCACCATCCTCCGCGAGGCCGACGTCAACTCCGGCTCCCTCTACCACTACTTCCCCTCCAAGGAAGCCCTCCTCGCCGGCGTGCTCGAGCACTACGTCGAGCTCCTCCGCCCCGTCGTCATCGGCCCCGCCGAAGAGCGCGAGCAGGACGCCATCGAACGCGTCTTCAACCTCCTCGCCTGGTACCGCCACGGCCTCGAGCTCACCCGCTGCACCATGGGCTGCCCCGTCGGCAACCTCGCCCTTGAGGTCGCCGACTCCCACCCCGAGGTCCGCCCCCTCATCGACCTCAACTTCCGCAACTGGGTCTCCGCCGTGGAGTCCTGGCTCGCGGCCGCGGGCGACCGCCTTCCCGCTGCCTGCAACCGCCGCCAGCTCGCGCAGCTCGTCCTCACCGTCATGGAGGGCGGCATCATGCAGTCCCGCGCCGCCTCCACCCTCGAGCCTTACGACGCCTCGGTCGCCCAGCTCCGCACTTATTTCGACCTGCTGCAGGAAGAAGCCCGCAAGGCCGCGCCCCAAACCCACCCGCACTGACCCTCACCACAAGGAGAGCACCATGCCCCGCACCGCCCTCATCGTCCTCGCCGCCGCGCTCACCGCCTCTGCCGCCTTCGCACAGGAGAATGCCGCCCGTCCTGACCCCTCGAAGGCCGCGGCATCGATCACCGTCAACACCGCGCCCATCGTGCACGAGATCGAGCTCAACGCCCCCATCGAGAAGGTGTGGGAAGTCTTCACCACCCCCGAGGGCTGGAAGCTCTGGGGCGTCGCCAAGGCCGAGATCGACCTCCGCGTCGGCGGCCTCATCCGCACGCACTACAGCCCCAAGGGCGAGCTCGTCGACGACGGCGCCATCCACAATCAGATCATCGCGTACGAGCCCGGGCGCGTCTTCGCCTGGCGCATCGCCAAGCCGCCCAAGAACCTGCCCTACCAGAACGCGGTGAAGGACGTCTGGTCCGTCGCCACCCTCACCGACCTGGGCGATGGCCGCACGCGCCTGCGCCTGGCCATGTGCGGCTACACCGCCGACAACGAGTCGCAGAAGATGCGCGCCTTCTTCGACCAGGGCAACGCGTGGTCGCTCAAGAAGATGAAGGACAACCTCGAGAAGTCGCTTGCCACCACGCCCGCCGCGAACGCCGCCGTGCCAGCAGCGACACCAGCAAAGCAGGCCACCCCCGCCAACCCCCTCGACCCCATCATTCTCGAAACCACCGTCAAGGCCACGCCCCGCGAAGTCTGGGAGTGCTGGACAACCAGCAAGGGCATGGAGTCCTTCCTCACCAGGGCCAACATCGACCTCCGCATTGGCGGCCCCTTCGAGATCTACTTCGGCGGCGACGACGTCCCAGCCGGCCAGCGCGGCAGCGAAGGCTGCACCATCCTCAGCTACGAGCCCGAGAAAATGCTCAGCTTCACCTGGAACGCCCCGCCCAAGTTCGGCGACCTCCGCGCCCGGCACACCTGGGTCGTCCTCATCATCGAGCCCCACGGCCCGCACGGCTCCAAAGTCACCCTCAAGCACTACGGCTTCGCCGAGCAGAACGCCGCCACCTCCGGGCACGACGCCGACTGGAAGTCCCTCCGCGAGTACTTCGCCAACGCCTGGCCCACCGTCCTCACCGCCCTGCGCCAGAAGTACGAGCCAAAGTGATTCTCCCCGGGTACCCCGCCGCTCCGCGGCGGCGCCTTCATCTCACCGCACGTTAGATTCCGGCAGCCGCGCGTCGCTCGAGCCCCCGGCCCGGCACCCCGTGCTAACCACACTGCGGTAGCACCGATCTCCACGCCTCGGGTGACCGCTGATCGAGCACCGCGACCTCGATCCGCTGGTCACTCGGTACATCGCACGGTGGCACTGAGTTATCAACTTCCAGAAGTTCCCCTGTTGCGCTCATGTCCAGTATCTGCCCGACGGGCCCTGTCGAGACAATCGTCCAGAATCTCGGATACCGGGCCGGAGCGCCCTCAGATTCGCGGGGGAGCTCTACTTCGAATAAGGAGTGCGAGTTGAGGTAAACCCCGCCCCCGTGCCCATCATGAAGGATGATGGCATCGGCATCGCAGTCGATGGATTGAGCGGGTGTGATCCGGACCGCCTCGATCTCTATAACGAGGTGCTTCGACGCCGAGGCCTCCTGCGCTACGTTTTCCTCGAGCTGCTCCTTCTGCATCGCCCGGTCGACCACCCATCCGAACGCGAAGACGAGAAGCACCGCGCCAACAAGTACGCTGGCGCACGAGCCCACAGCTGAGACCGTGGTGTCGCGCCGGATGAGGTTGAATGCGACCACAACGAGCACGAAACCGACGATCGCGCACGCCAGCGTTCGCCAGATCGGCGGGGCAGTACTCCGGAACACCGCCTGCCGCGCGTCATGGGTCCATGCGCGGTCTTGCGCTGACGACCCGTACTCATCAATGCGCATGGGGGCATGCCGCTCAAGCGTATCACAACGACCGACTGAGGCCCTCGCCTCTACCGCGACGCCGCCCGCTCCATCACCTCCGCAAGAAACGCGTTCACCTCCGCCGCGTGCGTCACATTGACCAGGTGCCCGCCCCCCTCCACCACTCGGTCCGGCGTCACCCGCCCAACCGGGATCACGCGGTCGCGCGAGCCGTGCACCTCCCACACCGGCACCCCCAGCCGCTCCACATTGATCCCGGGCCACCGCGCCATCGCGCCGTAGCTCCACAGCGCAAAGCGGGCATCGACGCGCCGCGCCAGCTCCGCCACCACCCGCTTTCCCTCGGCGTTCAGCGGCCCCAGCAGCCACCGCCCGCTCTGGATCAGCGGCACCCGGATCGGCTGCAGCACCCGCGCTGGCGCGTACGGCGCCAGCCACGCCAGCCCCCGCAGCACCGGCCGGACCCCCCGCGCCGTGCGCGAGGCCGCGATCAGCACAACGCCGCGCACCTCCATCCGCGCCCGCAGGTGCTGCACCATCTCCAGAGCCACGTGCCCGCCAAAAGAGATGCCGCCGATCACCACCGGCCCTGCGCCGCCCACCGTCGCGGCCATGCGCCCCGCGTACTCCGCCAGCGTCTCGCCCCGCACGTGCGGAATCCACTCAACGACCTCAAGCTCCGGAAACGCCCCCCGCTGCGGCGCGTACATGAACCCACGCGCACCCAGCCCCGGCAGCATCACCAGCCGCACCTGATCCATCCCGAAAGTAGACCCTACCGACGCGAACTCACGCTCATGCAGAATGGCTTGCGGCCAAACCCACGATGCTGGTACCCTCCCCCCCGCCGGCGGGGTGGCGCAAGGCGCTAGGGAGTTCTCCGATGAGTCCTTTGCGGCCGCTCTGGATCGCTGTCGTCGCGCTCGTGTTCTGCCTGCTGTCGGCCCCCGCCCTCGCGCAGCCCAAGTACACCGACACCCGCGACATCCCCAACACACCCGCGTACGCCCGCGCCCAGGAGTTCGCCCTCATCGCGACCGCCGGGGACGAGGCCAGGTTCAAGGCCTTCGTCGAGAAGCAGTTCGCGCCCGACTTCCGCGAGGCCTTCCCCATGGACCGGCACCTCGCGTTCTTCCGCGCCATCATGGAGCAGACCAGCGGCGCCCTCGAGGTCTACGGCGCCCGCAGCTACGAGCCCGCCCGCCCCAGCACCGCCGCGGTGCTCATCGTCCGCAACGCCCTCGCCGAGTCCTGGCACGCCGTGGCCCTCGAGGTCGAGGACGAGGCCCCCCACCGCATCACCACCCTCAACTTCCAGCGGGCCCGCCCGCCCTCGGACCTCCCCAAGCTCGAGCAGCTCAGCCCCTCGCAGCTGGGCGAGAAGCTCGGCGCCTACGCCGACAAGCTCGCCGCCCGTGATGCCTTCAGCGGCACCGTCCTGCTCGCAAAGGACGGCAAGGTGCTCGTGGAGCGCGCCGTGGGCGTCGCCAACCGCGACTTCAACGCCCCCGTCACCATCGACACCAAGTTCAATCTCGGCTCCATGAACAAGATGTTCACCGCCGTCAGCGTGATGCAGCTGGTGGAGAAGGGCAAGCTCTCCCTCGACGACACCCTCGCCAAGCACCTCGACGACACCTGGTGCTCGCAGGAGGTGCTCGACAAGGTCCAGATCAAGCACCTGCTCACCCACACCTCGGGCCTGGGCAGCTACTTCAACGAAACCTTCGACAAGTCCTCCCGCGCCCGCTTCCGCAAGGTGGCCGACTTCAAGCCGCTCACCCGCGACGAGACCCTCCAGTTCGAGCCCGGCACGCAGTGGAAGTACAGCAACACCGGCATGCTCCTCGCCGGCGCCGTGATCGAGAAGGTGAGCGGCATGGACTACTTCGAGTACGTCCGCAAGAACATCACCGGCCCCGCCGGCATGACCGCCACTGAGTGCTACGACCTGGACAAGTCCAACCACAACCTCGCCGTGGGCTACGTGCGCACCCGCACCCCCGAGGGCAAGGTCGAGTACATCAACAACCTCTACACCCACGTCATCCGCGGCGGCCCCGCCGGCGGCGGCTACTCCACCGCCCCCGACCTGCTCCGCTTCGACCAGGCCATGCGCTCCGGCAAGCTCGTCTCCGAGGCCTCCCTCAAGCAGCTCTGGACCGCCCACCCCGAGATCGCGTCCAAGAACTACGGCTATGGCTTCTTCGTCGAGAACTCGCCCGCGGGCCGCGTCGTCGGCCACTCCGGCGGCTTCACCGGCGTCTCCGCCGACCTCACCATGTACCTCGACGAGGGCTACACCGTCATCGTCATGGCCAACCTCGGCTCCTCCGCCGAGATGATCAAGCAGCGCGCCAGAGAACTCATCGCCCAGGGCCGGTGAGGCGAGCGTTCTCTAATTAACTCAAGTGCACGAAGGCACGACCGCCACCGCGGCCGTGCCTTTTTTACATCCCCAGCTTCTCGGACAGGAACGCCGCCACCTGCCCGATCCCGATCCGCTGCTGCGAGCCCGTGTCGCGGTCGCGCACCGTCACTGTCTGGTCCTTCAGCGTGTCGCCGTCGATGGTGAAGCAGAACGGGCACCCCGCCTCGTCCATGCGGGCGTACCGCTTGCCGATCGACTGCTTCGCGTCCGTCTCGATGAACCCATTCCGCCCGAACTTCGCGTACAGCTCGTCGCTCAGCTTCTCCGCCACCTCCGGCATCCCGTCCTTATCTACCAGCGGGAACACCGCCGCCTTGATCGGCGCGATCCGCGGGTGGAACTTCATGATCTCAGGGCTCGGCCGGCTCTCGTCCTTCGTGTACGCCTCGCACAGCAGCGCGAGCACGCCGCGGTCCAGCCCCGCCGCGGGCTCGATGCAGTGCGGGATGTACTTCTCGCCCTTCTTGCCCCCGTTGGGCAGCGTCTCGCCGCGGGTGGTGTCGAAGTACTCGAGCTTCTGCCCGCTGTGCTTCTGGTGCTGCGTCAGGTCGTAGTCCCCCCGGTGCGCGATCCCCTCCAGCTCCCCGAACCCCGGCGCCGTGAACGGGAACCGGTACTCCACGTCGCTCGTCCCCACCGAGTAGTGCGACAGCTCATCCTTCTCGTGCTCGCGCAGGATCAGGTTGTCGCCCTTCAGCCCGATCGACTGCCACCACTCCATGCGGAAGTCCCGCCAGAACTTGTACCACTCGCTCGATTCGCTCGGGTGGCAGAAAAACTCCAGCTCCGCCTGCTCAAACTCGCGCGAGCGGAACGTGAAGTTCCTCGGGGTGATTTCGTTGCGAAAGCTCGTGCCGGTGTTGCCGATGCCGAATGGCACCTTGACACGAGTAGTGTCAACGACGTTCTTGAATTGGACGAAGATGCCCTGCGCGGTCTCGGGACGCAGGTAAACCTTGTTCTCCTCATCGAAGATCGCACCAGTGTACGAGATGAACATCAGATTGAACTGGCGAGGCTCTGTGAGGACGCCTTTTTTAGCGGAGTACGGGGATGGGATCTCCGCCGCTCGCGCCTTGAGCATCTCCATGGAGACTGCCCGAACTTCGAACGCTTCTTCTCCACGCCCCACATCTGCGAGCACCAGTGCAGACTGGGCACCCGCCATCATCCCTGCCACCCGGATCGATTTGATGCGGTTGTTTCGTTGCAGCCTCTTGTCAGTAAGGAGTTGCTCCAGCGCTTCTCCTTCGGTTGATGCGATGACGGTGCAGACGGGCGGCAGCCAACCTGCGAGGTCGCTGGCCACCTCTTGGAAGGCAGGCTTATGCATATGCCCTTCGATTGAGACACCCCCAAACAGCCCCTTCAAGTGATCCGCCCGGAACCGCTGCTTCGTCTCCTTGTCATCCACCATCGGATCGTTGAAACCGCCGACGTGCCCGCTCGCCTCCCACACCCTGGGATGCTGCACGATCCGCGTCTCCACCGGCACGCACCGCACCTTCTCCCCGCTGGGCCCCTTCCGCCCCCAGCACGGGTTCATGATCATGTCCTGCCACCACGCCTCGCGCAGGTTCTTCTTCATCTGCGCGCCCAGCGGCCCGTAATCCCAGAACCCGTTGATCCCCCCGTAGATCTCGCTCGCCTGGTAAATGAACCCGCGACGCTTGCAAAGCGCCATGATCGCGTCCATCGACTTGGGTGCACTCTGCTGCGTCGCGCCGTCCGACATCGGGGAACCTCCTAAGGCCCCGATGATAGGGACCACCTGCTCCCATCAGACCTAGAGGTCCTCGTCGACCTCGACGACCTACCTGTCCCACCCCCGCATCACCACGCGCTCACCGCCACCTCACCCCCACCCCCCAATCTCCACCTGATGCACACCCGCAAAGCCCTCATCGTTGGCGGCGGGTTCGCCGGCCTCGCCGCCGCACTCGCCCTCGAGAAAGCCGGCCTCGAGCCCCACGTCTTCGAGAAGAACCCAGAGCCCACCGAGCTCGCCGCCGGCGTCTCCCTCTGGGGCAACGCCATCCGCGCCCTCACCAAGCTCGGCCTCGCCCGCAAGGCCATCGACGCCGGCGACATCATCACCACCGCCACCCTGATGAACTCCCGCGGCCGCATCATCTCCACCTGCAACATCGGCGAGGCCGACCGCGCCCTCGGCTACCCCAGCATCGTCATCCACCGCCAGGACCTCCTCCGCATCCTCTGCGACGCCCTCGACCCCGCCCGCCTCACCTGCAACGCCGCCGCAACCCACGTCCGCCAGGTCCAGGGCCAATCCAGCAACACCCAGCTCGGCGGGCGCGTCATCCTCCACACCAGCGACGGCCACCACCACACCGCCCCCGTCCTCATCGGCGCCGACGGCAACCGCTCCCTCGTCCGCACCCAAACCCTCGGCGAGGAACAACTCCGCTACTCCGGCTACACCTCCTGGCGCGGCGTGCTCGAGTTCCCCACCTCCCGCTGGCCCAGCGGCCACGCCGCCGAAGTCTGGGGCCGCGGCCAGCGCTTCGGCATCACCCGCCTCGACAAGCACCGCATGTACTGGTGGGCCACCCGCAACGCCCCCGCCACCGACCCCACACACAAGCACGACGCCACCGCCCACGCGGCGCTTCTCACGTTCTTCAAGGCATGGGTCGACCCTATCCCCGACCTCATCCGCCTCACCGACCCCGCCACGATCATCCGCACCGACATTTACGACCGCAAACCCAGCAAGCGCTGGGGCGCCGGCCGCGTCACCACCATCGGCGACGCCGCGCACGCCCCCACGCCCAACCTCGGCCAGGGCGCGTGCATGGTGATCGAGGACGCCGTGGTGCTCGCCAAATGGCTGGGCGAAGCCGCCGCGGGCCGCCTCGAAGTCCCCGCCGCGCTCCGCGCCTACGAGAACGAGCGCTACGCCCGCACCACGATGGTCACCAAAGTCTCCTGGCGCCTCGGCGCGGTCGGCCAATGGACCAACCCCGTCGTCTGCGCGGTGCGCGACTTCGTCACCAGCCTCACGCCCCAGTTCATGTTCCTCCAGAACCACAAGAGCGTCGTGGGCTTCGAAGCCTGACCGCCAACGAGCCCGACGCGCAAGCGAGGGTCTTCTCCGCGCCCCTATATGTCCTCGCGGACCTAGCCGACCTACTCCCCGCTATCCTGCCCCCCGTTGGACACCTCCACCTTCACCCTCCTCATCTTCCTCGCCTCCGCCGCCGCCGGCCTCCTCGGCTCACTCACCGGCCTGGGCGGCGGCGCCATCATCGTCCCCCTCCTCGTCGTCGTCTTTGACGTTGACCTCCGCTACGCCATCGGCGCCTCCCTCATCGCCGTCATCGCCACCAGCTCCGGCGCCGCGGCCGCCTTCGTCAAAGAAGGCTTCACCAACGTCCGCCTCGCCATGCTCCTCGAGGTCGCCACCACCATCGGCGCCCTCATCGGCGCCTTCCTCGCCGCCCGCACCGCCCCCGCCACGCTCTCGATGATGCTCGGCGCGATCCTCCTCTGGACCGCGTGGAACTCCCTCCGCCCGCCCAAGCCCCACCCCATCGACACCAACCCCGACTCACTCGGCAACCGCCTCAAACTCGCCGGCACCTTCCCCACCAAGGACGGCCCGCAGCCCTACTCCGTGCACCACGTGCCCCTTGGCTTCACCCTCATGCTCGGCGCTGGCACCCTCTCCGCCATGCTCGGCATCGGCAGCGGCGTCCTCAAAGTCCTCGCCATGGACCGCCTCATGCGCGTTCCCTTCAAGGTCTCTACCACCACCAGCAACTTCATGATCGGCGTCACCGCCGCCGCGTCCTCCGGCGTCTACCTCTCCCGCGGCCAGATCGAGCCCGGCCTCGCCGGCCCCGTCGCCCTGGGCGCCCTCGCCGGCTCATTCGCCGGCGCACGCCTGCTCCACAAGCTCCAAACCAAGTGGCTGCGCATCATCTTCGCCTCCATGGTCATCCTCGCCGGCGCACAGATGATCTACAAGGGAGCCACCGGCAACCTGTGAACAACACCACGCCAACAACCCCGCCTACACCACGACGCGATCTCGAGGCCGGACTCTCGCGCCTGCTCTCCATCTGCGTCCTGCTCGCCGCCACCGTCGGCCTTATCGGCATCGCCCTCTACCTGCCCGCCCACAGGGGCACGCGCGCCGACCTCTCCACATTCACCCCCCAGCCCGACCACCTCCGCCAGCCCACGCAAATCCTCGAGCACGCCGCCACCCTCGACCCCACCGCCATCCTCCAGCTCGCCGTCGTCCTCCTCATCCTCACCCCCATCCTCCGCGTCATCTTCTCCCTCGCCATGTTCGCCACCAAACGCGACTGGCTCTACGTCACCATCACACTCGTCGTCCTCTGCGCGCTCGCGGCAGGCCTGTTCGTGAAGTAATCCGACCCCCTCCCCCGTGGGGGGAGGGCTGGGGAGGGGTTGGCGAACGACTTATGGTGCGCGCAGAACACCTCTCGCCGAAATCCCACATCCCACATCCCACATCCGCCTTCCGCCTTCCCACTTCCCACTTCCCACTTCCGACTTCCGACTTCCAACCTCACCCGCCCCCCACCACCCCCGCCCAATACCCCACCCGCTCCCGCCGCGTCAGATCAAACGTCAGCGGCGTCACTGTGATCGCCCCCCGCATCAACTCATCCACATCCGACCCCGCGTCCGTCCCGCGGAAGTCCAGCCCCCCACCCGCCGCCCAGTAGTACACATCCCCGCTCGGGCTTACCCGCCGCTCGTACTTGTCCACCAGCCCGTGCACGTTCATCGGGCACACCTTCACCGCCGGCATCGGCCCCGCCGCCGCTGACTCCCCGCGCGAGTACGACGCCGTGTCGTACTTGGACTTCTTCTTCCCCCCGGGCCACTCCTCCTCACACAGCGGCAGGTTGATGCTCAAACACTCGTGCGCCCCCGGCAGCCCCTGCCGCAGCAGCAAGTCGATCGTCCGCCGCGCCCACGCCGCGGCCACGTCCCACTTCGGCCGCCCGCTCCCCAGCCGCAGGCTCACCGCGATCGACGGCACCCCCAGAAACGCCGCCTCCAGCGCCGCGGCCACCGTCCCCGAGTAAATCACATTGATCCCGCAGTTCGCCCCCGCGTTCATCCCGCTGATCAACAGGTCCGGCCTCGACCCCTCCCCGAACTGCTCCGGCCAGATGTTCGCCACCGCCACCTTCACACAGTCCGCCGGCCGCGCATCCACCGCGACGCCATGCATGTGGTCCGCCACCTGCACCTCGCTCCGCATCAGCGGCTGATGGAACGTCACCCCGTGCCCCGTCGCCGACTGCACCGTCAGCGGCGCCACCGGGTACACCGTCCCGATCCCCGCCAGCGCGTCGTACATCGCCACAATCCCCGGCGCCCGGATCCCGTCGTCATTCGTCAGCAGCACTCGCATACGCCCACCGTAGGGCAACCGTGCCTCGCTCGATGCCCCGTCTCCGCACGCATGCCTGGATGCCCCTGCCTCGATGCCTTCTTCCCACCCGCGCTACCGGCCGCCCATCACGCCATGAGCTGTCGGACAATGTTCGACGCGCACGGTCGTCCTCGCTGCTTTTCATACCGCCGCCCCTACCCCGTATTACCTTGGTCACATGCGGACCACACTCGCCCTGACCCTCGCCGCCCTTGGCGCACCAGCCCTTGCCCAGACCACGGCGACATGGATCAACCCCGCGGGCGGCTCGTTCGGGAACCCCGCCAACTGGAGCACCAACGCCGTGCCCGGCCCCCAGGACACCGCACGCGTCGACCTCCCCGGCACCTACACCATCACGCTCGACGCCGACCGCGCGATCGACACCCTCATCATCGCAGCCGGCCAGCCCACCCTCGACCTCGACACCCGCACCCTCACCACCCGAATCCGCCAGGACGCCGGCCTCGCGCGAATCACCAACGGCACCACGCGCGGCCGCCTGGATATGAACGGCGGGAACCTGGTCATCGAACCGAGCGCCGCCTGCCGCTCGGCGCTGCTCACCCAGACCGGCGCGGGCATCTACCTGACGGGGACTTCCCAGCTCACCGTGCGCGGCCTGCTGAGCCACACCTTCCCGGGCGATTACGGCCACCTCACGGTCGACCCCGCCGCCTCCATCCGCATCGAGAACAACGCCACCGTCAACGCCTACTACGTCAACGTCTACGGCGTGATGCAGCTCCTCGGCGGCAACCTGTACTACGACACGCTCGACACCTATGGCTTCATTGTCGCCGAGGGCGGCACCATCGGCGGCACCCTCCAGGTCTCCCTCCGCCACGGCACCCGCCTGACCGTCGGCGAGCGCATCCCGCTGATCACCCGCGGCAACAGCCCCATCAGCGGCGCCTTCGACGAAGTAATCATCCCGTCAGGCAACGACATCCCCGGCTATGTCCTCCAGCTCTCCATCACCCCCGACGAGGTCGCCCTTGACGTTCTCGGCGCCCCCTGCGTGATCGACTTCAACCACGACGGCGACCACGCCACCGACCAGGACATCGAGGACTTCTTCGCCTGCCTCGGCGGCCGCTGCTGCCCCACCTGTTCATCCGCCGACTTCAACGGCGACGGCGACACCGGCACCGACCAGGACATCGAAGCCTTCTTCCGCGTCCTCGGCGGCGGCAACTGCTGAATAGGAACCGCGACCGTAAGGGAGCGATACGGCCGCACCTCGCGGCCGTGCGCCTCTCGCCCGTGCCACCGAGATGTCCTCATCTCGGTGGTCCTCCTCGGTGGCGTCAACTGCTGAATAGGAACCGCGACCGTAAGGGAGCGCTACGGCCGCGCCTCGCGGCCGTGCGCCTCTCGCACGTGCCACCGAGATGTCCTCATCTCGGTGGTCCTCCTCGGTGGCGTCAACTGCTGAAATAAGAACCGCGACCGTAAGGGAGCGATACGGCCGCGCCTCGCGGCCGTGCTCCGTGCTCCTCACCGCACTAACACCCCTCCCCCACCACCGCCCGCAAAAACCCCTCCACATCCCCCCGCGTCCCCTCCACCCCATCGCCATCCGCGTCCGTGCTGCACGCATCGCAGCACCGCCCCGCAAGGCACGCGAAGAACGCCTCCACGTCCGCCTCGTCACCGTCAACGCCGTCGCGGTTCACATCGCTCTCGCACCGGCGCGCCGCCCGCTCGATCTCACCCCACATCAGCCCCGCCAGCGCATCCGCCCCCGCCCGCGACAGGTGCAGGTCGAACGCCACCGACAGCACCCGCGCCCCCTTCTTCCACGCCCCCGGCACGCCCTCCAGCCCCGCCGCGGTCACCGCGGTCGGCCGCGCCAGGAACCACCGCGGGCCCTCCGACACCCACACCTCTCCGTCGAGCCCCCCGGTGCTGCTCAGCTGCATCACGCCGCCGCTGCCCGCCTTCGTCACCGCCGCCTCCGCCTGCCGGAAGTACCACGCGCTGCTGAACGCCCCGCCGCGGCTGCCCCCCAGCGCCGCCAGGTTCACCACCCCACACCGCGCATCACTCTGACAAATCTCCCAGAGCCGCGCCGCCCGCGTGAGCGCGAACCGGTCCGGCGGCGGCAGCGAGCACGAGTACATTCCCACCAGCAGGAACCACGGCTCGCCCGCGCCGATGTCCGCCAGTGCCGCGCGGTACCGCGCGATGATCGCCCGCACGTTCTCGCGGTACACCGCCGTCGTCGCGCCATCCTCCGCCTCTCCGGGCGCAACGTTCACCCCCAGCGCAATCACCACCACCGGCGTAACCCCAGCATCCGCGAACCCGAACACGCGCAGGTGCTCGCGCAGCCCCTCGTCGCTGTACCCCCGCCCCTCGCCTTCCACGCGCAGGTGGTCCGCCGTGGTCCACCCTCCCTGCGCGATCGAGTGCACCTGCAACCCGCGCACGCCGGGGTCATAGAAGATCACCCCCGGCGTGATCAGCGCCGACCTTTCGCCGCCTTCGGCCCTCAGGCCGACATTCACCGCATCCCGCGCACGATCAAACGGCGCCCGCAGCAGCGATCCCACCTCGAAGTCCATCCACGTCCACCCCGCACGCTGCTTGTCCACCTCGCTCAACGCCCCCTCCACGCTGAACCCGCGCCCCGAGCTCACGCGCACACCCACGCGCTCCACCGCATCGGGCCCCGCGTACACCACCGCCCGGGCCCGCAGCCGCTGGCTCGCCAGCAGCTGCTGCGACGCCCGCGTCCCGCCCGCGTGCGCCAGCGGGAACAGCCGGAAGTCGGCCCGTGCCGCGCCCGCGTCCGCACCCGCGTGCAGCCGCCACTCCACCGCGTTCTCGGTCGCGAACCCCTTCACACCACCCGGCCACTCCTCTTCCAGCGCCATGTGCAGCACCCGCTCCTCCGAGTCCGCATGGTCGTAAGCCGAGCTGCCAACCCCCCGCGTCAGCTCCAGCCCGCCAGGAACGAACCCAGGCGCCGGGCAGTACACCCCGCGCCACGCCCGCGGCCTCCACACCCGCTGCATCCCCGCCGCCAGCGGCGTATGCCCCAACCCCCCCACATCACCCATCGTGTTCACCGACAGGCTGTCGCCCACCACCACCACCCGCGTGTCGCCCTCGGTAAGCGCCCGCGCCAACCCGCGCGGCACAAACGCCGCGGGCGCAACAGGCTGGGCCATCGCAGCGCCGGTCACCAGCAACGACACCACCGCGAGTGGTCTCATGGTTGCGGCTCCAGCCCAGAACGGGTGCACCGATCATGGCCCGCGCGCACAACCCCGCATGAGGCCCGCCGAAACCCCTCGCTCACCGGGTGTAGCATTGCCCATGCCGCTGCGCCTGTACAACACGCTCACCCGGAAGCTCGAGCCCTTCACGCCCAGTGACCCCGCGCACGTCACCTTCTACTCCTGCGGCCCCACCGTCTACGACGACGCGCACATCGGCAACTTCCGCTCCTTCCTCGCCGCGGACGTGCTCCGCCGCTTCGTCGAGTCGCCGCTGTGCGAGGTGACCACGCGTGACGGCCAGACGCACAAGGGCCCGCGCCGCGTCACCCACGTCATGAACATCACCGACGTCGGCCACATGACCGACGACGCCGAGGGCGGCGAGCAGGGCGAGGACCGCATGGCCGTCGCCGGCCGCCGCATCGAAGAAGCCAAGAAGTCCGGCAAGCTCCCCGCCGGCGTAAGCATCGACCCGCGCGACCCCTACCAGATCGCCCGCTTCTACGAGGACCGCTTCAAGGAGGACGCCCGCAAGCTCGGCCTCAAGGTGGCGCTCGAAGCCCAGCGCGACGAGTCGCTCATGCCCCGCGCCACCGCCAACGTGCAGGGCATGATCGCGGTCGTCCAGCGCCTGATCACCCGCGGCTTCGCGTACGCCGTCGGCGCACCCGGCCAGCGCGTCGTCTACTTCGACGTGCAGAAGTTCAGCACCTACGGCCGCCTCTCGGGTAACACCCTCGACCAGCTCCGCGCCGGCGCGGGCGGACGCGTCTCCGACACCAACCAGGCCCAGAAACGCCACCCCGCCGACTTCCTCCTCTGGAAAGAAGACGCCAGCCACATCATGAGGTGGGACTCGCCCTGGGGCGCCGGCTACCCCGGCTGGCACATCGAGTGCACGGCCATGAGCATCGGCCGCCTCTGGGGTACCCCGCCGCTCCGCGGCGGCTCTTCTGTTGACCTCATCAACTCGCTCCAGGTCGACAATGGCCTCCCGCTCATCGACCTGCACAGCGGCGGTGAGGACAACATCTTCCCCCACCACGAGTGCGAAATCGCCCAGTCCTGCGGCGCCTTCAACCAGGACCCCGCGGCCGGCACGTTCTCCTCGCTCTGGTTCCACCCGCGCTTCCTGCTCGTCGAGGGCACCAAGATGAGCAAGAGCAAGGGCAACTTCTACACCCAGCGCGACCTCTTCGCCAAGGGCATCGAGCCCGCCGCCCTGCGCTTCGAGCTCATCAAAACGCACTACCGCAGCAACGCCAACTTCACCTTCCAGGGCCTACAGGACTCGCAGCGCACGATGGAACGCTGGCGCCGCTTCCGCACTGAGGCGGCGAAGGGCCAGGACGCGCCCTCGCCCGAGGCCGAGCGCGCATCGCAGGAGATCGGCGCGGCGCTGCACGAGGACCTCAACGTCGCCGCCGCGATCGCGGCGGTGAACACGTGGATGTCAAAGAGCGGTCCCAACCAGAGCGACCTCAACGCCCTGAACGTGATCGACGCGGTGCTGGGCGTGCTCGAGCTGGAAGCCCCCGCGGCGGTGACCAGCGACATCGGGCTGTTCGCCCCGGGTGTCGAGCCCGACCCGGCGGTGATCGCCAAGCTGGAGGAGCGCCGCGCCGCCCGCGCGGCCAAGGACTTCAAGCGCTCCGACCAGATCCGCGACGAGCTCGCGGCCATGGGCTACGCCATCAAGGACGTCGCGGGCGGCAAGGTGGAAGTGCGAAGGGCCTAGTGGCCATACACCCATATTGATGGTACAATACACCCATATGAAGACCACGGTCGAGATCTCCGATGCGCTGTTCGAGCAGCTCCGCAAGCGCGCGCAGAAGGAGGGCGCCACGATGCGTGAGCTCATCGAGGCAGCTCTCCGGGCATTCCTCACACCGCCGCCGCGTGAGCGCAAGCCCTTCCGCCTGAAAGACGGGTCCGTTGGCGGCCGTGGACTTCAGCCGGGGGTTGATCTGAGCAACTGGAGCCACATCCGCGATCTCGCCTACCAGGGCCGCGGCGGGTGATTGCGGTTGATACCAACATCTTGGTGTATGCACACCGGAAGGACTCCGCCTTCCACACGCCGGCGATGAACGTCGTCCGTTCGCTCGCGGAAGGCGTCGAGCAATGGGCGATTCCCTGGCCATGTGTACACGAGTTCCTTGCGATCGTCACCCATCCAAAGGTGTTCTCGCCGCCGTCTACGACGGACGAAGCGCTGACGCAGGTCGACCTGTGGTTCCAATCACCGACCCTCACTGTCGTTGGAGAGTCGGAGAAGCACTGGGCGACGTTGCGAGACTTGGCCTTGAAAGCTCGTCTGCAAGGGCCGATCTTCCATGACGCGCGCATCGCTGCGATCTGCAAGGACCATGGGATTCGTGAGCTGTGGTCGGCCGATCGCGACCTCTCCAGGTTCACGACACTCAACACGCGCAACCCGCTACTGCCTTAGGGGGCCGCCCACTCGGCCTTGCGCACCGCCTCAAGCTCCTGCTTGAACTTCTCGTTCTTGAGCAGCGCATCAGCAATCGCGTCGCCCAGGGCCATGCCGGCGCAGACGTCCGTCGGGTAGTGGACGCCGGCGATGACGCGGTCGAGCGCGACCAGGCGGGCGCGGTCCCGGAGCGCGTCCTTGCTGCCCGGCGCGAGCTCCCCGAGCACGCGGGACCAGACCATGCCGAGCGTGGCGTGCCCGCTCGGGTAGCCGTTGCTGTCGCTGTGCTTGAGCAGCGGCTTGACGCGCGGGTCCTGCAGCGGCGGGCGCAGGCGGTTGTAGGTCTCCTTGGCGGGAGAGATGGCGACGTGGTACGCGTCGTTGTCGATTCGCTTGAAGAGGGCCGCGGTCCTGGGGTACTTCGCGGGTGTGAAGCCCTCGCCGCGTTCGCCCATCGCCTCGCCGAAGGTAAAGGGCGTCATCTTCTCCTCGGCCTCCATCCGCTTCTTCGCGGCCTCGGTCGCCTCGGCGCGGATGGCCAGGAGCAGGTCGGCCTCCGCCTTGGTCATGGGCGAGGCGCGGTCGAAGGGGCGGGGCAGCACAGCGCTCACGTCGACGTCGCCCATCTTGAGGAAGAAGGTCTGGGGAGCGGGGGCAGCGACTGGGCCGGCGGGTTGGGTGGCGGGCTGCGTTGCAGACTGAGTGGTGGGTTGTGAGACGACGGGCTGCTCTTCGGCGACCGGGCGCGTGCAGCCGGTGAGCAGGACGGCGGCGGCGAGCAGGGTGAGTATCCGGGTGTTCATCGTCTCTCCTGAGGGCAGGCAGTGGTCGAGCGGGCACGCTCTCGTTGCACCCCTTTGCTCGTGCAAAGGGCTCGTTGCTGGGATGCGATCCTTACTTGCGGCGGCTCATGAAGTCCAGCACGTCGATCTTGCTCACGATCCCCACGATCTTGTTGTTGTCCACCACAACGCCCACCTGGTCGGTCTCGAAGATTCGGAACAGCTCCTCGATGCGGGCCTTGGGGTAAATCAACCCGCCGATGGGGTGGCTGATGGTCTTCACCGGGCTGGTGACGGTAACCGTGCCGTCCTGCAGCCCGCGGAGGACGTCCACCTCGTGCACCATGCCGGTGGGGTGGCCCGCGCCGTCCACGATCGGCACCTGCGAAATGCCGTGCTCCTTGAACATGCCGATGATCTGGCCCACCGTCTTCTCCGGCGCGGCCGTGATGATCGGCCGCTTGGCCATCGCGCCGAGGATCTCCTCGACAACACCCAGGTCACGGTCCGAGCCCAGGAACCCGTGGTCCTTCATCCATGCGTCGCTGAGGAACTTGGTGGTGTAGCGGGTGGCCGAGTCGGGCAGCAGCGTGATCACCTTCTTGCCCGGGCCGAGCTGCTGGGCGACCTTGATGGCGATGTGCACGTTGCAGCCCGACGAGCCGCCACAGAAAAGCCCCTCCTCCCGCACCAGGCGGCGGGCCATGGTGAAGGCTTCCTTGTCGTTGGTCTGGTGGAACTCGTCGACGACGCTGTAGTCCATCGCGTCGCAGAGGATGTCCTCGCCGATGCCCTCGACCTTGTACACGTGCGGCGTAGGCATCGTCTTGGTGTAGAAGTAGTGGTAGTGGACCGAGCCGATGGGATCGACGCCCACCACGCGGATGTGCGGCGCCTTCTTCTTGATGTACCGCCCGATGCCGGAGACGGTGCCGCCCGTGCCAGCGCCGGCGACCACGGCGTCGAACTTGCCGCCCGTGTCCTCCCAGATCTCCGCGCCGGTGCTCAGCTCGTGGGCCTCGATGTTGAGCTTGTTGTGGTACTGGTTGACGTAGAAGGCGCCGGGGGTCTCGCGGGCGATCCGCTTGGCGGTCTCGACGTAGTGCTGGGGAGAATCGCCGGGCACGTCGGTGGGCGTGATCACCACCTCGGCCCCAAAGGCCTTGAGCATGTTCACCTTCTCCAGCGACATCTTGTCGGGCATGGTGAACACGCAGCGGTAGCCGCGCACCGCGGCCCACATGGCAACGCCCTGCCCGGTGTTCCCCGAGGTGTTCTCCACGATCGTCGCACCGGGCTTGATCAGCCCCATCTGCTCCGACCGGTTCAGGATGTGCACCGCCATCCGGTCCTTGATGGAGCCCGTGGGGTTCATGTACTCGCACTTCACCCACACCTCCGCGGCGCCAGCGGGGACCACCTTGTTCAGCTTGACCAGGGGGGTGTGTCCGACAGCGTCCAGGATGTTGTTGTACATGGGCACGTTGCTCGCCTCCGTTGGGTGGGGGCGATTCTACGTGCGGGGGTGTACGGAGACAGGTAGGGACAAATAGGAACCACGACCGTCAGGGAGCGATACGGCCGCGCCTCGCGGCCGTGCGTTCTCACACCCACACAAATGCCCCTGAACTCACCCCCCACCCAGTACGCTATAGCTCCATGCCCGAGCCCACCCCCACGCTCCGCCCCCAGCGCATCGGGCTCGCCCTCTCCACCCCCCTCCTCGCCGCCTTCGCCGCGGCCGCCCCGCGCCTCCTCAGCCTTCTCGCCAGCGCCCCCGACGACGAGGCCAGCATCGACCGCACGATCAGCGACATCGGCGCACTCGCGCTCGCCGTCGCGGCAGCCCTCGCCCCCATCCTGATCATCACCCCCGCATCGCTCTCCCCCGAGCTCCGACGACTCCACCGCTTCGCCGCCTGGACCGTTGGCCTCGCCGCCGCCTTCTGGATCCTCCCCACACCCTTCTGGATCGGACGCCTCATCACCTACGCGGGCCTCGCCGCCCTCGCCGCGGCCTACCTCATCATCTTCGCCCGCTCCGCCTTCAACACCCTCCGCGCTCGACCCCAAAGCCCCTGGACCGCCCCCATCGCCGCGCTCGGCTGCATCCTCTCCACCGCTCTCCTCCCCCTCACCATCGCCTACACCAACCTCGCCTGGCAACGCGGCATCGACTGACGCGACGCCTGCATACTTCCCCGCCCCAAAAGGGACGCCGGAGTGTTGCCACCAGTGGAGCGCAGCGGCGCTTCGCCGCAAGCGCAACTGGTGGATCCCGAGCGCTCGGCTCACACCGCCCCGAAAGGGGCGGAGGAGTGCCCTGCAAAGCAGGAGCGCAACCAAGCGCAACCGTTGTCCCCAACCGCGCGCAAACCCCTCCGCGCCCAACCCCCCACCCACCCACCACTTGCACCCCTAAATCCACGTCTGTGCGCACAACCCCGCCCGCGCACCAACCCAATCCGCCACTTTCCCACTTTTTCTTCCACCGAGAATTACCGCCCCCAAGCCCCACCACCCCCGCGCGCAAGTCAAAACCGCGCGCACAAACGTGACCCACACCGGGTTGGTTAGAGGCCCACCATGAACTCAGACCAGGAACAGCCCGGCCCGCTCCCTGCCGACATCCGACCTCCGACATCCGACATTCCCCTCACCCCCCGCGACCAGGAGCTCCTCGAAGCATGGTTCGCCCACGACACCCGCCTCCCCGAGCTCGCCGGTGAACTCAACACCTCCGTCCTCAAGCTCGCCGACTGGGCCGACCAGCCCCACATCCGCGCCCGCCTCGACAAGGTCGAGCGCATCGCTCACCAGCGCACCTCAACACTCCAGGCCGAGGCCACCCACCAGGCCCTCTCACGCCTGGTCGCCATCACTCGATTCTGCCAGCACGACGAAACCGCCCGCCGCGCCGCCAACATGATCCTGCGCAACAGGAACCCCGACCGTCAGGGAGGGTTCGGCCCCGCCGCGGGGCCGACCGCTCCACGGAACAACCGCGTCGCAGAGTCCAGCGCCGCACATCACGCCCGCGAAGCGCGGGCGTGCCGCTCCCTCACAGCCGCGGTTCCTGCTTCAGCAGGGGCCCCCACCGAGCACGCGGAAGAAGCTCTCAATGTCCTGGTCGGTGCCGATGTCGCCGTCTGCGTTGAAGTCGGCGCCGGTGCAGGCGGGGCAGCAGGTGCCGCCCAGGCAGGCGAAGAACGCCTCGATGTCCTGGTCGGTGCCGGTGTCGCCGTCGTGGTTGAAGTCGGCGGTGCAGGACATGAGTTGCGTGCGGAGCCACTCGCCGGTGGCGGCGCTGAGGGTGGTGCCGACGGAGCCGTGCCCGAAGCCCGGGGCGACGATGTGCGTGACGCCCACGCCCGCACCGTTCAGCGCATCGCGGAGGCGGAGGCTCTGGTTGAGCGGGACGACGGTGTCAACGTCGCCGTGGACGAGGAACATGGGCGGGTCGTTGGCGTCGACCTGTGCGACGGGGCTGCTGCTCGCGGCCCGCGAGGCGAGCGCAGGGAAGGGCTCACTGGGGTTGCTCAGGTTGGCGCGCAGCCACCCGAGGCCCTCACCCGCGCCGCTTACGCCCAGCAGCTTGGACTCGGGGGACGTCGGGTCGTCGTGGTTGAAGGAGCAGCCCACACTCTGCAGGGCGCAGTCGGGCTGCATGTTGAGGAGGTCGGCGGGCGGGTAAAACGCGGCCCCCGCGAGCACCGCGCTGGAGAACGCGCCGTTGCCGCCGGTGCTGCCCTCGAACGACGCGTCGCCGCTGGTGGTGGAGACGAGCGACGCGAGGTGGCCGCCGGCGGAGGAGCCCCACACACCGATGCGCTCGGGGTCGATGCCGTAGAGCCCGGCGTTGGCGCGGAGGTAGCGGATCGCGCCCTTGCAGTCGTGGAGCTGCGCGGGGAACACGCCCTCGTTGCTGAGGCGGTACTCGATGCTGGCGATGGTGACGCCGCGCTCGCGGAGGGCGAGTGCGAACGAGGGGGTCTGGTTGTGGCTGCCGGACTGCCATCCGCCGCCGTGGATCCAGACGATGACGGGGTGCGGGCCGCTCTGCGTGGTGGCGCCGTGGATGTCCATGTGGAGGTTGATGGTGCCGCCCCCGGTGACGGGGACGGTGGCATACACGACGTCGTCCCACGATGTCGGCGCGGGGGGCTCGCCCGCGTCGGCGGTGAGCATGTGACGCCAGACCTCGCGGTAGCGCGCCGTGCCGTCGGTGTTGCGCGGCGTGACGCTGTCCATCACGGGGCTGTTGTGGTACTGGCCGGCGACGGCGGGGGCGATGGACGTCGAGAGCTGCTGCGAGCCCGCGTAGGGCGGCGTGGTCGTGGCGATGTCGGTCACGGGGCCGGGGGCGCCCAGGGCGGTCCAGAAGGCGACCTTCTGCGAGAGCGCGTCCTGCGTGTGGCAGAGGCCGAAGTACTGCGCGGAGGGTGTGGCGTGCTGGGCCCACCACGCGGCCGGGTTGCCCGGGCCTCCGTCAGCCGCGGGTGCCGAAGTGCAGCAGCGGGCGAGCTCATGGTCCTTGGCGATGACGCCGGCGTTGCCGCCGCCCTGGCTGTGGCCCCACACGACGATGTCGCTCCAGCGGATGGCGTTGTTCTCGAGGTAGTCCCCCCAGCCCTCGCCGGGGTGCAGCGTGTCGAGGTGCAGCAGGAGCTTGATCAGGCGGTTCTCGAGGGAGTCGGGGCGGTTGACGGTGATGAACGGCGAGTGGTTGACGCCGATGATGAGCTCGCGGCGCACCTTGAGCGCGCAGTCGGGGTCGGTGGAGCCGTTGCAGAAGTTGAAGGGCGACCAGTCGTTGGGGTACGTGAGGCCGACCGCGTGGAACCCTTCCTCGGCGGCCAGTTTCAGGAGCTCGCGGGCGCCCGAGCCGGTGCCGCCCTGACCGTGGAGGAACAGGACGAGCCGCTGCCGGTGCGCGATATTGGGGTCGAACGCGGCGGCATGGTTACCGGTCCAGCCGGTGATCGCGGGCTCCGTGGCGACGGGCGCGATGAGCTCCTGACGGACCTGTGCGTGCGCGCCGGATGCGAGCGCGAGGATTGCAGCGGTGGTCAGGCGCATGTGCGGAGCTCCCATGTGTCCCCCGATTCGTCGCAGGTGAACGCGGGTGGGGGTGGGTGTATTGCTCAGCAGTTGCCGCCGCCCAGGACTCGGAAGAAGGACTCGATGTCCTGGTCGGTGCCGGTGTCGCCGTCGGCGTTGAAGTCGGCGCCGCCGGTGTAGCAGCCGGGGCAGCAGTTGCCCCCCAGGCACGCGAAGAAGGCCTCGATGTCCTGATCGGTGCCGATGTCGCCGTCGTTGTTGAAGTCGGCGGTGCCGCAGGTGGAGCCCTGGATGGAGAAGGTGAAGGAGGCGGGGCCGCCCGCGACGCCGTTGCCGCTGGGGAGGGCGGGCTGGTTGACGAGCATGGTGCCGGGGATGTCGCCGTCGAGCGTGAGGCCGGTCAGGTTACTGGTGACGCCGCTCACGCTGACGGTGTAGTCGCCGGGAGTAAGCGGCTGGGTGGGCGTGAAGGTGGCGGTGAAGGTGCCGGCGGTGTAGGTCTGCGAGCCGGGGATGGTGCCGCCGGGACCGGTGAGCGTGATGGCGCCGGGCGCGACGGTGACGGCCTCGCTGAAGGTGACCTGAACGCTGGTGGGCGCGGCGATGAGGGTGGCGCTTGGCGCGGGGGAGGTCGTCAGCACAACGGGGGGGCCGTTCTGATGGGACTCGGCGGTCTTGGCGGTGTTGAGGACCCAGTCGAGCGGGTCGAGCGCGGCGTCGGTGTACGCGCCGTTGATGGGGATGACGAAGTTCTGCGTGCGGGCGTTGTTGTTGAGCTTGACGGTCTGCGAGCCGGTGGAGGTTTCGACGCGAAGGTCGAGGGGCATGGCGAAGTAACCAGCGGGCGCGCCGGCGCCGGGCCACGCGGCGTTCTGCGTCTGGCGGAGGCTGACGCGGGCGTAGTTCTGGCCGGCGACGGTGAAGGGCTGCACGCCGTAGGCGTACGCGGGCGCGCCGATGCCGTAGACCCACTGGCGGAAGAACCAGGTGAGGTCCTGGCCGGCGACGCTGTTGGCCACCGCGATGAAGTCGTCGGTGGTGGCGGCGGTGCCCTCGTGGGCGAGGCGGTGGCCCTGCATGATGTCGTAGAAGGTCTCGTCGCCGACCAGGCCGCGGAGCATGTGGACGACCCAACCGCCCTTGCGGTAGGTGTAGGTGCTGCTGAAGATGCGGTTCACGTCGGCGACGTTGGTGACATAGACGCTGTCGCCGACGTTGGCGGGCTTGCGGGCGTTCATGGCGGCGCGGTAGGCGGGCGCGCCGGAGCTGCCGGGCTTGCGCTCTTCCCACAGCGCCTCGCTGTAGGTGGCGAAGCCCTCGTTGAGCCAGATGTCGGACCAGGTGCGGCAGGTGACGGCGTCGCCCCACCACTGGTGGGCGAGCTCGTGGGCGGTGACGCCCTCGTTGAAGGTGCCCTGGCCGGAGTTGGTCTGGTGCTCCATGCCGCCGGAGAAGTTGAACTCGTAGATGCCGTACTTCTCGTTGACGAAGGGGTACTCGCCGTAGAAGGGGCGGAAGGCGGCGAGCATGGGGACCACGCGCTCCCACGCGGCGCGGTTGGTGGGCGTGTCGCTGCTGGGGTAGATGTTGAACTCGACGGGCATGCTGCCGGTGCCGCCGTTGGAAAGGGGGTAGCTGTAGTTGAGGGTCCAGGTGTTGTAGACGGTGGTGGCGAAGGCGACCAGGTACGTCGCGGTCGGGTAGTTGGAGACCCAGCGGTACTTGCGCTTGCCCGCGGCGGGCGTGGTGACGGAGGCGAGCACGCCGTTGGCCACGGAGCGGTAGGCCTCGGGCGCGGTGATGGAGAAGTCGATGGTCGCCTTGTCGGTGTTGTCGCCGGCGAGGAAGACGTCGCCATCCTTGCACGGCCACCAGGTCGCGGCGAAGTAGGGCTCGCTGAGGGTGGCGACCATCACGGGCTGACCGGCGGTGCCGTTCTGGGTGGTGAACTCGATGGAGCCCATGCCGCGGGAGATGGCCGTGCCGCTGTAGGCGATGCGGACGGTGAAGACCTCGTTGGCGTTGTAGGGGCGGTCGAGGGTGATGGTGCGGCGGTAGCTGTTGGCGGCGGGGGTGGTGGCGGTGGCGGGGGTGGCGCTGTTGAGGAGGATGGAGCTGACGGTGTACTGGCTGCGGAGGACGAAGGTGAACTGGGTGAGGCCGTTGACCAGGCTCTTCACGGTGATGAGGTTGGAGCCGGTGATGGTCTCGTTGGTTGGGTTGACCTCGATGTCGAGGACGTAGGAGAGGACGTCGGTGTCGCCCAGGGCCTCGCGGGGGGAGTAGGCGTGGGACCAGGGCTCGGAGAGGAGGCCGGCGTCGGCGCGGAGGCGGGCCATGTGTGCCTTGCCGCAGCCGTCATGGCAGGCGTCGCCGCAGTCGTCCGTGGTTGGGGTTTGCGCGAGCGTTGTGGAAGCGAGGGCGCAGAGCAGCGCCGCGGCGAGACCCTTCATGACCACACCCCTTTCCTGCAAGCAGGCGCGTCGGCTTTCGCCGGCGGGCCTGTGGAATCGCTCGAACTAGCAGGCGTTTCCGCCCAGGACGCGGAAGAAGGCCTCGATGTCCTGGTCGGTGCCGAAGTCGCCGTCGCCGTTGAAGTCACTCCCCTGGCAGAAGCAGGCGTCGCAGCAGTTGCCGCCGAGGCAGGCGAAGAACGCCTCGATGTCCTGGTCGGTGCCGGAATCGCCGTCGCCGTTGTAGTCCTGGGGGCCGCAGGCGTTGCCGGGGCAGGAGGGGCCGCCGAAGGTGCCGTCCGGGTTCACGTTCTGCACCTGAATGTCGGCAGCGCCGCCCGAGGCGCCATTGCTCCAGCCCAGCACCACCGAGCCGTTGGCGAGCTTGGTCGAGCTGAGACGGCTCTTGCTGACAACGGTGGAGGAAGGCAGGTTGCTCCAGGCGACAGCGCCGTCCTCGGCGTTCACCCGGGCGGCGAAGACGACGTGGGTCGGGGCGGTGCTGCGGGCGTCGAACCCGGCAACGATGGCGCCGCCGTCGATCGCCTGACACTGGACGAAGGAGGACTGGTTGGCGTTCGCCGGGATGACCGTGGTGCCGAGGTCGGACCACAGGCGTGCGCCGGAAGCGTTGAAGGCGTTGACGATGGTGCTGTAGTTGCCCTGAGGGCTGGCGTTGCTCTCGGGGGACGCGAGGTAATAGGTCTGAGTGGAGGCGTCGTAGGCGGCCTCGGCGCCGATGCGGATGCGGGTGCCGGGGCCGAGGACGTTGGAGACGCCGTTGATGGGGAACTGGTACGAGCCGTCGGCGTGGAGGTGCTGGATGTAGGCGTTGCGGGGGCCGCCGTTCTCGTACCAGCCGATGACGACGCCGCCCTGGCCGTCGGGGATCATGGTGGGGAAGTAGCCGTTCTGGATGGAGCCGCCGAGGGTGGCGTTGTAGGTGCCGGTGGTGGTGGAGGTGGACCACGCGGAGCCGGGGGTGGGCTGGTACACGACGACGCCGGTGACGGGGCCGAGTGGCGCGGCGACGGTGGTGGGTGTCCAGAGCGGGGCGCCGGTGCTGTCGTACTTCATCGCGAGCAGGTGCTTGCTGCTGGTGGTGGCGCTGGTGCTGGTGCCGCGGATCCAGAGCACGATGAAGGAGCCGTTGTCCGAAGCCTGAATATCGGACAGCGCCGTGTAGCGGGTTGGCTCAATGACATTGATCCCGTTGCCGGACCACTGCGGCTGGCCGGTGGCGTCGAGCCTCTGCATCGTCCAGCTGCTGGGGCTGGTGCCCGCGGTCCATCCGACCGCGTACCCGCCGTCGGTGAGGAGCGTGAGTTGAGGCGGGCCCTTGAAGGTGCTGTCGGTGGTGATGGTGCGCGCCCACACGATGCTGCCGTCGGGCGCGACCTTCTTGACGGTGACCTGCTGGGGGGTGCCCGAGACGCCGCCATCGTCGTTGAACGCGAGGGTTGCGTTGCCCTGGGCGTCCACCACCACGTCGTAGTCCTGCGTCGAGGACACAGCGCGGTCGGCGATGAGCACGCCGTTGTGGGCCCACTGCTCGTTGCCCGCGGCGTCCAGACGCTGGAGATAGACGTCGTAGCCGCCGGTGGAGTTGTCGAACCAGCTCACGTAAAGGCCGCCGTCGGGCGCGGCGCGGACCTTGGGCTGGACCTGATCGCCGGTGCGGTCGGCGATGGTCAGGTTGTTGGCGGGGTCGGACGAGAACTGCGCGAGGGCGCAGGGGCCCGCGAGGCCGGACAGGGCGACGACGCAGGCCACGGGCAGGATCGATGTCTTCACGGGGTCTCTCCTCCTTTGGGCCGCCGACCACCCGCGGCAGCACAGGCTATCCGGAGGGAACCCCGGTGGGATGCACGAACCTTGGTGTTTCCGCGCTGTCTCCCTTGCGAATCTCAGCAGGTGCCGCCGCCCAGGACGCGGAAGAAGGCCTCGATGTCCTGATCGGTTCCGGTGTCGCCGTCGCCGTTGAAGTCGGCGCCCTGGCAGAAGCAGCTCTCGCAGCAGTTGCCGCCCAGGCAGGAGAAGAAGGCCTCGATGTCCTGGTCGGTGCCGCTGTCGCCGTCGCCGTTGAAGTCCTGCGGGCCGCACTCGTCGCCGGGGCAGCCGCCGCCCGGGGGGACGACGTCGACGACGACGGTGTCGGTGGAGATGCCGGAGTTGTTATCGAAGACGGTGAGGGTGATCGTGTGCGAGCCCTGGGTGAGGTTGACGTTGCTGGTGGGGCTGCTGGTCTGGGCGAGGGTGGTGAAGCCCTCCTGCCAGCGGTAGATGGTGAGGGAGCCGTCGCTGTCGGAGCTGGCGGAGGCGTTGAGCGTGACGGCCTCGGAGCCGCTGTTGTCGGTGTCCACGACGGTCTGGTCGGGGCCGGCGTTGGCGGTGGGCAGGGCGTTGCGGCGGCCGGTGTCGCCATCGGTGGAGGTGAAGCGGAAGTTGGGGTCGTCGGGCTGGATGACCTTGAGGAAGTAGTAGTACGTGGTGCCGGGGTTGGCGGTGGTGTCTTCGAAGGAGGTGGTGCCCGCGGGGAGCGAGGGGCTGACGTTGGTGCCGCCGAAGGTGGCGTTGCTGGTGTTGCGGTAGACCTGGTAGGCGGTGGCGTCGGGGATGGAGCTCCACGTCACGCGGACCTTGTCGCTGAAGGTGCCGTCGGTGGCGCTGGGCGTGAGGTTGGTGGAGCGGACCGAGATGTTGAGCTTGTAGAGCTGCACGGTGGCGAGGGGCCCCGCCTGGGAGACGCGCACGTAGGTGGTGCCGTTGGCCACCATCAGCCCGGAGATGGACTCAACGAGGCCGGCGGCGGACTCGTTGTTGGTGCGGAGCACGGTGGTGCCGTTGGACTTGAAGACGGTGAGCAGCAGGTCGGTGGCGGCGAGGGCGTTCTCGTTGGCGCCGGCGGAGCAGGACCCGTTGGCGTTCTGCTGGCCGTCGAGGTAGGTGGTGCCGTGGGGGGTCAGGGTGATGTCGACGAGGCGCGGGTCCTCGACGGTGAACTTGAACCAGTCGACCTCGCCGAAGGCGTCGAGGCTGAGGGTGGCGGCATTGGTGACGGTTGGGGCGGGGACGTTGCCGAGGATGAGGTTCTGGCCGGGGACGAGGGCGCCGAGGTCGGTGGCGCCGGCGGCGTTGTTGTTGGGCTCAAGGGCGTCGCCGTAGCTCTCGTGGCCGGCGCGGATTTCGTCGAGCTGGGGGCCGTCAAAGTTGGTGGCGAGCAGGGGCTCCATGAGCTTGGTGGAGTTCATGGGGCAAACGTGGGCGAGGCCCAGGCCGTGCCCGTGCTCGTGCATGATGACGTTGCGGAGGAAGAGGTAGGTGCCGCCCGGGGAGTTCCAGTTCTCGGCGGAGTCCATGACCATGTCGCCGTTGTCGGGGAAGGAGTTGTACGCCAGGACGTTGCTGTTGTTGTCGATGGGGTGCATGGCGATGCGGACCATGCCCCGGTTGGTACCGCTGCCGGTGCCCCATGCGGCGCCGTCGTCCCAGTCGTTGGCGCCCATACGCACGCGGGTGTAGGTGAGGCCGGTGAGGGCCTCCCAGCGGGCGAAGGAGTTCTCGAACTGCGTGACCCAGGTGGTGCGTCCGCCCAGGCCGGAGAAGAGCTGGTCCATGCGCTGGAAGAGGATGTTGGGCGAAGTCGCCTCGCTGGGGATCTGGCCGTTGGCCGGGATGCTCAGGCCGTCGGGCGCGAAGCTCCAGGTGATCTGGAGGCGGTCGCCGGGGTTGCCGACGGACCAGCGTGTACCGATCTGGTAGCGGCTCTGATAGCCGTCAGCCATGGCGGCGTTCACCGCGGCCATGACCTCGGGGCTGGTGCCGTCGGCGAAGCACGCGGCGATGGGGCCGCGGTCGTCGGGATCGCCGCTCTCGAGAATGCCAAGGACCTTGTTGACGACCATGGGGCCGCGGATCTGGGAATGGGTGCGGCCGTCCTGGAAGGAGACGTCGAAGGCGTTGAAGTCGACGGGGGCGTGCTCAAGAGGGCCGGCGAGGGCGGGAGTGGCGATGCCGGCGAGTGCCAACAGAATGAAGGGCGCGAAACCGCGCGTGTAGCTCGTGGTCATCGAGAACGTCTCCGTAATGCGAAGCAGGCGGCGGAAACCGCCGCGGAACCCTGAACACCCCTTCCGACCCTTGCGGGCGAACGACCGCACGGACCGGGAACCCGAATCGGGCAGGGACCAGAATACCGACTTCACGGCCCCTGACGACCCCAACAAAGCCAACATGCCACCGATTCGGCCGTTCGTCCCCCCCTGTTTCGCCGCCCCCGGGAAAAGACCGATTTATCGGGCGAAGACCCCAATGCCTGTCAAGGGTGGTTCATGCGCGCGGGCGGGCGTGGCGGCGGCTTGCCCATGTTCACGCCCGTCTTCACTCGGGCTGCTGTTGAGGCGCAGGGGCGGGCGCGGGGGTTTCCGTGGGTGTGGGCTGCGGCGGTGTGGTGGGCGCGGGAGCGGGCGGGGTTGGCGACGTCGGGGCGGGTGGGAGCGGCGCCGTTTCGGGGGTGGGCGCGGGCGGCGGCTCGATGGGCTTGAGGACGTCCTCGAGCTTGGTGGTGAGGTTGGTGACCTTGTAGTCGGGCAGGATGTAGACCCAAGCGGCGTGGCGCTGGTTGATCTGCGCGGCCTTGGTCTTCGCGGCTTCGATGGCGGCCTTCGCGGCGTCGTCCGCGGGCGGCTGGGCGGGGTCTTCGTGCGCCGCCTTGATGGACCACCAGCGCTTGCCGTCCTTTGTGACGGCGGAGGCGGTGATGATGAGGCCGTCGAAGGTGCGGGCCTGGGCGGTGAGCTCGGGGCTGCTCATGTCGATGGTCGAGGCTGGGGCGACGTCGTCGATGGTGACGCCGGTGAGGGCCTGGGCCACGCGCATGGGCGCGTACTCGTCCTTAAGGGCGCGGCCCTCGGGCAGGTTGTCGAGCTTGAAGGCGGGGTCGGCGGGGAGGGCCTTGGAGACGGAGACGATCTGGTCGGCGGGCGGTGTCTCTGGCGTTGCGTGTGCGGCCTTGTGGGTGATGGTTGCGCTGCGGACGCGTTGGAGGTCGAGGTCGAAGGCGGAGCGCGTGACCCACGACATGGGCTCGGGGGTGATGACGAGGTTGCCGGCGGCGAGGTAGCTCTGGGGCTCGCCGCTGCGGCGGACGAAGTAGCGCGGGCGGGCAAGGGCAGGGTCCTCGCCGCTGGGGGCGCTGGAAGCGTTGCCGATGATGACGCTGCCGAGGGGCTGACCCTGCGCGTTGCTGAGCTCGATGAGGGCGCCCGCGGCGCCGGGCTTGTCTACCTCGCCGACTCCGATGCGGTCGTAGAGCTCGGGCTTGGCGGTCTTGGTCTCGACGATGCGGGCGTCGAGCACCTCCCCGATGAGCTTGCGGACGCGCTCGCTTTCGGCGGGGTAGGCGTGCTTGCTGGCGACGACCCACTGGGGCTTGCCGTCCTGTTCCTTGGACTCGAGGACGGTCTCGACGGCGCCGCGCTTGAGGCGGACCTTGGCGATTTTGCCGAGCTGCTCGCGGGCCTTGGGGAGGAGGAGCTCGCCGTTGGCGGCGGCGGCCGCGCTTGAGGAGCCGGCGCGGTCGCCTGAGCGGGAGACAACCACGGCCGCGCCCGCTGCGAGGAGAAGAGCAGCCACAACCAATCCGCCGACAGTCTTGTTGTTCATCGCTTCACCGTGTCACTGAATGTACAAACCGCCGTGCATTGACTCCGCGCTTCAGCGTCTCCGCGAGAGGCTCATGCCTTGCGGCGCCTGCGGGCGGCCCTGAACCCGGCGAGGCCCAGTGCGCCCACGGTCACGAGGGCGGGGATGAGGGCGATGTTGATGAGACGGAGCTTCATGCCGAGGGTTTCGATGTCCTGGCTGAGGCCGTGCTCGACGCGCCGGAGCTGCTTGCGGGTACTGGCGTGCTCGACGCGGAGGTCGTCGAGGACTTTTTGCTGCTCGGGGGTGAGGACGAGGTTGTTGTCGTCGCTGCCGCGCTTGGCCTGGAGCTCCTCGAGCTTGCGGACGGTGTCCTGGAGCTTGAGGTTGAGGGCCTTCTGCTCGGCGGCGTACTTCTCCTCGGCCTCGCGCTGCATTTTCTGGACGAGGTCGAAGGGGCGCTGCTCGCTGGGCTTGGCGCGGACGCCGATGAGGTCGCTGCTGCCGCTCATGTTCTCGAGGGCGTTGATGACGAAGTCGGCGTTGTCGGCGAGCTTGGTGCCGAGGTTCTGGCCGAAGAAGTTCTGCACGCGGATCCACTGGTTGTCGCTGAGCAGGTCGGCATCGGCGACAAGGATGACGTTGAGCGGGCCCTTCTGCACGCCGGCGGGGACGGCGGGGGTCTCGCCCGCGGCGGGCAGCCCATTCGGGAAGGCGGTCTCGACCTCGCCGCTGAGGCGGGCGGCGACGACGAGGGGCTGCGTGCCGGCCTGGTAGTGTTCGAGCATGGCCTTGGGGTCGGGGCCGGTGGGCATGGCGAGCTCCATCACCGGCATTTCCCAGGCGCCGGCGGTGGTGGAGGCGAGGGGGGCGATGGTGGCCTTGGGCTTGCTCGCGGGCGCCTGGCCTTCGGCGGGCGCGGCGTCGGCCTTGGCGCGGATAAAGCCGCTGCTGGCGAAGTTGACGGTGTTCAGCTGGCCGGTGACGGGGTCGTCCTTGGTGAGCTGCTCGCGGGTGAGGCCGATCCAAGGGACGTAGGTGACGCGCTCGGGGCGCTGCTGGTTGCCGTACATGACGATTTTGGCGAGGGACTTGTCGGCGGCGATCTGGCCGCGGACGACCTCGACGCCCCAGGTGTCGAGCAGTTTGGTGAACTCGCTGAAGCGGGCGGTGGGGTCCTGGCCGGCGCTCTCGTCGCTCTCGCAGAAGGGGTCGACGAAGGCGACGAGGCGGCCGCCCTTGAGGACGTACTGGTCGATGGCGAAGAGGGTCTGGTCGTCGAGGTTCTTGGGGTGGGCGACCATGAGCACGTTGATGTCGGCGGGGATTTCCTTCTGGGTGCCGGAGAGCTGGCGGAGCTCGAAGGTGCCGCGGATCTGCTCGGCGATTTGCCAGCTGGGGGTGCGGACGGGTTGGCGGGTGCGCTGGTCGAAAGTGAAGCCGCCGGACATCTGGAGGGGGGTGATGAGGCCGACGACTTTCTTCTTGGGGTTGTTGAGGGCGTAGAGCATCCGCGAGACGTCGTACTCGAGGAAGCGCTCTTTGCTGGGGTCGGGGCTGAGGAAGGGGATCACCTCGCGGCCATCGGTGGTGTTGGTGCCTACGAGGCCCAGGTACAGGCTCTTGCCGGGGCCGACGGGGACGCCGGTGACGCCCGCGGCGATGGCTTCGTCCTCGGCCTCGCTGTTGGGCTCGGGGTCGACGACGCTGAGCTTGATGTTGCCGCCGCTGATGCGGACGTACTCCTCGAGCAGTTCGCGGACGCGCCGGGCGTAGGTCTGCACCTGCGGGGTGCCCTGGGCGAGCTTGCTGCTGTAGTAGAACGTGAGGGTGACGGGCTCTTCGATGCCCGCGGCGATGTTGCGCGAGCCCTGGGTGAGGGTGAACACCTTGCCCTGGGTGAGGTCCAGGCGGGTGTTGCGGAGGCCGGCTGTGGCCAGCATGTTCACCGCGAAGAAGAGCACGATGAGGGCGATGATGCCGCCGATCAATCCAGCGCGTCGCATGCGTCGTTACTCCGCCTTCTTGGCCTCGAGGACGAGGCTGGTGCCGGCGAGGCACACGGCCATGAGTGAACCGAAGAACACCAGGTCGCGGATGTCGACAACGCCCTTGGAGAGGCCGTCGAACCGCGTGAGGAAGCTGAAGCTGGCGACCGCGTCGACGATCGCTGCGGGCGCCCAGCCGCGGAGGAACTCGATGACGGGGGTGAAGCCGGCGAGCAGCAGGGCGAAGCAGGCGACCACCGTGAGGATGAACGCGACGACCTGGCTCTTGGTGGCGGCGCTGAGGAGCGAGCCGACCGCGAGGAAGCCGCCGGCCATGAGGACGCTGCCGAGGTAGGCGGTGGCGATGGCGCCGTTGTCGGGCTCGCCGAGGTAGTTGACGGTGACCCACATCGGGAAGGTGAGCAGCAGGGCGATCGCGGCGAACACCCACGCGGCGAGGAACTTGCCCACGACCGCGCCCGTGAGGGAGATGGGGAGCGTGAGCAGGAGCTCGATGGTCCCGGCGCGGCGTTCCTCGGCCCACATGCGCATCGAGACGGCGGGGATCAGGAAGAGGAAGAGCCAGGGCATGAAGCCGAAGAAGCTGCGGAGGTCGGCCTGGCCGTGGTCCCAGAAGCCGCCCATGCCGCGGTCCCAGGCGAAGACGCCGGCGAGGACAAGGAAGACGACGATGAACACGTACGCGACGGGGGTGACGAAGTACCCCGACAGTTCGCGTTTGAAGACGGCGGTTGCGCCTCTCATGCCCCCACCTCCTGAAGCTTGCGTTCGTTGCGGCGGCCGGTCATTTCGCGGAAGACATCCTCGAGCCTGCCGCTCGGGTGCCGCTTGCAGAGCTCGGCGGGCGTCGAGTCGGCGACGACCTTGCCTCCGGCGATGATGATCGCCCGCGTGCACACGGCCTCCACCTCTTCGAGAATGTGCGTCGAGAGCACGATGGCCTTGCCGCCCGCTCCCGCCATCTCGCGGATGAGGTTGCGGACCTCGTGCTTCTGGTTGGGGTCCAGGCCGTCGGTGGGCTCGTCGAGGATCAGCACGCGCGGATCATGCAGGATCGCCTGGGCGAGGCCGACGCGGCGCTTGAAACCCTTGGAGAGCGTCTCGATGGGCTGGCGGAGGACGCCCTCGAGGTTGGCGCGCTTCACGGCCTTGGCGACGGCGTCGCGTCTGGCCTGGGCGCGGAGGCCGCGGGCGGCGGCGCAGAACTCCAGGAAGGCCTGGGCGGTCATATCGGGGTAGCCGGGGGCGCCTTCGGGGAGGTAGCCGATCTGCTCCTTGGCCTTGAGGGGCTCCCTGGCGACGTCGTGCCCGGCGACGATCGCTGTCCCGGAGGTGGGGGCGAGGAAGCCGGTGACCATCTTCATGGTCGTGCTCTTGCCGGCGCCGTTAGGTCCGAGAAACCCGAGCACTTCGCCCGGGCCGACGGTGAAGCTGATGTTGTCCACGGCGAGGATGCCGCCGGGGAAGCGTCTGGTCAGTCCGCGGAGCTCAATGAGGTTGGCCATGACTCCTCTTCTTCTCTGCTGACCGCCGCGCCCCCCTGGGGAGGGAGCGCGGCGGGGTCGCTCACGCTAACAGGCCCGGGCGCGGGTCCGCAAAGTGCGGCGGCGCCGCGGGATAGAACACATAGGCCGCGCCACCCGACCGTGTCCAGCCCCCTTTGTGAGTGCGGGGACTCTCCGTTGGTGGCGTTGGGCCCGCCTGTTTTTCACCTTCGGGGCGGGTCTGTTCGGCGTTCCCCACGTCCATGGGGCGCGCGTTCGCAACGTCCAGGCGGCGGCCGTGCAGGGATGCAGGGCCCCCCGCAGCCAAGGAAGGAAGCCTGCATGGAGTCCACGGGTACGTCGTTTACCTCCCCCACTGCGACCGGCTCGGCAACGGGCGGGAGCGCGGTGGCCACGCTGCAGAACTCGGAGGGCACGGTGTTCAGCTTCTCCCGCGTGGGGGACGCGGCGGTGGTGACGCTGGCGTGCCCGGCGGTGCGGGAGTGGCAGGCGTCGGTGCTGCACTCCTACCTGGCGGACGTGGTGGACCGCAACCGCGGGCGGGCCGTGATCGTGGATGTCGCGGGCATCCAGCAGTTCTCGTGCGCGTGGCTGAACACCCTGATCAGGCTGACCGAACGGGCGGCCCAGATGGGCGGCTCACTCATGGTGGTGGGCTTCTCGCGCGACACGCGCCGGCTCATGAAGTCCACCGGCGTGTTCCGGCGGCTGAACGTGATGGGCTCGACGGCGGAGGCTCTGAGCGCGGCGGGGGCGGCGGAGGTGCCCGGGTGGAAGCTGGCGGTGGCGCGGATGCTGCAGATCCCGCTGGCGGCGGGGGGGAGGGCGGGGCGGCGGGCGGCGTGAGGGGGTGGGGTGGGCTTGCCCAATAGACGAAGCCGGAGCAGTCGCCCCGGCCTCGCGGTCAACATTGAACATGGAACATTGACTCACTTCACAAACCACATCCACGTGCTGCCCTCTTTGCGGGAGGAGAACCCGTACTGCGACTTGAAGTTGGGCTTCTGCACCACGAGCCAGGAGACGCCCGCCCTGAGCGCCATGTCGCGCACGGCGGCCGTGGGCACCGGCCCCGCGGCCATCGCTGCCTTCAGCTGCTGGGCGAAGGCGTCCATGGCCTGCTGCTTCTCGCCCGCCCTGTCACCCGCCTTGCCCATCCGGGGCTCGCCCTTGAGCAGCTCGTCGGCCTGACCCTCGACGACCTCGACCCACTCGACCTTGCCGCCCTCGACCTTGTAGCGGTAGCCGGTGCGGTCGCTGGCGAGGTTGCTCTTGACCGTGAGCAGCAGCCGCAGCTCGGGGTCGTCCTTGTCGCGGCTGACCAGCAGCACCACGCGGGCCGCGGCGGTGAACGCGAGCGAGCCCATGGCGGCGTGCAGGGCCTTGGCCGCCTCGCTCTTGCGCATGTGGGTGACGAGCACCACCGCCACATCGTGGTCCGCGGCCAGGTCGCTGAGCGGCTTGAGCATCGCCCGCACCTGGGCGTTGTTGTAGCTGTCGGTGCCGCCCACGTAGGCCGACACCGGATCGACCACCAGCAGCCCCACCGGCTCGCCCGCCGTCAGCAGCTGGGCCAAGTCGCGCGAGTGCTCGCCGATGATGAAGTCGCTGACGCGGTCCTCGTCGCCGTCCTCGATGATGGCGTCGATGATGTCGATCTTGGACAGGTCGGCGCCCATGGTCTCCAGGCGCGGGCGGATGGTGTCGGCGGGGTCGTCCTCGGCGGACAGGAGAAGGCTCCGCAGCGGCTCGCCGTGCGGTTCATCGGTGAGCGGGCGGGTGGCATCACCTTACTGATGTGACGATACGTGCCACTACCTTTCGGCTCTGCGAAAGGTAGTGGCTTCGCGCGGGGGTGCGCGTACTTACATTGAGGGGCGGCGTGCGAGTGATCCTCCTCCGCTCCTTCGGAGCGGGTCTGGGAGTGGGGAAGGGGTTGATGGGTCCGCTCTCCACCAGTTGCGCTCGTCGCGAAGTGCGACTCGCTCCACTGGTGGCAACACTCCGGGGCTCCTTCGGAGCCCCAAGCGCAGCAGTCAGCTGGAGAAAGTGAGGCGTCAGGGCGTTGATGGGTCCCGCAGTCCAGTTGCGCTCGTCGCGGGGCGCGACTCGCTCCACCTGGTGGCAACACTCCGGGGCTCCTTCGGAGGCCCAAGAGCAGCGGTCAACTGGAGAAAGCGAGGCGCCAGGGCGTTGATGGGTCCTGCAGTCCAGTTGCGCTCGTCGCGAGGCGCGACTCGCTCCACTGGTGGCAACACTTCGGGGCTCCTTCGGAGGCCCAAGAGCAGCAGTCAACTGGAGAAAGTGAGGCGCCAGGGCGTTGATGGGTCCCGCAGTCCAGTTGCGCTCGTCGCGAGGCGCGACTCGCTCCACTGGTGGCAACACTCCGGGGCTCCTTTGGAGCCAGGCGCATTCGATCTCTTCGACGCGAGGGCGCGCCGGGTTGAGCGTACCGCGCTTCACACATCGGCACCGTGCGTTCGAGTACCTTTTGAGGATGATGACTCCTCGCGTCTGCGCGATACTGGCCAGCATCCTCATTTTCTGCGTGCTCGCGGTGGGGGGCTGCTCATCGGGCCCGCGGGGAATGGGCCAGCCCGAGGCAGCTCCGCAGCAGGCTCCGCCGACGCTCTCGGTGCAAGCGCCGGAGCCTTACACGGTCTCGCCCGAGTGGCGCAGGGGGGACCGGATGGATTACCTCGTGGCGCTCACCCCCGACAACGGATCGCTCGACGGCGAAGTCGTTGAAGTCCAGTTGACGGTCACGGTGATCAAGGCAACGCCGGACCTTGTGGTGCTCGAGTTCGACACGGAGCCGCCGCCTCATCTCACGCTGCCGCGGAACTCCACCGCGGCTCTCAACTTCGAGTTTGACCCTCAGGTGCGGTTTGGGACCGGCATCGTGGGTCACGAGCTGCACAACTTCGAAGAAGGGCGCGCGTGGCTGGACCGGTATGCGAAGGCGCACATGCGCGAGATGCGGCTCAAGGGGGCGCCGAGAGAGACAATCGAGAGACTTAAGAGTGTGTACGAGGGTTTCGGGGAGGACCGGCGGCTGCTCCTGACGTCGGTGTTCAAGCACCCATCGCTGTTCATGGCGGTCCTCGGCAAGCAGGGGTTCATCGGAGCCGAGATGACCGACAATCAGCCCGGCCCAAACCCGTTCGGCGAAGGATTCATTAGTTCGAGCCGAACGCTGAGTGTTGAGCGGGTGGGTGACCGCCACCTGCGTTTCCACGAAGTGGTCAGGCCGGACACGCGCGAGCTGATGGAGTCGTTCGTGGCGATGGTGGATCGGACCGGCGGCAAACCCTTCCCGGAGAGGTTCGTCGATGAAGCCGTGGCTGCGGGCGCGGCGAACACCCTGGAGATCGAGTTCATCCTCGAAGAGCGTTCGGGATGGCCGGAGATCATCGAGTCGCGCAACATCTTCCATGACGGGACGTCGACGAAGGTGACCGAGCAGCGGCTGAGGCGTTTCCAGGGGTGCGTTGCGCGGTGAGTGGCGGCCGCAGCCGGACTGTCAGCAGCTTGTTGCGTGTCAGCGGTTCTCCTCCGCTCCTTCGGAGCGGGATGAAGGAGCGGGTTGAGGGGTCCCGCTCTCCACCAGTTGCGCTCGTCGTGGAGCGCGACTCGCTTCACTGGTGGCAACACTCCGGGGCTCCGTTGGAGCCGAGCACGACTGGTTCGCGTCACAGGGTGACCTGCGCGGAGCCACTACCTTCCGCAGAGCCAGAAGCTCGTGGCACGTTTCTCAACTGTCGTGCTTCTCGGCGGCGCCGGTGAGGCGTTCTCGCCAGGTTTGGGCCGCGGCGGCGCGAGAGTAGGGGTCGCCGCACTCGGGGCAGCGGCCTGCGTCGGGGCCGGTGGGGAGCGGGTAGCCGCAGCGGACGCAGACGCAGTAGTCGTGCCGCTCGAGGTGGGCGGTCCAGCGGTGCTCGCCGACCTTCCACCAGACGAGGGCGAGGATGACGACCGACGCGGCCCCCACGAAGAGCCACCAGGGCTCGATCGGCAGCCCGCTCATCGGCAGGCAGAAGCCGCCGCCGATGAGGAGGAAGGTGGCAAAGAAGGTGACCTTGCCGGTGGCGTGGGTCCAGGAGGATGGGCTGGGCGGGGACATGGGCGGGGTGATGCTACCGGGGCGTGGAGTGAGCGCGGGTGTGCTGGGTTGGGGGTGCGCGCAAAGTGTCCTCCTCCGCTCCTTCGGAGCGGGTCTGGGAAGCGGGAGGGGGTCGAGGGTGCCGCTCTCCACCAGTTGCGCTCGTCGCGAAGCGCGACTCGCTCCACTGGTGGCAACACTCCTGGGCTCCTTCGGAGCCAAGACAGCCGAGTCGTTCAGCTCACGCTGCCGACCAGACCTGCGTTGGTCGGGAAGCGTTTGAGGGCGGCGAGGAGTTGTTCGACCTGCTGGGGCGGGGGCATGGAGAGGAGGCGGCGGCGGAGGGCGGTCATGGTTTTGACCTCCTGCTCGGTGAGGAGCAGGTGCTCCTTGCGGGTTCCGCTCTCGGCGAGGTTGATGGCGGGGAACATGCGGCGCTCGGCGATCTTGCGGTCAAGGATGAGCTCCATGTTGCCGCTGCCCTTGAACTCCTCGAAGATGACCTGATCGGCCTGGCTGCCGGTGTCCACCAGGCAGCTGGCGATGATGGTGAGGCTGCCGGCCTCCTCGGTGTTGCGGGCGGAGCCGAAGAGCTGGCGGGGGACCTCCAGGGCCTTGCTGTCGAGGCCGCCCGAGAGGGTGCGGCCGCTGCTGGCGTGCTTGCGGCTCTGGTTGAAGGCGCGCCCGACGCGGGTGAGGGAGTCCATCAGCACCACCACGTGGGCACCGGCCTCGACCATCTTCTTGCAGCGGTCGATGGTGTCGATGGCGACCTGGATGTGGCGCTCGACGGGGTGGTCGTTGCTGGAGGCGATGACGCGGCAGCGTTGCTTGGGCGGGACCACCGGGCCGCCGCCGGCGTTGGCCTCGGCGAGGAGCTTGGGGCCCTCGCCGTGGGCGAGCATCTCGTCGGCGAGGGCGGCGCCGCCGGTGGCCGCGGCGGAGACGAAGGTGCGGCGGAAGTCGGTGACCTCTTCGGGGCGCTCGTCGACGAGCAGCACCACGACCTCGACATCGGGGTGGTTGCGGAGGAGGGCGGTGGCGATGTCCTTGAGGAGGGTGGTCTTGCCGGCCTTGGGGGGCGAGACGATGAGGCCGCGCTGGCCGCGGCCGATGGGGCAGAAGAGGTCGATCAACCGGCAGGAGGCTGGGCAGCCGGGGTACTCAAGGGTGAGTCGAGGGGCTGGGTCGACGCTGGTGAGGTCCTCGAAGCGGCGGCAGTTGGGGGGGAACTCGATGGGGCGGCCGTCAACGTCGAGGAAGCGTGGGCCGGGCCGGTTGGCTGGGGGCTGGCCGTTCTGGTAGGCGCCGTTCTGGTGCTGCTGGCCCTGGTGGCCGCCCTGGCCTCGACCTTGATCCTGATGTTGACCCGGGCCCTGTCCTTGGGGGCCGCCGGCAAAGCCTTGCTGGGGTCGGGGTTGGGTGGCGGTGCCGCCGCCCTGCTGCCCGCCCTGGAAACCGCCGCCACGCCCACGACCCCCGCGTCCACGCCGGCGCCGCCGGCGTGATCCGCCCCCTTGCATATCCATACCGCCACTCCCCCGCGCCTCGTGCGCGGCTCCGGACTCCGAGCATTCCGCTCTGCCCCCGCTCAAGCACCTGATGGCGCCCGGGTTACGACCCAAGGTTGCGGAGGACCAGCACCAACCACCACGGCCCCGCGTTTGGATGCGGGGGAAACACACGCCGCGGCTGTTGGCCTTGCACGGGGACGGACCGCCGCACCCCGTTCAATGGAACCTTCTACTTCCCAGCAGGGCCGCTGCGCGTCAGCAGAGCCCGCCCTGCGCGATGAACTTTCCTTCGTTTTCCAGCCCTGCGCTCATCCGACTGGCTGGAACTGTTGGTCGCCGGCCTTCGAGCCAAGCGGCCCGGGGCGGCTTGCCCCGAGGTCTCTGAGGGATCGACCAGACCCCCACACGATACACAATCAGAGCCAAAGTTGCACGTCCAGTCAAGGCCCCCTGGCGCAGGCGTTAGAATCCCGGCCCAAACCCGCACGCGGGCTGGGCGGTCGAGGGGTCGGCCAGCTCAGGCGACGTGAGTATCCGCAAACAACCGTGCCCAAGAAGCGATCAAACAAGACTCCGGCATCAGCGACGCCCCCGGCGCCGCCGCCTGCGCCCGCGCGCGTGCCCGGGCAGCCGGCGATGCAGGTGTACAAGGGGCTGCCGGTGTCGCCGGGGATCGTGATTGGGCGGATCCTGGTCATCGATGATGAGACGCACCACGTGACGCGGCGCGAGGTGCCGACTTCGGCCGTGGGGCATGAGCTGCAGCGGCTGGACCTGGCGATCGCGGCGTCGATCGCGGACATCAAGCGCGTGCACGAGCGGGCGCAGAAGGAGATGGGCGAGGAGACGGCGGGGATCTTCCGGTTCCACATGGGGATGCTGCAGGACCCGAGCCTGGTGCGGCAGATCCGGTCGATGATCGAGAAGGACCTGGTGAGCGCGGAGTACGCGACGGACCAGACGTTCGCGTCGCTGGCGGACCGATTCAGGCACGCGGGCGATTCGGTGTTCGCGACCAAGGTCAACGACATCCACGACCTCGCCCACCGGATGCTGATGCACCTGGCGGGGGAGCAGAAGAAGCGGGCGGGGAGCCCGGACGAGAACACGGTGATCGTGGCGCGGGACCTGACGCCCTCGCAGACGGCGGGGTTTGACCGCTCCAAGATCCTGGGCTTCGCCACCGACCTGGGCGGCATGACCAGCCACACGGCCATTATCGCCAAGGCGCTGGAGATCCCCGCGGTGGTGGGCTGCCAGAACCTGCTGCGGCACGCGTACGACGGCCAGACGATCATCGTGGATGGGGACAAGGGCAGCGTGCTGCTCAACCCCGACGACACGACGCTCGCGGACTACCGGCGGTATATCGAGCAGCGGCGGCTGTTCCGGGTGGCGCTGTCGGAGGTGACGGACCTCCCGGCGGTGACCGAGGACGGCGTGGCGGTGCACGTGCTGGGGAATATCGAGCTGCCCGACGAGGTCACCAAGGTTTTCAAGAGCGGCGGCGAGGGGATCGGGCTGTACCGCACCGAGTACCTGTACCTGACGACCAACGCGGAGCCCAGCGAGAACGACCACTTCAAGGCGTATAAGCGGTGCGTGGAGCTGGCGCGGGGGCGGGACCTGACCATCCGCACGGTGGACCTGGGGGCGGACAAGTACACGCAGAGCCGCGAGGAGGTTCCGGAGCGGAACCCGTTCCTGGGGAACCGGTCGATCCGCTACTGCCTGCGGAGCGTGCCGATGTTCAAGCGGCAGATCCGGGCGATCCTGCGGGCGTCGGCGCTGGGGCCGCTGAAGATGATGTTTCCGCTGATCACGTCGATCGGGGAGCTGCGGCAGGCGAAGTTCATCGTCAACGACGTGATGGAGGACCTGGAGGAGGAGGGGCTGAAGTTCGACCGCGACATCGAGATCGGGATGATGGTGGAGGTGCCCAGCGCGGCCATCCAGGCCGAGAGCTTCGCGCGGGAGGTGGACTTTTTCTCGATCGGCACCAACGACCTGGTGCAGTACACGCTGGCGGTGGACCGGATCAACGAGCGGGTGGCGCACCTGTACCGGCCGACGCACCCGGCGGTGATCAAGCTGATCCGGGATGTGTCGCGGGCGGCGCGGCGGCACGAGACGCCGGTGTCGTGCTGCGGCGAGGCGGCGGGGGACCTTGAGTATGCGATGTTGCTGATCGGGCTGGGGCTGCGGTCGCTGTCGGTCACGAGCTCGGTGATCCCGCAGCTGAAGCGGTTCATCCGGAGCGTGACCGTGCAGCAATGCGAGCGGGTGGCGCGCCAGGCGCTCACGCTGGACTCGGATGTGCAGGTGTCGGCGCTGCTGCGGGACCGGGCGCGGCAGATCGTGCCGGAGGCGTTTGATGGCCGCTCGGCGGAGTGACGGGCGGGGGTCGGTTTAGTCCTGGCGCGGCTCGCGGGCGGGGTCGGCGGCGGGCTCTGGCTTGGGGAGCTTTTCTTCGAGTTTCCGCTGTTCTTCTCTGAGGGCCTCGGCGCGGCGGTCGGCTTCGATCCTGGCTTCGAGGTCTCTGCGGACCTCTTCATTGATCTCACGCTCGGTTTCATCGACGCGCGCCTGTAGCGCGGGCTGCATGGGGGGCATCCACTCGCCCCATTCGGAGTGTTGGCGGAACTCGCGGCTGACGACCTGCAACACGGCGTGGCCTATGGAGGAGCCACTGGTCCGGTAGAAGTTAGAGAAGGCCGTCTGAACCACTCGCGGGTTGGACTGCTCCCGCATCAAGAGACGGTTCATCTCGTACTGCATGTCGATATCGCCGAAGCCGAACCTTTGCTTCTCGCGCGACATCGCGGCCGCGATTTCCTGGGCAGACTGACGGCGTTCGGGTACGAGCAGATAGCGGTCGCGGAGGTAGAGGCCCAGCTGGGGCCGTTCGGCTGCGACGATTTCCGTTGCATGGCGCGACAGCTCGCGGCGTGCGTCTTCGGGAAGACCGGGTGCGACCGCATCAACGATCTCAGGGACGGCGGACTCAAGATGGTCCCAGCGCTTCGCGAGTGCGTCGCGGTCGGCCTTCGTGAGCGCGGGCGCCTTTACGAAGCCGGTCATCCAATATTCGAAAACATCGAGCGCCACGGCGAAACGCTCGGGGGTCTTGGTTGTGTAGCTCGTCAAACAGGGATACTGCCGGAAGGAGGCTCGGAAGAAGGTCCGCTTGTCCTCTCCCACCGATGGGGTGCTTGAGAGAACCGACTTCGCACGGGCCACCACGGCATCACGCTGTTTGTCGGTGAGGGCGCGGTTTTCTTTGAGCACCTCGCCAAGGGACTTGATGATGACGTCGTCGGCGTGCGCGGCGGCCGTGCAGATGCAGATGCCCGCGACCACTGCCCAAGGTGCCGGACGGAACATGCAGAGCCCTCCAGTGGAGGCGACTTCACGCCCTAAGAGAGTGTAATGGCTCCAGGTGCAGACTTGTGCGGTGTTTATCAGCGTGGGCTGCTGCTGGTGGGCGGGCCCCCGGGGGGGCTCTTGTGCAGGCTGGGCGGCGATTGCCTAAACTAGGGCCGCGGGCGGATGGCCGAGAGGCCTGACGCTTGATTCCGATGTCCAGGTCTCCGCGTTGTTGCGGGACCGGGCTCGACAGATCGTTCCTGAGGCTTTTGACGGTCGTTCCGCCGAATAGCTGAGGGAAGACAAACCAGCGGTGCGGCGCACGGGTCCCTTCGATCCGCGTCGCGCCGGGCAGACTTGGTGGGGTGCCCGACATTCGGTGTCGGGTTGTTCCGCCAGACGACTGGGTCGATCGCGGCCGCCGCTTCGTGAAGCGAACGCCAGCTGATCCACCCGGTCGGGCGAGGCTCTTGCAGCCCCGTCGGGCGTTCAGGCCGCGGCTCATTGACGAGCCCGCCATGAGCCGCGACGGTGAGGCGGCACAGGGCGCGGGCCTCCCTCGCAGGGAATCACGGCCCGACCGAGCGTTCTCCGGCGCGATCCTTAGAGACTTGCCGCTCCACCGCCCTCACTCGGCGCCGCGTTCTGCCGCGCCACCCGCCGCCGCCCCAGCACAGAAGGGCGGGCCGCGGTCGAAAGGGCCTCATGTCCCCCAGTTCCAACTCTGATTCCACCCCGCACGCGCAGATGCTGATCAACTACGTCCCCGGCGAAGAGTGCCGCGTGGCGATCGTGGAGGACGGCAAGCTCGAAGAGCTGCACGTCGAGAAGTTCGCGTCGGCGTCGCGCGTGGGCAACATTTACGTCGGCAAGGTCGTGAACGTCGAACCGGCGATCCAGGCGGCGTTCGTGGACTTTGGGTGCGGGGAGAACGGCTTCCTGCACGTGACCGACCTGCACCCGCGGTACTTCCCGGGCGAGGACGACGACACCACCGAGCGGGTGGGCTTCAAGACTCCGCGGCGGGAGCGGCCGCCGATCCAGGCGGCGCTGCGGCGTGGCGATGAGGTGATCGTGCAGGTGCTGAAGGAGGGCGTGGGCACGAAGGGGCCGACGGTCACCAGCTACCTGTCGATCCCCGGGCGGTTCCTGGTGATGATGCCGCAGATGGACAAGGTCGGCGTCTCCCGCAAGGTGGAGGACGAGGACCTGCGGCGGCAGATGCGGGAGATCCTGGATCAGCTCGACCTGCCGGAGGGCTTCGGGTTCATCCTGCGGACAGCGGGGTTGTCGCGGACCAAGGCGGAGCTCAAGCGCGACCTGGCGTACCTGCAGCGGCTGTGGAAGGACATGGACCGGCGGCTGAAGGCCGGCGGCAAGCCGCGGCTGCTGTACTCCGAGAGCGACCTGCTGGTGCGCTCGCTGCGGGACATGCTGAGCAGCGAGATCGCCGAGGTGATCATCGATAACGAGCTGGCGCTGCGGCGGGCGTCGCGGTTCATGAAGATCGTGGCGCCGCGCGGCACGACCAAGCTGCTGCACTTCCCCGACAAGACTCCGATGTTCCACGCGTTCGGGATCGAGCGGCAGATCGCGCTGATCCATGCCCGCGAAGTGCCGCTGCCCAGCGGCGGGCGGCTGGTGATCGACCAGACCGAGGCGCTGGTGGCGATCGACGTGAACAGCGGCAAGAGCCGCGACTCGCGCGACGCGGAGACCAACGCGTACCAGACGAACCTGGAGGCGGTGGACGAGATCTGCCGGCAGCTGCGCCTGCGGGACATGGGCGGGATCGTGATCAACGACCTGATCGACATGCGCGACTCGCGGCACCGCAAGGACATCGAGGGGCGGTTCAAGGAGCGGCTGAAGCGCGACCGGGCGAAGACGACGGTGCTGCAGATCTCCGAGTTCGGCATCCTGGAGATGACGCGCCAGCGGATGCGGCCCAGCCACGAGTCGGTGCACTTCACCGACTGCCCGACGTGCCGCGGGCGGGGCATGCTGCAGCGGCCGGACTCGGTCGCGGCGGATGCGCTGCGCGACATGGCGGCGATCCTGGACTGGGAGAAGGTCAACAAGTGCGAGATGGTGGTGGCGCCGCGGGTGGCGAGCGAGCTGCTGAGCACCAAGCGGCAGCTGCTGGGGCGCACCGAACGCACCTATGGCAAGCACGTGGACGTGCGGGTGAGCGAGACGGTGCCGGTGGACCGTGTGACGTTCTACGCGTACGACCAGCAGGGCGCGGACATCGATACGACGAGCCTGCCCAACCCGAAGAAGCCCAGGAACCTGGTGCAGTGGGAGGAGCCCGCGGCGGAGGACTGGGCGGTGAGCCCGGAGGAGGAGGCCGCGGCGCTGCCGCCCGAGCCGGAGCCTGAGGTGGCGGAGGAGGACCTGGCGCACCCGATCGAGTTTGACGAGGCGGATGACGGTGCGGGCGGGCTGGCGCGAGGAGGGTCGGCAGACTCCGAGGGCGGCGAGGGCGAGGGTGGGCGGAAGCGCCGCCGGCGCCGTCGCGGCGGGCGTGGTCGCACTCGTGAGGACGGGCGCGAGGAGGGTGCTCCGCGTGATCAGCGTCCACAGCGCGAGCAGCGGCCGCCGGCGCGGGGCGAGCAGCGGATAGGGGAGCAGCGCACGGGCGAGGCGCGGCCGGCGGAGCGTCGTGAGGGGCGGGATCAGCGTCAGGGCGAGCGGCGTGACGACCGTCAGCGTCAGCCGCAGCGCGGCGGCTACCAGAACCAGGGGCGGGGTGCGCCGCCGGTGCGTGACGAGGGGGATCTGGCCGCGTCGCAGGCGGTGGACCCGGAGTGGGGCGATGCTCCCGTCGTGAATCCCAACCCGCACGTGGAGAGCTCGCCGGAGCTCGTGGATGATGCGCGGGACCAGGGCACGCCGATCCCGCCGGAGGGCGCCGACGAAGGCGACTTCGAGGAGGGCGGCGGGCCGCAGGGCGGGCCGGGTGAGGGCGGCGAGGGTGGTCGGCGTCGCCGGCGCCGTCGGCGTCGGGGCGGGCGCGGGCGGAACCGTGAGAATGGGGAGTTCGCGCAGCAGAACGGGCATGCTCCCGCGGAAACGCAGGGCGAGGCGGGTGATCAGGATGGTGCGCGGGACCCGGATGAGGTGCGTGCGCCGATGAATGAGGCGGAGGCCGCGGCGGCCGCGGACTTTGAGGCCGAGGGCGGGCGGTTCACGCCCGAAGTGGGAGAGCCCGCGCCGGCGCCGGATGCCCGGGAGGGCGAGGGCGGCGATGAGTTTGAGGATGAGGCGGGCGGGCCGCCGCAGGGCTCTTCCGAGCAGCGCGAGGGCGAGAACGGCGAGGGCGGCGGGCGTCGCCGCCGACGTCGGCGTCGCGGGCGTGGTGGGCGCGGCGGGGGTGGCAACGGGCAGGGCGGCCAGCCTCAGCCGCCGCAGGGCGGGCAGCAGCCGGCGCGCGAGGGGCGGCCGCAGGGCGGCCCACCGCGTGAACAGCGCGACGGGCGCGATGGGCGCGGCGATGGGCGGGACAACCGCGAGCGGCGCGACCAGCGGCCTCGGGAGGACCGCCCGCGTGATGACCGCCCGCGTGACGATCGGCCACGCGATGACCGGCCGCGTCAGCCGCAGCCGCCTCGGGAGCAGCGTCCGGCGCCTGCGCCGCCGCCGCCCGCGGCCCCGGCACCCAAGCCGCGGACGTTGTACGGGGCGATTCGGCGCAAGCTGGGCGCGAGTGAGCTGAACCGCAAGGCGAAGCCGGAGTAGTACTCACAGGCAAAGGGCAAAGGGGCAAATCGCAAAGGGCAAATATTGGGCCGACTTTGCCCTTTGCGGGTTTGCCACTTGCGGTTTCGCATGACCAGACGCGTCATCATTCTCGGCTCCACCGGCTCGATCGGGACGCAGACGCTCGAGGTCATCGCGCACCTGAACGCGCTGTACGAACGCAGTGAGTCGCCGGTCCGGATTGAGGTGGTTGGGCTGTGCGCGGGGAAAAACCGTGGCCTGCTGGAGCAGCAGGCGCGGGCCTTTGGCGTCGCTCGCACGGCGTGCGCGGCGGACTCCCCCACCGCTGCCCTGGACCTTGTGAGCAGCGTCGAGTGCGACCTGGTGGTCGCGGCGATGGTCGGGTCGGCGGGGCTGCGCGCGACGCTGGCGGCCATCGAACTCAAGCGCGACATTGCGCTGGCGAACAAGGAGACGCTGGTCGCGGCGGGGTCGCTGATCATCCCGCGCGCCATGGAGAGGGGCGTGAAGCTCCTGCCGGTGGATTCCGAGCACGCGGCCCTGTGGCAGTGCCTGGACCTTTCGACGCCGCCGCCCTTCACCACGGCGAACGACCTGACGCGCGTGATCCTCACCGCCAGCGGCGGGCCGTTCCGGACCGCGACGCGCCAGCAGATCTGGGACGCGACGCCCAGCGCGGCGCTCAAGCACCCGACGTGGGCGATGGGGAAGAAGGTCTCGATCGATTCCGCCTCGCTGATGAACAAGGCGCTTGAGATCATCGAGGCGCACTGGCTGTTCGCGGTCGCGCCGGAGAAGATCGAGGCGCTGGTGCACCCGCAGTCGCTGGTGCACGCTGTCGCGGAGTTCGCGGACGGGAACGCGATCGCGCAGCTGGCGGCGCCGGACATGCGGACGCCGATCCAGCACGCGCTGGCGTGGCCGTGGCGGACGGCGTCTTCGAGCCGCAAGCTGGAGTGGGCCGGGCTGCGCTCGCTGAGCTTTGAGCCGGTGGATCACGAGCGCTTTCCGCTGCTGAACCTCGCGTACCGGGCTATCGGGCAGGGCGGCACGGCGGGGGCGATCCTCAACGCGGCGAATGAGGCGGCGGTGGGCGCGTTCCTGGAGCGCGAGCACTCGGCGAGGCCGCTGCGGTTTGGGGCGGTGATCGAGGCCGTGCTGGCAACGGTGGAGTCGATCAGGCCTGGCGCGCTCAACACCCTGGATGACTGCCTGCACGCGGAGCAGCTCGCGCGTGACCACGCCAACAGGCTCCTTACCCGCTGAACCCGATGTCACAGGCCAAGCTCCAGCACGTGCACGCTCTTCTCGCGAGCAATCCTGAGCAGGCGCGGGTGATGTGCCAGCGGCTGGTTCAGACCTCGCCGCGTGATCCGGCGGTGGCGTCCACGATGGCCTCGGTGCTGCTGACGCTGGGGCAGACGAAGCAGGCGTTGCACTTTGCGCAGCGGGCGCACGAGCTTTCGCCGCGGGAGCCGCACTTTGTGGTTGAGTTGGGGCGGCTGCTGGGGTTCGAGAACCAGCCGCGGAAGGCGGCGGAGCTGCTGCGCCGCGCGCTCGAGCAGCACCCGGGGCACCCGCAGCTGATGGAGCAGCTGGCGTTCACGTTGGCGCAGGTGGAGCTGCAGGCGGATGCCGAGCGCGTGTGCAAAGAGGGGCTGGCGCAGCATCCGGAGCACGAGGGGCTGCAAGCGATCCTGGCGGGGGCCTTGCTGTCGCTGGGGCGGATCGAGGAGTGCGTGGAGCTCACGCGGGCGGCGGCGGCGCGGCACCCGCAGAATCCGCACTTGGCCAGCGGGCTGGCGCTGATGCTCAACTACCTGCCGGGGGTGAAGCCAGCGGAGTCGCTAGCGGCGCACCGGCGGTACGCGGCGCTGCTGGAGGCGGCGGACCCGTTCCCGGCGCGGACATACGCGAATGCGCGCGACCCTGGCAAGCGGCTGCGGGTGGGGGTGGTGTCACCCGACCTGCGGCAGCACTCGGTGGCGTACTTCATCGAGCCGTGGCTGGAGCACCTGGACGCGGCGGGGCTCGAGATCGTCGTCTACCAGACCAACCGCATCGCGGACGGGGTGACGGCGCGGCTGCGGGCGCTGGTGGTGGGGCGGTGCAAAGGTCAGTGGCACGTGATGGACAACATTTCGGACCAGGCCCTGGCGGAGAAGATGCACGCGGACGGGGTGGACATTCTCATCGAGCTCAGCGGGCACACGCACGCGCACTCGCTGGCGGCGCTGCACCGGCGGCCGGCGCCGGTGCAGGTGACGTACCTGGGGTATCCCAACACCACGGGCCTCACGTCGATTGACTACCGCATTGTGGATTCGCACACCGACCCCGCGGGGGCGGAGTCGCAGGCGACGGAGCGGCTGCTGCGGCTGGACCCGTGCTTTTTGTGCTACATGCCGCCGGCGGATGTGCCCGAGCCGCGGCACTCTGTGGGGGGTGCTCCGCCCTCGCCGCTGACGCTCGCGTCGTTCAACTCCGTGCAGAAGCTCAACCGCGGGGTGATCCGCGTGTGGGCGGGCATCCTCGCCCGGCTGCCGGAGGCCAGGCTGCTGCTCAAGGGTGGGCACCCTGATGATCAGGGGCTGCGCGAGGGCGTGCTCGCTCGCTTCAGAGAGGCGGGCGCGGACGCGGCGAGGATCGAGTTTCTGCCGCGGACGCAGGGCGTGCGCGAGCACCTGGCTCTGTACCAGCGCGTGGACATCGCGCTGGACCCTTTCCCGTACAACGGGACGACCACGACGTGCGAGGCGCTGCTGATGGGGGTGCCGGTGGTCACGCTGGCGGGGAGCCAGCACCCCGGGCGCGTGGGGGTGTCGCTGCTGACAAACGTCGGGCATGCGGAGCTGATCGCCGCGACGGAGGCGGAGTACGCGGAGAAGGTGGTGGCGCTGGCGGGTGACGGCCCGCGACGGGAGGGACTGCACGCCGGGCTGCGGGGCGAACTGCTGGCGTCGCCGCTGTGCGACGCGGCTGGGTTCGCGGCTCGCATGCAGACGGCGCTGCGAGGGGTGTGGGGGCGGTGGTGTGAGCACGGCCGATAGGTCATTCGAGGTCGGCGAGGTCGTCTGGAGCGACGCGCTGGTGTGGTACGCTGCGGATGTGGCGTTCTCGAAGCTGCCAACCTTCATCACCGAGGCGCGGGAGGATGCGCTCCAGAACGTGCCCAAGTGGCAGCGGCACCTGATGAACCACCCGACGCCCTGCCCGGACTGCGGGTACGACCTGCACAAGGTGACGAGCGGGCGGTGCCCGGAGTGCGGGCGGGTGATCGACGTGGACGTGGTATGGCCCAACCGGTGGCGGACCGCCTACATCACCGCGCTCGCGGGCGCGGGGCTGACGGCGGTGCTGGCGGGCGCGTTCCTGGTGCGGGGCCTGAGCGTTGCGACTTCGGCGAGCACACCGGCGCTGGACCACCCTGCCCACACGCGGCTGTGGGTGCTGCCGAGCGTCATGCTGGTCGTCGGCTGCGTGCTGGCGATCCGGCTCGTGCTTGCGCGGGAGAGCTTCCGCCGGCGCACACCCGAACGGCGGGCGTCGGCGATCTTCTGGTCGTGGGCCGCGCTGTTCGGCGCGGCCGCGCTGCTGCTGCTCGCGGAGGTCACGCTGGCCTAGTGCCACCGAGATGTCTTCATCTCGGTGCTCCGCCTGTTCAGCACGACCCCCCGCCCAGCACGTGGAAGAAGGCTTCGATGTCCTGGTCGGTCGCGGTGTCGCCATCGCCGTTGAAGTCGGCGGAGGCGCAGGCGGCGCAGCAGGTGCCGCCGAGGCAGGCGAAGAACGCCTCGATGTCCTGGTCGGTGCCGATGTCGCCGTCGCCGTTGAAGTCGGCGTCGAAGTAGCAGGAGGGGCCGCCGGCCGCGACGCGCAGGTAGGTGGTGAGGGGCGTGCCCTCGGCGTACACCTCGAGCACGCGCCCGCCGCCGATGACTGGAACCTGGACCGACGTGAAGCTGCCGTGGGTGTTGGCCTGGTGCTGGAGCAGCGGCACCACGTCGCCGACGCGGAGGGCGTTGCTGTTGCGCACTTCCACGACGAGCGGGCCGTCAAGGATGGTGTCCCCGAAGCTCGCTGCGGAGCGGCGGACCACGGGCGTGGGCGGGTCGATCAGGCCGTCGACCTTGAGCGTGAGCCCGCCTTGGAAGCCCCCGAAGGTGGAGAGGGTGTTGATCGATGCCTGGTCGAACTCGGCGGGCGCGTAGTGGCGGCCCCACACCTGGACCTGGCCACCGGGCCCGGCGCTGAACACGCCGCGGTACTCGGAGTTGCTGCTCTGGGCGACCCAGTTGTAGTTGCCGGTGAGGGTGACGGTGGTCGCGGCGTCGCCGCGGAAGCCTGGAGAGCCGAGTGTTCCGTTGATCAGCCGCAGGTCGCACCCTTCGCCGGTAATGGGGATGGACGAGGGGCCGCCAATCGCGGCGATCTGGGCGCCATCCTGCACTTCCACCAGCCCGCGCAGTACCATCGAGTTCTCGTAGCTGAAGCGCGAGCCGGTGCCCGACAGACGGACCGTGCTCCCCGCGCTCACCGCCACGCTCTCGCCGTTCAGGCTGCCGGAGGTCACAATGGCGGTGCCGCCCTGGATGAGCAGCGTGCCGGGGCTCACGCCGCCGCCTTCAAGCCGCAGTGTGGCGCCGGTGGGCACGGTCAGCTGCGCCATGCCGCAGGACCAGAAGCTGGAGGCCGTGCTCATGACGGCCGTGCTGCCGGGGCTGATGCTGAAGGATGCCACGCAGGTCTCGATACGCGCCCGTGTCAGCGTCAGCGTGGCCGCGTCGGTCCCGCTGCCCACTAACAGGATGTGTCCGGGCCCATTAAACGCGAAGTTGATGCGCCCGATCTGGCTGAAGCTGGTCCCGGGCCCCTGGATATTGACGTTGCCCCGCAGGACCTTGATGCCGATCACCGGCACGCCGGGGTCGGCCGGCACTGTCACGGTGTAGGTGGCGTTCAGGTCGAACTCGGCCGAGTCCATGTTGGTGGGCACGCGCCCCTGGTCCCAGTTGCTGGCGTCGGTCCAGGCGCCCCCGTTGGGGTTGATCCAGCGGAGCACATCAGCCCCCGCCGCCGAGCAGGTTGCCGCGATGACCAGACCCGCCGCCATATTCAGCGTCCGCATTGCCTCGAACTCCAGAAAGGTGCCCCCGTGCTACCAGGATAAACCCATCCCGGTTGCTTCATTTCCTGCTCTGCTCGTTATTGGACCTCAGCAGCTCCCCCCGCCGAGCACGTGGAAGAACGCTTCAATGTCCTGGTCGGTGGCGGTGTCGCCGTCGCCGTTGAAGTCGGCGGAGGCGCAGGCGGCGCAGCACGTCCCGCCGATGCAGGCGAAGAAGGCCTCGATGTCCTGGTCGGTGCCGATGTCGCCGTCGCCGTTGAAGTCGGCGTCAAGGTAGCAGGAAGGCGGGCCCTGCGATACCACGATGCTCGTGGTCGCGGGGTTGCCTGTGCGCGACAGCGTGAGCACGCGCCCACCGCCGATGCTGGGTGCGTTGAGGGCGCTGAAGGCCTGGGTGTCGTTCAACTCGTGGCGGAAGATGGGGATGACGTCGCCGGGGCGGAGGGCGTTGGCGTTGCGCACACGGAGGTTGAGGGGGCCGGTGATGTAGGTCCAGTTGTTCTGTCCGTAAGCGGGGACCAGCGCGGCCGCGGGCTCTGCCGCGCCGTCAATCTCCACCGTCAGACCCTGCTTCAGCGCAATGAACCCCCGCGTGACAATCGCCGCCTGGTCCACGTCCAAGGTCGAGTGGAAGACGCCGCCGATGAGGAAGTCGGCACCGGCCCGTGCGGTCACCGGGCCTCGGTACGTGCTGGTCACCCTCCACACGCCGCCCTCGCCGACAACAACGGAGCTCGCCGCGTCGAGCTCGAGATTCGAGCCCTCGACCAGTCCACCGTCGGAAGCGGAGATGTTGACGCCGATCCCATCGGTGCCCGCGTAGAGGTTCAGACGTCCGCCATCGGTCACCTGAATCGTGCCCCCGATGGTGCCCCACCCTTCCTGCGACCGCACCACCGCACTTGGGCCCGTGACCAGCAGATTGGCGGCAGGGCCGATCTCCATGAACTCACCGGTCAGGAGCCCGCTGGTGACCAGGCCGGTGCCGCGCAGGCGGGTCCAGCCGGGGTTGAAGGTGCCGCCGGAGATGACGAGCGTGGCCCCGACTTTGATGTCCGCGCCGCTGTGCGTGGTGTAGAGAGAGCCACCGGTGGTGACCTCCATCCGACTGCCCGGTTCGATTTGGATCGTGTCGCCCGCGGACGCGACGTGGTAGAACCGGGCTCCTGACACCGTGAGCGATGCGGGCTGCCCCGGCTGCCCCACGGTCAAGCCGACGCCACCCTGCCCCGAGATGGAGCTGAGCACGCCGGGCCCCGTGAGCACGACGTTGCCGTTGCGGATGGAGACCAGCCCCACGTACCCGTCCTGCGGCACGTTGATGGTGTAGGTGCCCGGGAGGTCGAGCACGACGTCGTCCTGCTGCGTTGGGACGCGCCCTGCATCCCAGTTCGCAGCGTCGGTCCAGCTCCCGCCCGAGGCGTTGATCCAGCGCAGCACGTCGGCCCCGGCGACCGACGCCCCGACACCGATCACCAGCCCGGCAACGACGGTCTTTGCGCGCATGGAACAGCTCCCGAAGGTCCCCCATTGTGGCCCCTGCACGCGCTCACGCAATGAAATCCATGGGCCTTTGCTGCCATCGGGTCGCGGATTTCTCGAACGGCACGCCGACGCGCCCGGGCGCTGGCGGGCGTGCTTAGCAGCCACCGTCTAAATCCCTTTCATCCACCCCGTCGTATCACTCCACGGCCCCTTAGCCGATAATCCAACCATGCCGGGCACCCCCCACACCGAGCTCAGCCCCGAACTCCTGGCCCACATGCAGGCCATCAAGGCCAAGGCCATCGAGTACGGGCTCGACTTCTACGAGGTCGTCTTCGAGGTCCTGCCCTTCGAGGTGATGAACCAGATCGCCTCCTACGGCGGCTTCCCCACCCGCTACCCGCACTGGCGCTGGGGGATGGAGTACGAGAAGCTCAGCAAGCGGGACGCCTATGGCCTGGGCCGCATCTACGAAATGGTGATCAACAACGACCCCTGCTACGCCTACCTGCAGGAGTCCAACGCGGTGACCGACCAGAAGCTGGTGATGGCCCACGTGTACGGGCACGCCGACTTCTTCAAGCACAACCTGTGGTTCAGCAAGACCAACCGCAAGATGATGGACGAGATGGCCAACCACGCCACCCGCGTGCGGCGGCACATCGAGCGGCACGGGCACGACGAGGTCGAGAAGTTCATCGACGCGTGCCTGTCGCTGGAGAACCTCATCGACCCGCACTCGCCCTTCGTGATGCGGGAGGAGCCGCGGGTGTCGGCCCCGCCGGGCGAGTCGCTGCGGCACGCGGCGGAGTTCCACGACGAGGAGGGCGACGCCCACGCGGCCGCGGCGTTCCAGGCGGAGAAGCTCCCCGCCAAGGACTACATGGACCCGTTCATCAACCCGCAGGAGGAGCTGGAGCGGCAGCGCAAGGCGCACGACGAGCGGCGGAAGGCGGCGCAGACCAAGTACCCGGCGCGCCCCACGCGGGACGTGCTGCTGTTCCTGCTGCGGCACGCGCGCCTGCCGGAGTGGAAGCAGGACATCCTGAGCATCATCCGCGACGAGGCGTACTACTACGCGCCGCAGGCGATGACCAAGGTCATGAACGAGGGCTGGGCCACCTACTGGCACAGCAAGCTCATGACGCAGCACTTCCTGGAGGCGAAGGAGATCGTGCACTACGCCGACCAGCACAGCGGTGTGGTGCACATGCCCCCCGGCGGCTTCAACCCCTACAAGATCGGCGTCGAGCTCTTCAAGGACATCGAGCGGCGGTGGAACACCGGGCAGCACGGCCCGCGCTGGGAGGAGATCTCTGAGATCGGGGCCAAGCAGCGCCACGACGACAAGTCGATGAAGGGCCGCGAGAAGATCTTCGAGGTCCGCCGCATCTACAACGACGTGTCGTTCATCGACGAGTTCCTCACCGAGGAGTTCGTCGAGAGGCACAAGATGTACCAGCACCGGCGCGACCCGCAGACGGGCGAGATCAAGATCGTCTCGCGCGACTTCCAGCGGGTGAAGCAGACGCTGCTGCACCACCTCACCAACGCGGGGCAGCCGTTCATCTACGTGGTGGACGCCAACTACCTGAACCGGGGCGAGCTGGTGCTGGCGCACAAGTTCTCGGGGCTGGAGGTGGAGGCCGCGCGGGCAAAGGAGGTGCTGCACGCCCTGCGGCTCATCTGGGGCCGCCCCGTGCACCTGGTGACGCGGATCAACGACGACCTGAACCTGCTGACGGTGAGCGAGCCGGGCGGGCAGGTGTCTCGCGAGCGGTTCTCGGAGGAGACGCCGAAGCCAGCGCACATGGTGGAGTGAGTTGGTTGTGTCGTGCCACCGAGATGTCTTCATCTCGGTGCGGTGTTCGTCATCGCTCGACTAGAAGCTCCAGCATCCCCCGCCACTCTCCATACCGGTAGGGCACGTCGTGCTTCTCGTGGATGGCCCGCACCATCGCGAGCGTGCGTTCGCTGAGGTCCTGCTGCCAGTCCTGGGCGGTGGGATCGCAGAAGTAGACGCGGCAGCCGAGGGGGCGGATGGGGTGGACGGTGCAGCGTTCGTTCACCAGGAACGGGCAATCGCCGCGTATGCGTGCCATGGCGACGTCTTCGTCGCTATGCGCGTTCCTTCCGACCAGCCCCAGGCGCGACACGGTGTACGCGGCCTCTAGGCCTGTCACGTAGAGGCGGTGGCCGTGCTGTTCGAAGTGGCAGCAGCGGCCGGAGATGTCGCAGCGGGGGGCGCGGGCGTCGATCTGGTCGGCGATGAGGGTGTACACGGCCTCAAGCTCGGCGGCGATGGTTTTGTCGCGGGCGGCGGTGAGCCAGGCGTGGCGGAGTTGGTGGTGCTCGGGGTCCATTGAAGGTCAGGGGATGATCCATAGCGACGAAGACGTCGCCATGGCACGCGGGCAGGCCATGGCACGCATCAGATGTCGACCGCGTCGCGGAGCACGCGGACCTGCTGCACGGGGTACACGCGGCCTTTGTCCATGCCGGGGCAGGTGCGCTTGGCGCGTTCCCAGGCCCAGCGGCTGGTGAGATTGCTCTTCCAGAAGGGCCACGTGCGGCACTGGGCGGGGCGGTCCTCGTACACGCCGCACACGGCCTTGCCGGGGATCTTGTCGCGGTCGAGGAAAACGCAGTCGAAGCCGTGCGTGGTCTCGCGCTCCTTGAGCGAGCGCCCGCGGATGGTGTCGTGGGTGTAGAGCTCGAGGAACTCGGGGAGGGTGATGTTGAGGCGGCGGGCGAGGGCCGCGGCCTCGGCGTCGGTGAAGAGGACGTAGCCCTCGGCGCCGGTGCAGCAGTTGCCGCAGAGGGTGCACTGGAAGGCGAGGCCTTCGCCATGGGCGAACCACTCGGCGCCGGGGCCGCCGGGTTGACCAGGTTGGAATGGCGAATCGCTCACGAGGCAGACGATAGAGCCGGGGTGGGTTGTGTGTTCGCGCTGCCCGCCAGCTTTTCGATGCAATCCGCGGCCACCGCGGCCCCGTCCTCGGTCTTGAGCCGGGCGGCGAGCACGGTGGCGTTGGCCCTGGCCGTGGGATTCTCCAGCACGCTCATCACCGCGTCGGCGAGGCGGCGGGCGGTGAGGCGGCCGCGGATCACGGTCTCGGAGACGCCCAGGCGCTTGGCCCGCGCGGCGTTGTCGAACTGGTCGTGGGCGTGGGGGACGATGACGGTGGGCTTGCCGGCGCGGAGACCCTGGGCGGTGGTGCCGATGCCGCCGTGGTGCACGCTCGCGGCGACGCGCGGCATGACCTTCGAGAACGGGATGTAGGTGAACACGGCGACGCCCGGCGGCGGGTCCTTCACGGTCACGCCGGAGTTGCCCACCAGCAGCATGCCGCGCCGGCCCATGAGGCGGCAGGCGTCGCTGGCGATCTGGTAGAAGTCGCGGGCGACGTGCACGGCAGCGGTGCCCAGCGAGAAGAGCACGGGCTCCGGGCCGGCGGCGAGGAAGCGCTCGACGAGCTCGCCCGCGTGCTCCTGTTCGCCATGGCGGTCGTGCAGCGGGAAGCCGCAGATGACGCCCTGCTCGGGGTCGCCGTCGACGGGGCCGCGGAACTCGCGCGACCAGAGTCCGAGGTTCACGGTGCCGTTGCGGCAGGCGTCGCGCCAGCAGTCGTCGAGGGGCTTGAGGCCGTGCTCGCGGCGCAGGCGGTTGAAGGGCGGGCTCATCTGCATCTTGATGAGCGGGCGGAAGAGCTTGGTCATGGTCCAGCGGAACCACTTCGGCGGGTGCAGCGGGGACCACCACATGGGGCTGAAGGTGTCGGCGCGGCTCATCCACATCATGGGGGCGAGCACGGCGTTGGCGGTGGGGACGGCGCGCTTCTCGCACACCCACGCGGTGGCTATGCAGATGTGGTGGTGCATGACGGCGTCGGGGCGGTAGGCGTCCATGATGCCGGGCAGCTCGCGGAGCGTCTGCTCGGCGAAGGGCAGCATGAGCTCGTTCACCACCACCTTCGCGGCCTTGCGCGGGTGCATGACGTCGGGCATGTCCTTGAGGTCGCGGAGGTCGAGGGCTTCGCCCAGCGGGATGAACTCGAGGCCGGCCTCTTCGACCTGGCCCTTGAAGTACGGGTTGCTGATGAGGGCGGCGCTGTGGCCGCGGGCGAGCAGGGCGCGGCCGACGCCGATGAACGGGTTGATGTCGCCGTGCGAGCCAATCGCAGTGATGAGCACACGCATCGGGCGATCCTATTGCTGGGCCGACTGGACCGCCGCGGCCCGGATGCGTTTGGCCTGCGCGAGCGTGAGCTCGCTCCTGTCCACCAGCTCGCCCAGCAGCTCGGTGAGGGGGTCGGGCCGGTGCCCGGCGCGGATGGCCTCCAGCCGCACGATGACCTTGTTGAGCCGCCCACGGACCGTGGGGTAGCTCACCTTGAAGTGCTCACCGACACCCTTGAGCGACCCGCCGTGCAGGACCAGCTGCATGACGAGCTCGAGGTCGTCGTCGGAGAGTCGGGTCAGCGGGTGTACTTTCGGTTTGTGCAACTCCACCTGCGGATTGTGAAAGGCCGCTTGCGGTTTGTCAAACCGCAGGTTTTGGTTTCAGCAGGGGTTGCCGCCCAAGACGCGGAAGAATGCCTCGATGTCCTGGTCGGTGCCGGTGTCGCCGTCGCGGTTGAAGTCGGCGTCGCCGGGGCCGGTGCCGCCAAGGGCGGCGAAGAAGGCCTCGATGTCCTGGTCGGTGCCCGTGTCGCCGTCGCAGTTGAAGTCGGCGGAGCCGCAGGCGTTCTGGTCAACGGGGCCGGCGACGACGAGGGCGAAGCCCTGCGGGCCGTCGTTCACGGCGGTGGCGATGACGCGGGCGGTCCAGCGGCCGACGGCGGGGGAGGTCACGTAGACCTGCTCGAGGTTGTTGAGGGCGTCGGCGGTGCCGCCGGCGACCGACGAGCCGTTGGCGAAAAAGTTGCCGCGGTAGACGTTGCCCTCGGGGTCGATGAGCTCAAGGTCGAGGTTGTTGACGGGAGCGGAGGCGGCGTTGGCAAGGGCGGGGGCGTCGTGGTAGGCGAGGGTGGCTTTGAGCACGCTCTCGCAGGGGCCGACGTGGAAGGTGATCTCGCTGGTCTGGCCGGTGGTGAGGGCGGCGGGGTTGGCATTGCGCACATCGCTGAGGAGCAGCTTGCGCTGGTCGGGGGCGAAGCCCAGGACGTTGGCGATGGTCACGCGTCCCCAGCCTTCACGGTCGCTGGGGTACCCAGGGTTGCCGGTCATGTCCTGGGCGGAGTTGGCAACCACGGCTTTGATCAGCGCGCCGGAGGGCGTGAAGGCGTTGCCGGGCGTGGGCGTGCCGGTGGGGTAGTAGCCGCCCATGAAGTACTGGCGGGCGAGGGTCGCGGCGGCGGCGGCGGCGGGGCAGGCCATGGAGGTTCCGGTCTGCTGCGCGGTGCCACAGCCGGTGGTACCGGAGGAGGAGATGGCGCATCCGGGGGCGGTGATCTCGGGCTTGCGGCGGCCGTCGGCCGTGGGCGCCCAGCCGCCGACGCACACCTGCTGCTGAGCGCCGGCGCTGCCGGAGCCGGCGACGGCGAGGACGTTCTTGGCGTTCTCGGGGTTGCGGACGGTGGTGTTGCTGTTGGTGACCGCGAAGAAGATCAGGTTGTCGTCGAAGTCGTGCTGGAAGGAGTCGAGGCCGCGGCAGGCGGAGTCGTAGGCGGTGGAGACGCTGTCGCCCCAGCTGTTGCTGTGGATAGCGGCGCCTTGCGAGTAGTGGAGGCTGTGGCGCTGGATCTGGCTCTGCTCGTTGGGGCTGGGCCACTGGTTGAAGACGAGCTTGGCGCCGTAGGCGATGCCGCGGGTGTTGTCGAAGACGCCGTTGTCGCCGGCGAGGGTGCCGGCGATGTGCGTGCCGTGGGAGTCGGCGAACTGCGAGGCCGCGTTGTACGCGAGGATCTTGCGGTGGTTGGGGCCGATGGGGTTCACGGCGTCAAAGAACGAGCAGTGGCTGACGCCGATGCCGCCGTCGATCAGGCCGATGATCTGGCCCGCGCCGGTGACGCCGATGTTGTAGAGCGGGGTCTCGTTGGTGACGTTGGTCTGGACGATCCAGCGGGTTTCGGAGTTGCCGCCGCGGGGGGTGAACTCGGGCTGGTGCTCGGCGAACTGCACGCCGGGGAGGTCGGCGAGGCGGTGCACGTCGGCGGCGGGCATAATGATGTTGAGGCAGGCGGTGCGGCCGACATGGTCGATGGAGACGACCTGGGTGTTGGGGAGCTTGATCAGCGCGTCGCGGACGGGGTCGGAGGGCTCGTCGTCGAAGAGCCAGACGTGCGCGGCGACGAGGCCGGCGTCGGCCATCTCGCGCCGGAGCGGGGTCTCGAAGGGGCGGCCGTGGGCGCCCGCGACGAGGGCGGCGTCGATCTTCCAGGCGCGCTGGTATTCGCCGGCCCAGAGAACAAAGCCCAGGGCGCGGAGCTGCGCGGGCGTGGTGTTGGAGAGGACGGCGATGAAGGCGTTGGTGGGCAGGTAAGAGCCGAGCTGAACGCCGGCATCCGTGAGTTGCTTCTCGCGGGCGGGGGTGAGGGGGCCGTCGAGGATGATGACGTGGCGGGCGGCGGAGAACTGTGCGCCGGAGAGGACGTCGAGGGCGGGGTTGAAGGCGTGGCCGCGGAGGTCAAGGCGGGGGGCGTTGGGATCGGCGTTGATGGCGGCGGTGCTGATGGCGGAGCCGGCGCAGAGCATCAGCGTTGCCAGCGCTGCTCCCAATGAGCGATATGCCATCTCCAACTCCCCTGGTGGGCCGCTCGAACGAGGGGCCTGAATGAGTATCGGAAGGACTTGCGGCCGTTATGACGCCGGCCCGGAGGTATACGCAGGAGCGGGGCGCAGGGCTTCAACGGCGCGGGTTATGGGGCCGTGGAGGGGCAGATTGGGGCGTTCTGCGGCGGGTTGAGGAGGAGGTCAGGCCTGGATGGCGGCCTCGGGGGAGGGCAGGCCGAGGGCGGAGTCGGAGAGGGACTCCGCCGGAGCTTCGCGGGAGGGGGCGGGCTCGAGGGTGGTGGCGAAGGTGCCCTTCCAGCCGCTGTTGGGGACGCCCGCGGCGGCGAGCGCGAGGCGCATGCCGTCGACGGGGTCGGCGGTGCGGCGCCAGTCGGCGAGCACCTCGCGGGACGCGGCGCGGTAGCGGTCGAGGTTGCGGTCGTCGGTGGCTTCGAGCAGCGCGGCGGTGAGCTCGTCGAGGTTGCCCTTGTTGACCGTGCGGCCGTTGACGCCTTCCTTCACCAGCTCGTAGGCGGCGCCGACGACGTTGGTGGAGACGATGGCGAGACCCGCGGCCGCGGCCTCGTTGATGACCACGCCCCAGGGCTCGTAGTCGGAGGCGAGGGCGAAGACGTGGGAGGCGCGGTAGATGGCGGAGATCTCGGCCTGGTCGCCGATGAAGCCGGTGAAGATGACGCGTCCGCGGAGGTGCTCGGGGACGCGGTCCTTCAGGGCCTGCATGTTCGGGCCGCTGCCGACGACGACGAGCTCAAAGTCGGGGCGCTGCGCGCTGATGTTCGCGAAGGCGTCGATCACGAGGTCGACGCGCTTGACGTCGACGAGGCGGCAGCAGGTGACGATGCGCTTGAGGTGCGGGCGGAGGGCGTGGCGGCGGCATGCGGTGCGGGCCTGCTCGTCGGTGATCTGGTCGATGAGCGAGTAGTCGGGCTCGTAGGGGCTGATGAAGGTCTTCTCGCGCTTGGCGCCGTAGTTGGCGAAGTACTCGGCGCCGAGGCGGCCGCAGACCATGAAGCCAGAGACGGCGCGGACGACCGAGGAGACGACGAGCTTCTTGATGACGGCCTTAGCGCCACGGGCGAGGTCGCCGCGGGAGTTGCTGTCGGCCACCATGTAGCAAGGGACCTTGTGCAGGCGGCACCAGGCGATGAGGCGGGCGCGGGTGGCGTCCTGATAGCCGCCGAGGAACACGGCCTTGACGTCGTTGGCCTTGAGCCAGGCGATGATCTCGCCGCCCTTCTGCCAGTCGCGCTTGAACCACTTGCGCTGGCCGATCTCGACGACGGGCTGGCCCTGGCCGAAGTAGACGGGGTTGATCTCGGCGTGGTGCTGCTTCTCCCAGGCCTGGTCGGCCTGGTCGTGGGTAAAGAGGGAGCAGAAGCGGACCCCGGGGACCTCGTCGACCAGGCGGCGGGTGAGGTGCAGGCGGTATGGGGTCTGGACGTTGAAGATGAGCGCGACCGTCGGGCGGGCGGTATCGGGGAGCACGGACTGGACGGTGGCGATCATTTTGGGTGCTGTTTGGGTCAGGCGGCGCGGTGTGCGCCATCTGGAACATGCACCCGGGTTTTGCGGGCGGCCAGCGAAGTGGGAGATTGGTTGTAAGTCGTCTGGCTGGAGGTGGATGCGCGGCGTCTCTCGCGGCTCGCGGCAGCATCGGCCCACTCGGATGGGGGTGCACAGCAACCCGGCTCGGGTTAGATCATTGGGGCCGTGGTCGCCAGCTGGACCAGCGGCGCGACCGGGTGGTCGGGCTGGGAGAGAGCCTCAATGGAGAGGCCCATCGCGGCGAGCGCGGCGGCGAGGCCGCGGACTGGGTCGGCCCGCCGGCGCCAGTCCTGGAGCATGCCCAGGGAGTTAGCGCGGTACACAGGGTTTCGGCGCTCGTCGGTGGCATCGAGCAGGGCGGTGGTGAGGAGGCGGTGGTTGCCGACGGGGAAGATGCGGCCGTTGACGCCCTCGCCAACGACCTCGGGCGCGGCGCCGGTGATGGAGCTGACGACGATGGCCATGCCGGCGGCGACGGCCTCGCAGATGACGAGGCCGTAGGGCTCGTACTCCGCGGGGTGGACGAGCACGTGGGAAGCGCGGTAGATGGCGCTGACGTCCTTCTGGCTGCCCACAAAGCCGGTGAAGATCACGCGGGAGCGGAGGTGGGCGGGGACGCGGGCCTTGAGCTGCGGCTCGAGGGGGCCGCTGCCGACGATGACGAGGTCCCAGTCGGGGCGCTTCGTGGCGATGGATGCGAAGGCGTCGATAGCGAGGTCGACGCGCTTGATGTCGATCAGGCGCGAGCAGGCGACGATGCGCTTGCGGGCGGGATCGAGGTTGTAGCGGGCGAGGACGGGTGCGATGTCCGCTTCGGTGAGCGACTGGATGAGCTGGTAGTCGGGCTCCACGGGGCAGATGTGGATGCACTCGGGGGGGAAGTTGTAGAAGGTGAAGAAGTCGGCACCGTTGCGGCCGCAGACGAGGACGCCATCAACCATGCGGCGAATGGCGGAGAGGAACCATTTTTTGAGCCAGCCTTTAAGGCCGCCGGGGCGCGTGGAGCGGACGTTGCTGTCGGCGAACACGAGCACGGTGATGTTGTGCTTGTGGCACCAGCGGATGACCAGAGCGCGGCAGACGTCGGCGTAACCGCCGATGACGACGGCGTCGATGTTGCTCTGCTGAATCCAGCGGGTGACGCGCTGGGCCTTGCGGTAGTCGGCGATCGTGTCGGCCAGAGTGCGGGTGCGGACGCCCTCGCCGGGGCCGACGCAGTACGGGTGGATCTCCGCGACTTCTTCCAGGGACCAGGGCTGATCGCCCTCCTCAAAGAGCGAGCAGGTGGCGATCTTGACACCAGGGATCTCGCGCGCGAAGCGGAGGAAGAGGTGCACCCAGTAGGGCGTGAGGACGTTGGTGACCATGCCCACAGTGATAGATGCGGGTGGTGGGTTGGCTGTGGACATAGAGGTGGGCTTGGCGGGGTGCGGTGCGGGCTCGCGTCACTTTATTATCGGCGAGGAATCAGGGTGGGGTGAGAGGGGAATGTTGCGAGTGAGTCTCAACTGCGCTACCGTTTGAGGTGGTGAGCTGGAACCCCCGGTTTGGGCGGGGTTTGGCTGCCGCCGGTTGAGGACTTGCATGGGCGCAGGCTGTGACGAATGCTGCGGGGCCGCGGGCGAAACGCCGGTGGTGGTGACGTGCGGGGTGTCTGTCGGGGCGTCGGCACCGCGTCTGGGCGACTCTGTAAAGGCGGATACGTCCGGAGCTTGCGCCCCGGTCTCGTATGTCGCGCTGACGACCCTCAAGCCCGGTCAGACGGCGGTCGTACGGACCACCAGTCTGGACGCTGGGGATGCGGACCTGCTGCGGGCTATGGGGCTGCGGCTGGAGGCGCGGGTGCGGCTGTGCCGGCTGGGCGAGCCGTGCATCGTTGAGGTCATGGGCGGGGGCGAGAGCTGCGGTCGCAAGGGCGGGTGCGTGTGCCGGATCGGGCTGGCGCGGCCGCTGGCGGAGAAGGTCCTCGTGGGCAGCGTCGAGGGCGGATGAGCACTGTCGCAACGGGCAGCGGGGCCGTGGAGCAAGGGCTGAAGCCCGCTCTGCCGACGCGCATCGCGCTGATCGGCAATCCGAACACGGGGAAAACGACGCTGTTCAACCGGCTGTCGGGGCTGCGGCACAAGACGGGGAACTTCCCGGGGACGACGCAGGAGGCGCGGCGGGGGACGGTGCGTGTCGATGACGGCGCGTTCGAGCTGATCGACCTGCCGGGGGTCTACTCGCTGGAGCTGGAGCAGAGCGAGGCGGAGGTGTGCCGGCGGGTGCTGGCGGGGACGCTGGCGGCGCCGGGGCGGGAGGCGACGGCGCCCGACGGCGTGCTGGTGGTGGTCGACGGCACGAACCTGGCGCGGAACCTGGTGCTGGCGGGGGAGGCGCTGCGGCGGCGGCTGCCGACGGTGGTGGCGGTCAACATGATGGACCTGGCGCGCCGGCGCGGGCTGGTGATTGATCTGGCGATGCTGGAGGAGCGGCTGGGTTGCCGCGTGGTGGGGATCAGCGCGCGGAGCGGCGAGGGGCTGGAGGAGCTGCGGACTGCCTTGTGCGCGGCCCGCGTGCCGAACCGCACGCCGCCGGGGACGCGCGAGGGCGTGGAGCGGTGGGCGGATGAGACGTATGACGCCGCGACGGCGGTGGTGGAGACCGGGCCCAACGCGGTGGCGGTGGGGATGGACACGCTGACGGACCGGTTGGACCGCGTGTTCACGCACCCGGTGCTGGGGCTGGTGGTGTTCGCGGCGGTGATGACGGGGCTGTTCTGGGTGATCTTCACGCTGGCGCAGATCCCGATGGGGCTGATCGACACGGTGTTCGGCAAGGCCACGGCGTGGCTGGACTCGGTGCTGCCCGCGGGCATCCTGAGCGACTTCCTGTCGCACGGCGTGGTGCAGGGGGTGGGCGCGACGGTGATCTTCCTGCCGCAGATCTGCCTGCTGTTCCTGCTGATCTCGCTGCTGGAGGACACGGGGTACCTGGCGCGCGCGGCGTTCGTGATGGACCGCGTGCTGCGGCCGTTTGGCTTGCCCGGGCACTCGTTCATGCCGCTGCTTTCGAGCCACGCGTGCGCCCTTCCGGGGATCATGGCGTGCCGTGCGATACCGGACCGGCGGGAGCGGCTGGCGACGATCCTGGTGGCACCGTTCATGAGCTGCTCGGCGCGGATCCCGGTGTACGTGCTGCTGACGTCGATCCTGTTCGCGGACCGGCCATTGATGGGGGCGGTGGCGTTCACGGGCTGCTATGTGCTGGGGATCGTGGCGGCGCTGGTGACGAGCCTGCTGTTCCGCCGGACGATCCTGAAGGGCAAGGGGCGACCGATGGCGCTGGAGCTGCCGAGCTACAAGCGGCCGAGCGTGCGGACGGCGCTGCTGGGGACGTGGGACCGGGCGTTCGTGTTCGTGCGGAACGCGGGGACGAACATTTTGGCGATCGTGATCGTGCTGTGGTGGCTGGGGGCGTACCCACGGGTGGAGCCGCCCGCGGCGGCTGTGCAGATGCGGGAGCAGGCGGCGGCGGTGGAGGCGAGTTCGCCCGAGCAGGCGGAGGAGCTTGTGGGCGCGGCAGAGCGGATGGAGCACCAGCACGCGAGCCGTCACTCGTTCCTGGGGCGGATCGGCACGGCGGTGGAGCCCGTGCTCCGGCCGCTGGGGTATGACCGGCAGCTGAGCGTGGGCGTGATGGCGAGCTTCGCGGCCCGTGAGGTGTTCGTGTCGACGATGGCAGTGGTGACGACGGGGTCGGAGGATGCGGAGGACGAGGGCGTGCTGGCGGAAGTGGCCGCGGCGAAGCGGGACGACGGGACGCCGGTGTTCACGATGGCGGTGTGCTGGTCGCTGCTGGTGTACTACGTGCTGGCGATGCAGTGCCTGCCGACCTTGGCGGTGACGGCGCGGGAGGCGGGGGGTCTCAAGTGGGCGCTGCTGCAGCTGGGGTGGATGACGGGGGTGGCGTACGTAGCCTCGCTGGTCGTGTACCAGGTGCTGGCCGGGCTGGGGGGTGCGTGATGCCGTGGGGGGATTGGCAGTTTTGGGTGGTGACGGCGGTGGCCGCGTGTGCGCTGGTGTTTGTAGTGCGCGAGGTGCTGCCGTTTGGGTGGAAGCGGAAGAAGAAGGGGAAGGCGGCGAGCTTGACGGTGGAGGGGAAGGCGATCAGGAAGCCCTGAGCTTGTCAACCGCCTGGCCGCCGATTGACATACGATGTCAAGTGCTGGTAGCGTTGCATTGTGGCTGATGTCGTCTTGACACCCGAGGCGCAGGAGCAGCTGGAAGCGCTGCCGCTCACGATCCATGCACGGGTCGTGCGGGTGTTCGAGCGGCTGGAGGACTGGCCGACGGTGAGCGGGGCGAAGCCCCTCAGGGGCGAACTCGCGGGGTACTACCGCGTCCGTACTGGTGACTACCGCGTGCTGTTTACGGTTGAGGGCGCGGGGCGGAACGCCCTGGTGACAGTCGTCCAGATCGGGAAGCGGGATGGGTTTTACGACTGAGGTGGAGCATGGATAGGGCCAATCTGAACTTGGATGGACGCGAGTACGTGGTTCTGCCACGAGAAGAGTTTGAACGGCTGAGCGCGCTTGCGAAGTTGCCGCCCCTGCCGCGGGCGAACAAGCGCGGGGAGGTGGCGGCCGTGGCGTTTGGTCGCGCATCGCTGGCCCGCAAGATCATGCGGACGAGGATCGATGCCGGCCTGACTCAGAAGGAGCTTGCATCGAAGGCGGGGATCCGGGTGGAAACGCTGTGCCGGATCGAGGCGGGCAAGCACACCGCGACGCCTGCGACTGTTCAGAAGATCGAGAGGGCTCTACGGGCGAAGGGTTGAGGGAGGGCCGCCCCTCCGGGGCTCTGAGGCTGCGCACCTCGGACCCAGGGTTCCGCTCAAGGACTCGCTCCACCCTGGGCTACTTTCGGCCGCCCCTACCGGGGCTCAGGAAACGCAGGCTCGTATCATCGCGGCATGCCCCTCCTCTCCGTGAACATCGACCACGTCGCGACGGTTCGGCAGGCGCGGTACCGCAATGCGCCGGAGTTTGGTGAGCCGGACCCGGTGCGGGCGGCGCATGAGGCGGAGCTTGGAGGCGCGGACGGGATCACGGTGCACCTTCGGGAGGACCGGCGGCACATCACTGATCGCGATGTGGAGCTGCTGCGGCCGTATGTGCGGGTGCGGTTCAACTTTGAAATGGCGGCGACGGACGAGATGGTGGCGATCGCGCGGCGGATCCGGCCGCACTCGGCGATGCTGGTCCCCGAGGGGCGGGCGGAGGTGACGACCGAGGGCGGGCTGGACGTCGCGGGGCAGCTGGCGCGGCTCACGGACATCGTGGCGCGGCTGAAGGATGGCGGGTGCCTGGTGTCGGCGTTTATCGATGCGGAGGAGCGGCAGGTGGAGGCCGCGGCGAAGGCGGGGTTCAGCGTGTGCGAGGTGCACACGGGGCCCTGGGCCGAGGTGTTTGCGCGGCACGGCGGGGACCTCATGCGGGATGAGGTGTTCGGTGAGCTGGAGCGGGTGCTGCGGGCGGGGAACGCGATCCTGGAGGCGGGGATGCGGTTCAACGCGGGGCATGCGCTGAACTACCAGAACGTGAAGGCGATCGCAGGGCTGCCCGGGGTATCGGAGCTGCACATTGGGCATGCGATTGTGAGCCGTGCGGTGTATGTTGGATTACGGCAGGCGGTGGCGGAGATGAAGGCGGCGATGGCGTCGGCGGGTGAGGTGATTGAGCAGGGCGAGCACGATCACGAGCACGAGCACTAAAAAGGAAGACAAAACACGGAGGCACGGAGAGCGGGCGGGGCGGGAAGAGGCGGGTGGAAGAGAGGCATCGGGGCAGGTGGCATTCAGGCATCAAGGGTGAGAATCAAGCAGTCTTGCCTCCGTGATCTCCGTGCCTCCGTGTTTGGTATTCCATCGAGGAGGACCAGCCATGAACTCGACGGTGCACACGGGTGTTTCGCGGTATGGGCGGCTGCTGGCGTACGAGGTGGAGGCGACGCGACGGGCACTGACGTCGATCGAGAGCGTGCCTGCGGAGGGGCGGCGGCACCCTGGGTTTGAGCGGGCGATCGCGGTGATGTCGCACGTGCAGCTGGCCCGGTTCGTGTGGCTGGCGCGGGTGGAGGGGCGGCCCTACGAGAACCCCAAGGACTGGTTCCCGGTGTGGACGCTCGAGCAGACGCGACTCGCGGCCCAGGAGCAGGACCGCGAATGGGCGGAGTTCCTGCACGCGCTGAGCGACGGGGACCTTGGGACCACGGTGGGCTACACCAGCAGCGAGGGCGAGGCGAAGGTGCGGGTGCTGGACGACATCCTCACGCACGTGTTCAACCACTCGACGTACCACCGGGGTCAGGTGGCACGGCTGGTGCAGGAGTGCGGGGGCGCGCGGGCGGTGACGGACTACATCACGCTGGTGCCGCTGCTGGATCAGTAAGGCGGTGTCTGGCAGCAAGCGCTCGCGCCTGGGCTGAAAACAAGAAGCAGGGGCACTCCGGAGCTTGCGCTCGGGTCTTGTATCCACTTCGCGGCTGGCACGTAGTGCGCGTGGCGCACAGAGTCAACGCCTTGCGCGGATTCGGGTTGTGACCGGCACGCGTTGGTGGGGTGAAGAACCAGTGGTCAACGCGCTTTGGTTTTGCGCGCTTCCTGCTACCATCGAACGAGATGTCGCAAGTGACGGAGAGTGGAGCACGGGTGGGCGGGTATGGACGAGGGGTGCAGGTGGGGGACGGCGTGTCGAACAAGCCGCGGAAGTCAGCGATGACGAAGGGTTTCGAGACCTTCGACGAAGCAATGGAGTTCCTGCGCACGCGCGTGAACGTGGAGCAGACCCGCCCTTCGCAGGTGGACGCGGTGCAGGTGTTCAACCTGGACCGCATGACGGCGCTGATGGCGGCGCTGGGCGACCCGCAGAAGGCGATCCGCACGGTGCACGTGGCGGGCAGCAAGGGCAAAGGCAGCGTGTGTGAGATGGCCGCGGCGGGCCTGCAGGCATGCGGGCTGACCGTGGGGCTGTACACCAGCCCGCACCTGGTGAACCTGACCGAGCGGATCCGCATCAATAAGAAGGAGATCGCGGGGGGCGAGTTCGCGGAGCTGCTGGAGCGGGCGGCCGCGGCGGCGGAGGACCTGCCCAAGCGGCTTGGCGAGGTGACCTACTTCGAGTTCCTCACGGCGGTGGCGTTCCAGTACTTCGCCGAGCAAGCAGTCGATATCGCGGTGGTTGAGGTGGGGATGGGCGGGCGCGTGGACGCGACCAACGTGATCATGCCGGAGGTGACGGCGATCACGGCCATTCAGCTGGAGCACACCGCGATCCTGGGGGACACGCTGGAGAAGATCGCGGCGGAGAAGGCGGGCATCATCAAGGCGGGCGTGCCGTGCGTCACGGTGCCGCAGCACGAGAAGGTGATGGAGGTGCTGCGGGCCAAGGCGGCGGAAGTGCAGACGCGCCTGGAAGTGCTCGGTCAGGAGATCGACTTTACCTACCGCCTGGAGGCGAGCCACAACATCGGGCCGCACGCGCGGGTGTGCCTGAGCAGCCCGCGGAGCAACTTCGAGCACGTGCCGGTGCCGCTCAAGGGCGAGCACCAGGCGCTCAACTGCGGCCTGGCGCTGGCGATCCTGGACCGGCTGCGGGAGCGGGGGATCGAGACGCCCGAGGGCAAGGTGGCGACGGGGCTCTCGCGGACGGTGGTCAACGGGCGGCTGGAGCTGGTGCACACGCACCCGCGGGTGTACATCGACGGGGCGCATAACCCCGAGTCGATGCAGGCGCTGATGAAGGCCGTGGGCTCGCACATCCGGTATGACTCGATGGTGGTGGTGTTCGGGTGCGCGGCGGACAAGGACGTGCCGGCGCTGCTGAGCGCGGTGGCGACGGGTGCGGACAAGATTTTCTTCACCAAGGCCGAGGGCAGCGGGCGGGCGGCGGACCCGCGGGAGCTGCACCGCAAGTTCGTGGAGCTGGGCGGGAAGATGGCGCACCACGTGAGCAACCTGACCGAGGCGATCCGCAGCGCGGGGAACGCGGTGGCGTCGCGGGACAAGGACATCATCCTGATCACCGGGTCGTTCGCGATCGCGGGCGAGGCCAAGCGGCTGCTGCGGGAGAAGTACGGGCCGCCGGCGCAGGCGATCGAGCCGAAGCCGTTCAAGCGGTGATGCTGTAATTGGGGGGCAAAGCGGGCGGGTGGGTCCCTAAAGTGGCGTCCCATGAGTGATGCCGCGAAGACGACTGACTCCGCGAAGAACCAGGGCGATACGCCCCCCCACCGCTATAACGCCGCGCTGGCGCAGGAGATCGAGGGGCGGTGGCAGCAGCTGTGGGCGGAGCAGCGGACGTACTACACGCCCAACCCGGGCGAGCCGGGGTTCGACGCGAGCAAGGCAAAGAAGTACATCCTGGACATGTTCCCCTACCCCAGCGGCGTGGGGCTGCACGTTGGGCACCCGCTGGGGTACATCGCGACGGACATCTATGCGCGGTACCTGCGGATGGCGGGGTACAACGTGCTGCACACGATGGGGTTCGATGCGTTCGGGCTGCCGGCGGAGCAGTTCGCGATCCAGACGGGCACGCACCCGCGGGTGAGCACCGAGCGGAACATCGCGACGATGCGGCAGCAGCTCACGCGCCTGGGGCTGGGGCACGACCCGCACCGCAGCGTGTCGACGACGGACACGGACTTCTACAAGTGGACGCAGTGGATCTTCAAGCAAATTTATGAGAGCTGGTACGACGAGAAGGCGGGGAAGGCACGCCCCATCGCGGAGCTGGTGCGCGCGTTTGAGTCCGGCGCGGTGGCCACGAGCAGCGGGCGGGCGTGGAAGGAGCTGAGCGAGGGCGAGCGGCGGGCGGAGGTCGACGGGCGGCGGCTCGCGTTCCTGTCCGACGTGCCGGTCAACTGGTGCCCGATGCTGGGGACGGTGCTGGCCAACGAGGAGGTCACGGCCGAGGGGCGGAGCGAGCGCGGGAACTTCCCCGTGTACAAGCGGCCGCTGCGGCAATGGATGATGCGGATCACCGCGTACGCGGACCGGCTGCTGAGTGACCTGGAGAAGGTGGACTGGCCCGAGCCGATCAAGCTGATGCAGCGGAACTGGATCGGCAAGAGCGAGGGCGCGCACGTTGAGTTTGAGCTCGAGGATGTCGCTGAAAAGGTGACGGTCTTCACCACGCGCCCCGACACGCTGTTTGGCGCGACGTACATGGTGCTCAGCCCCGAGCACCCGCTGGTGGATCGGATCGCGCCGGCGCAGTGGCTCAAGCCCGGGGCCACGACCATCGTGCAGAAGGAGTGGCGCGGCGTGTTCCCGGGGGCGCCGGCGGGCGGGTACGGCACGCCCAGCGAGGCGATCGCCGCGTACCGCGCGTACGCCAAGGGCAAGACGGACGAGCAGCGGACCGAGGCCAAGGAGAAGACAGGCGTCTTCACGGGGGCGTACGCGATCAACCCAGCAACGGGGACGCCGATCCCGGTTTTCATCGCCGACTACGTGCTGATGGGGTACGGCACGGGCGCGATCATGGCGGTGCCGGCGCATGACGAGCGCGACTTTGAGTTCGCCCAGGCGCTTAACCTGCCGATCCGCGACGTGGTGTACCCGCCGGACGTGCTGGCCCTGCGGCACTTCGCCCAGCACGCCTACCAGAACAGCGCGGCGCCGGCATACTGGCGCGAGCAGCTGGCCGACTTCATGGGCCTGGTTATCACCAGCGAGCAGAAGTACCCGTACGAGGAGGCGCTGCTGATCGTGCGCAAGCGGCGCGGCGAGCCCACCGACTCGGCCAAGCAGAGCGGGCGCGGCAAGGTGCAGGGCCAGTGGCTCAAGACCCTCGAGAAGATCGACGTGCGCAGCGCCGACGAGCTCAAGAGCGTGTTCGCGAGCGCGGCGTACTACCGCAAGCTGGGGCACGCCTTCACCGAGCACGGCACGGCGGTGAACTCGTCGGGCACGTACTTCTCGATCACCGGGCTGCCCACGCCCGAGGCCAAGGCGTCCATCACGAAGTCGCTGGAGGAGCGGGGCGCGGGGCGGAGGGCGGTGACGTACAAGCTGCGGGACTGGCTGTTCAGCCGGCAGCGGTACTGGGGCGAGCCGTTCCCGGTGGTGTACGACGAGGCCGGCGTAGCCCACGCGCTGCCCGACTCGATGCTGCCGCTGCTGCTGCCCGAGCTCGAGGACTTCCGGCCCGAGACCAGCGATGACCCCGACGCCCCGGTGCGGACGCCGCTCAACCGGGCGCGCGAGTGGGTGAGCGTGACGCTCGACCTGGGCGACGGGCCCAAGCGGTACACGCGCGAGACGAACACCATGCCCAACTGGGCGGGGTCGTGCTGGTACTACCTGCGGTACCTGGACCCGGCGAACCCGCGGGCGTTCGTCGACAAGCACGTGGACCAGTACTGGATGGGCAGCAGCGGCGCGACCGGCGGCGTTGACCTGTACGTCGGGGGCGTCGAGCACGCGGTGCTGCACCTCCTCTACGCGCGGTTCTGGCACAAGGTGCTGTTCGACCTGGGGCACGTGTCAACGCCCGAGCCGTTTCAGAAGCTGTTCAACCAGGGGTACATCCAGGAGTTTGCCTTCAAGGACCCGCGAGAGATCTACGTCGACGCCTTCAAGGTGACCGACGCGCAGGGCCGCAACTTCATGGAGTTCAAGACCGAGCTCAAGGACTCGCCCGGGCCGTGGCTTTACGACGGGGAACAGGTCATCCGCGAGTACGGCAAGATGGGCAAGAGCCTGAAGAACGCCGTGTCGCCGGACGAGATGTTCACGGAGTTCGGCTGCGACACGCTGCGCGTCTACGAGATGGCGATGGGGCCACTCGAGGCGAGCAAGCCGTGGAACACGCGGGACATCATCGGTTCGTACCGGTTCCTGCAGAAGGTGTGGCGGAATCTGATCGATGAGGGCACGGGCGTTTCGCGGTGCGCGGAGGTGGAGGCGGACCGGGCCAGCCTGCGGCTGCTGCACAAAACGATCATCGGCGTGCGGCGCGACATGGAGTCGCTGGGCTTCAACACCGTCGTCAGCAAGCTCATCGAGCTGAACAACCACCTGGGGTCGCTGCCGGCGGTGCCGGTGAGCGTCGCGGCGCCGCTGATCCTGATGCTGGCGCCGCTGGCCCCGCACCTGGCGGAGGAGCTGTGGCACCGCGTGATGCGGCTGCCCCGGGACCCGAAGGCGGAGCGGCGGTCGATCGTGTACGAGCGGTTCCCGATCGCCGACGAGAAGCTCGCGGCCGACGACGAGATCGAGATCCCCGTGTCGGTCATGGGCAAGCTGCGGAGCAAGATCACCGTGCCCGCGGGCAGCGACGGCGCGGCGATCGAGGCCGCGGCGAAGGCGGACCCGCGCGTGCAGGAGCTGATCGCGGGCAAGGCGATCAAGAAGGTGATCGTGGTGCCGGGGAAGATGGTGAACTTCGTGGTGGGGTAGGTCCGGAAGTGCCACGATCATGCTTCATGATCGTGCCTGTCGGGCCGGTCGCGACGGTTGCACTTCGTGCGAGCACGATCACGAGGACGTGATCGTGGCACATCACTTACTTCGACTCGATCACCACCGGCACCGTCACGCGCTGCGTCCAGCTGGTGGGCGGCAGCGTCCACCAGAGCACGGCCTCGGGGTCTTCGACGCGCGGGAGCGAGAGGTCGAAGGGCATCTCCTCAAACTCGACCTCAGCCTTGAGGCGGTCGGCGAGGGTGGCCTTGATCGCGTCGAGCGACTTGCGGGTGTCGGGGAAGTCCACGAGGTAGGTGCGCGGCGTGGTGGGCGTGAACTCGCCGAGGACGGGGGCGGGGAAGCCGGGCGCGCCTCTGGTGATGAAGGGGTTCACCGGGTCCCTGGAGGTGATCAATGGCGCCTGGGCCTCGGTCGCGACAGAGCTGGGGCTGCGGGGAGCGGGAGCGAGGGCCACCACGACCTCCTGCGGCACGTCCTTGGAGAGACGCCAGGTGCGGCCGTCCTTGAGGGTGTCCATCGCCTCCACCTGCGCGAGCTTGCTCAGATCGCGGGCGCCGACGCGGATCACCAGCCGGCCCTCGCGGGCGAGGCGGAGGATGCGCTCGTCGGTCATTTCCTCTGGCGCGGGCGCCGGGGCGGTCATCGCCATGGTCGTCGCATCGCGCGAGGAGGGCTCGTCGGCGATGGTCGTGCCCTCTGCCAGCATCCGCTCGTGCTCGCGCTTGGTGGCCGCATCGCCGGCGTCAGGCGCGGTGGGGTTGTGGGTGGCGATGGGGCCGATGGGCTTGGGCTTGACGAGGACCGAGCCCCAGTAGGCGGCGCCGCCGACCAGCAGCAGCAGGCCCGCGGCGAGGGCCAGCTGCGGGGCCATGCGGTGGAGGGCGCCGTTGCCCCGCTTGGTCACTGTGCGCGTCGCGATGTTGATCGGCGGGTGGTCGCTGACGTTGTCGCCGTTGGTCAGGCCCACCAGGGCGTCGCGCTCGAGGGCGGCCATGACGCGGTCCATCAGCTCGGCGGGGGCTCGCTCGTCGCCCAGGGACTGGAGGGCGCGCCGGTTGGCCTGCATCTGGCGGACCCGCTCGGAGACGCCGGCGCGGGTGGAGGCTGAGCGGTTGCTCTCCTCGATGCGGGACAGCTTGCCCTCGATCCACTCGAGCATGTGCTCTTCGTTGAGCGGGGGGGGCGTGGCGTCGCCGGGGTTGGTCGGGCGGGTG